>JBBSTY010000035.1:0-28693 GCA_038235385.1 Acidimicrobiales bacterium | reverse complement strand
TCGAGGCGGTGCCTCCCGGTTCGACACTCGCCGAGATGGCGTCGTGCCTGTTCATGGGGACCGTCGTGAAGGAGGGCGCCGCCGATGCCGTCGTCGTCGCCATCGGCCGAGCGACCCGGTTCGGCCAGATCGCCACTGGCCTCGGAGAACGGCACCCACAGACCGAGTTCCAGATCGGGCTCACCCGCTTCTCCGGTCTTCTCGCTCGGGTCGCGGCTGCACTCAGTGTGGCGATCCTCGTCGTGAACGTCGTCCTCGGCCGGCCGGTGATCGAGGCCGTGCTCTTCTCGCTGGCCGTTGCGGTGGGGATCACCCCCCAGTTGCTCCCCGCCGTCGTGTCCACCAGCCTCGCGACCGGTTCGCGGCGCCTCGCGGCCAAGAAGGTCCTGGTGAGGCGGCTGGTGTGCATCGAGGATCTCGGTGACATCGATCTGCTCCTCACCGACAAGACCGGAACGCTCACCGAGGGCCAGATCAGCTTCGAGCGAGCCATCGACACCTCCGGGGCCGCTGATGACCAGGTGCAGGTCCTCGGCCTCGTGTGCAACGAGGCTTCGCTCACCGACACCGGAGCCGTGGGGGGCAACTCGCTCGACCTCGCACTGTGGGAGGCGCCCGGATCGACCGTCGAGCGGATCGCCGGCTACCGCCGGATCGCCGTCGCCCCGTTCGACCACGACCGCCGCTGCGTCTCCGTGCTGGTCGACCACGACGACCAGACGCTGCTCATCACCAAGGGCGCACCAGAGGGCGTGCTCGATCGCTGCATCGACGTGTCCGACGATGCCCGACGGGTCCTCGACCGTGAGTTCGCCGACGGCAATCGGGTCGTGGCCGTCGCCACCCGTGCGGCACCCGACCTGACCGGGATCACCCCGGCCGACGAGCAGGGCCTGCACCTCCTCGGGTTCATCTCGTTCCTCGACCAGCCCAAGGGTTCGGCTGCCCGATCGATCGCCCGGCTCGCCACCCTCGGGATCACCGTCAAGGTCGTCACCGGCGACAACCCGGTGGTCGCCGAAACGGTATGTCGGACGCTCGGCATCGCATCCCTCGGGACGCTCACCGGGACCGACCTCAACCACCTCGACGACACCGACCTCGTCGATGTGGTCGCCCGCACCTCGATCTTCGCCCGGGTCAGCCCCGAGCAGAAGGCTCGAATCGTGCAGGCCCAACGCCGCGCCGGGGCTGCGGTCGCGTTCCTCGGCGACGGGGTCAACGACGCCCTCGCCCTGCATCACGCCGATGTCGGGATCTCGGTCGATTCGGCGTCCGACGTCGCCAAGGACGCCGCCGACATCATCCTGCTCGAACGCGACCTCGACGTCCTCGCCGACGGCATCGCCGAAGGACGTCGGATCTTCGCCAACACCATCAAGTACGTCCTGATGGGTACGTCATCGAACTTCGGCAACATGTTCAGCGTCACCGTCGCCGCGGCCTTCCTCCCCTTCCTGCCGATGCTCCCGTTCCAGATCCTGCTCAACAACCTCCTGTACGACGCCAGCCAGATGGCGATCCCCACCGACAACGTCGACGAGGAGCAGTTGCATCGCCCGTCGCACTGGGACCTCGGCTTCATCCGCCGGTTCATGATCCGCTTCGGGCCGATCAGCTCGATCTTCGACTTCGCCACGTTCGCCGTGATGCTGTGGGTGTTCCACGCCTCCGCGCCGGAGTTCCGGTCCGGTTGGTTCGTGGAGTCCCTCGCCACCCAGACACTCATCGTGTTCGTGATCCGCACCCGTCGGGTCCCGTTCACCCGAAGCCGGCCGTCCACACCGCTGCTGGTGTCGGTGCTCGTCGTCGTCGCGATCGGCATCGTCATCCCCCAGAGCCCTCTCAACGACGCGCTCGGGTTCGGCCCCCTCCCCCTGACCTTCTTCGCAATGCTGGTTGCGTTCGTCGTCGCATACCTGCTGTGCGTCGAGATCGCCAAGTACGTCTTCTACCGGTCCCAGTCCGCGACGACGACACGACCGCTCGCCCGCGGACGCACCCACCGCATCCACCGGAGGGCGGCGCACTGGAGCCACCGCCAGCCCCTACCTCGCTGACCACCACCGCTGACCGGCGTCGGTGGACCCGGCACCGGGTCAGGCGCTCACGCGCCCGTCGCGCAGGTGGATGGTGCGGTCGGTGGCCGCCGCCACCACGGGATCGTGGGTCACCATCACGATGGTGACGTCGCTGTCGCGGCGGAGGCTGGCGAGCAACGCCAGGGTGCGCTCGACCGCAGCGCTGTCGAGGCTGCCGGTGGGTTCGTCGGCCAACAGCACCTGCGGGTGGTTGGCGAGGGCGCGTGCGATCGCCACCCGCTGGCGCTCACCCCCCGAGAGCTGCGGAGGTCGCCGCTCCTCGAGGCCGCCCAGGTCGACGGCGGCGAGGAGCTCGTTGGCCCGGGCCCGTTGTTCCTTGCGCGAGTGACCCGTTCCCATCATCGCCACCTCGATGTTCTGGCGGGCGTTCAGGTGCGGCAGGAGGTTGTGGAGCTGGAAGACGAGCCCGATCACATCCCGTCGGTACCGGTTGGGCTGGTGGAGATCGGTGAGGTCGTGGCCGTCGACAGTGATCGTGCCGGAGTCGGGTCGGTCCAGCGCGGCGAGCATGTGCAGCAGCGTGGACTTCCCGCACCCGGACGGGCCGGTGATGGCGACGAACTCCTGTGGTGCGATGGTGAGGGTCACCCCGTCGAGCGCCTCGATCACCCCGCCGTCGTAGGACTTGCGGAGGTCGATGGCCTCGATCATGGCCGTCGGCATGTCACTCACGGCGCAGCGCCTCCAACGGTGAGAGCCGGGCCGCCCGCACGGCCGGGTACAGCGCGCCGAGGAAGGCCACGGCGCCGGCGGTCAACAGAGCCCGAACGAAGACTCCGGCGGTGTAGGTGGGGTGGAGGATCCCGACGAGGTCCGGGAGCCGGCTGAGGATCGTGGCCAGGCCCCACGCCAGCCCCACGCCGATGGCCGCTCCGGCGAACCCGATCATGATCGCCTCGCCGAGGACGAGCGCGACGATGCGACGGCGCGTCCATCCGATGGCGCGCAGGATCCCGAACTCGCGGTAGCGCTCGACGAGCGACAGCAACATGGTGTTCATGACGATGATGGCGCCGATCACGATGGCGACGATCGTGGCCGCCTGATCGGCGGCGGTGATCAGCTGGTAGCTGCTGTCGGCTCGACCGAACTGGGCCAGGCTGGCGATGCCGACCAGCGTCGGGTGCGCATCGTCGATCGCCTGTTCCACCGTGGCCACGTCGCTGCCGGGGGTGACCTTCACGAACAACAGCGACAAGCCGCCGGGTTGCTTCTCGTAGGCCTGGAACGGCACCAGCGGGAACATGACCGCCGAGTCCCCGAACACGTTGCCGGTGTTGAAGATGCCCACGACCGTCTTGGGGCCGTCGGCGATGGTGATCTGTTGGCCGACCTGGGTGTCGAGGTTGGCGGCGAGGCGCGAGCCCAGCATCACCTGGTCGGTGGCGTTGGCATCGAAGGCCTTCCCGCCGACGATCTGGACCCCGAAGTCGCTGAGGTCGTCGGGGTCGATCCCGATCTCGACCACCAACGGGTTCTCGGGGTTCAGGTTCTCGGTGTCGAGCAACACCCCAACCGCGCTGGCGACACCGGGTTCCTGGGCGACCTGCGCCAACTGGGCATCGGTGATGGCGCTCTGGAGGATGTCGGACACGCCCTGCTGGGCGATGGTGAAGTCGGCCGAGCCCACCTCGAGCACGCCGGCGGCGGTGGCGCGGATGCTGTCGGTCACGATCCCGAGGGTGACGACCGTCATCACCCCGACCGCGATGGCCAGGGCGGTCAGCACCGAGCGCGTCTTCTTGACCCAGACGTCGTGCCAGATCAGCGACAGCAACGACATGATCCTCCCGCGAGGGTGATCTCCGTGGCGCAGGTCGTGGGTCCACGACCACGTCGATGATACCCGGCATCGGCGCGGCGCCACCCGGGTCCCGACCGAGGTCGGGTCATCCGACAGACCTGCCCGTCAGGCAGCTTCCGCCGGGGGGCAGGCCGTGGGGTCGTGTTCGGTGCTTCGGGCGTGGATGCGCGCGTGGGCGACGGCGTCGTCGAGGTGGGTGAAGACGTGGTGCTCCGAGGCCACGTGGTCGAGCGCGCCGACCGACCGCAGGAGACGCTCGTGTTCGGGGCGGGGGCCCTTGAGCAGGACGGTGATGCCGCGGCGTTCCAGGTCGGCGACGATCTCGCCGATCGCCTGGGCGCCCGTGGCATCGAGGACCTGGAGGTCGGGGAGCCGGAGGATGACGACCCGCACATCGGCGACTCGGGCGAGCTCGTTGAGGAAGCGCTGGGTCGCGCCGAAGAAGAGCGCTCCGTCGATGCGGTAGGCGACGATGTGCTCGTCGAGCAGCTCGCGCTCCTCGTCCGTGTCGACCTCGCGATCGATCGGTGTCGGCGCGAACGTCGTGCTTCGGGCGACGTTGCGCAGCGCGAGGATCGCTGCGGCGGCGACCCCGATCTCGACGGCGACGATGAGGTCGAACGCGACGGTGGCGACGGCGGTGAGTGTGAGGACGACGACGTCGGAGCGGGTCGACCGCAGGACGGCTCGGACGTTGTGGACCTCGACCATGCGCGCCGCGGTGACCATCAGCACCCCCGCCAGCGCGGCGAGCGGGATCGCGGCGACGAGCCTCGATCCGAACAGGACGACCAGCACGAGGGTGAACGAATGAGCGATCGCGGCAGCCCGGGTGCGGGCGCCGGCGCGCACGTTGACGGCGGTACGGGCGATCGCTCCGGTGGCGGGCATGCCCCCGAAGAGCGGCGCGACGATGTTGGCCATGCCTTGGCCGAAGAGCTCGCGGTCGGGGTTGTGGCGGGTCACGTCGGTCATGCCGTCGGCGACCTTGGCCGACATGAGGCTCTCGATCGAAGCGAGGAGCGCGACCGCGAAACCGGCACCGGCGTACTGGGAGAGGTCGGCGAACGCGACCGTTGGGATGGTCGGTGTGGGCAGGGTGCTGGGCAGGGCGCCGATGGTGGCGACGTCCCACCCCGCGACGAGCGCAAGGCCGGTGGCGACGATCACCGCGAGGAGCGACGCCGGGACGGCCCGGTGCAGTCGTGGACCGACCACCATGACCGCCACGACGATCGCGACCAGCGCGATCGACTGCACGCTGCCGTTGACGAACCCATCGCCGACGGCGCTGGCGGCGACGGCTGCGGTGTTCTCCCCTTCAGGTTTGGCGACGCCGAGTGCGGCGGGCACCTGCTGCAGGAAGATGATGGCGGCGATGCCGAGGGTGAAGCCCTCGATCACCGGCCAGGGGATGTAGGCGAGCGCACGGCCGAGCCGGAACACCCCGGCGGCCATGACCAACAGCCCGGCGATCACCCCGACGACCACGACGGCTTCGGACCCGTAACGGGCGACGACCGGGACCAGGACGACGGTCATGGCGCCGGTGGGGCCCGACACCTGCACGTTCGAACCGCCCAGGATGCCCGCGACCAGGCCGGCAACGATGGCGGTGGTGAGACCCGCCGCCGCGCCGAGGCCGGTCGTGATGCCGAACGCGAGCGCCAGCGGCAGCGCGACGACACCGACCGTGACGCCCGCCACGATGTCGCCGCGCCACGAGCGCGACAGCCCCACGTAGTCGTCGCGGGAGGGAAGCAACGCTCGCAAGCCGGTCCTGACCGACGGTCGGGGGCCGACGCGCTCCGAGGTGGCGCCGCTCATCGCTCGTGGAGCTCGGCGGTGAGACCGTCGAGCAGATCGCGGGTTTCGGTCAGTCCCACCAACAGGAGCTTCTTGGCGATGGCCAGCAGCTCAGCGACGAGCGGGTCTCGGAGCGCGTAGAAGACCGACGAGCCGTCCTTGCGCGTCGAGACCAGCCCGGCACGGCGCAGGATCCCGAGCTGCTGGGAGAGGTGCGACGACTCGATCCCGACAAGCGGCTGCAGGTCGCCCACGGTGCGCTCGCCCTCGGTCAGGACCTCGAGCGCGCGCACCCGAGCCGGGTGACCCAGGGCCTTGAACAGGTCGGCCTTGATCTCGTTCAGCGGCCGGTTCAGATCGGCCTCGATGGCCTCCTTGCGGGCGGACACAGCGCATTCCTTCCGTCGAGTAGGTGCTCGAGGATCGGTCGGCGAGACGAAGGCGCGCCGAGTGGTGTGGTGTGGAGTCGGTGTGGAGTCGGTGTGGAGTCGGTGTGGAGTGGAGTCGAACGCGGGTGGGGCGAACGGACGGCTTTCCTTCTCCGCTGGCGGGCCCCCAGCAAGGGGGCTCGTCGTGCAGCCGGACCGGGTCCGCCCCCGCGGCAAGTATCTGATACTTTCATCATACTATCACCTCGTGATGTCATCACCCTATACGGTTCCGCTCGACGCAGGACCCGAGGCTGTCTCGACCCCCCGTCCGCATCGCTCCCGGTCGGCCCCGACCGGCGGGGACCAGTCGCTCGAGTCCGACTTCGGCGACGCATCGGTGGGTTGGCGAGGATCTGGCCGTCACGCACGACCGTCGTGTCCGCCGCGACGACCACCGCGCCGGGCTGCGCGGCGGCGATCGCTCGTGCCTTCCCGAGCGCAACCCGCTCGACGTAGACGCCGCCCTGGCCGCGACGTTCGACGGCGATGCCCGTCGGCTGCCTCGTCTGGACGGTCGATGACGGCGACCGTCGAGCGACGGGTGAGAAGATCGACGCCGAGGAGGTCGACGACATGGATCTGGGCATCGAGGGCAAACGGGCGGTGGTGGCCGGATCGTCGGCCGGTCTCGGGCTGGCGGCGGCGCGAGCCCTGGCCCGCGATGGCGTACGGGTGGCGATCAGCGGCCGTGACCCGGACCGCCTCGCCGCCGCCGGGCGAGCCATGCGCGACGGGGGCGCTGACGTCGTGACCGTCCGGGCCGACGTCTCGTCGCCCGCAGGCGCCGCAGCCCTGGTGGACGAGGCGGCCGACCGGCTGGGCGGCGTGGACATCCTGGTGGCCAACGCCGGTGGGCCCCCGCCCGGCACGTTCGCCACCACCCGCCTCGAGGCCTATCAGGCCGCGCTCGACCTCAACCTGCTGAGCACCGTCGCCATGTGCCAGCAGGCGGTCCCGATCATGCAGGCGGCCGGCTGGGGTCGGGTGGTGGCCATCACGTCCATCGGGGCGCGTCAGCCCATCGGCCGGCTCGTGGCGTCGTCCACGGCCCGCGCCGGCGTGACCGGGTTCCTCAAGGTTCTGGCGACCGAGGTCGCGCCGGACGGCGTGACGGTGAACTCGGTGCAACCGGGCGTGCACGTCACCGACCGGCTCGGACACCTGAGCGCCCAGGACCTGGCCGACCTGCGAGCCGACATACCGTGCGCGGAGCTCGGTGACCCGGGTGACTTCGGGGCCGTGGTGGCGTTCCTCTGCAGCGTGCACGCGCGCTTCGTGACCGGCGTCGGGATGCCCGTCGACGGCGGAGCCTCACGCGGCCTGCTCTGAAGCAACCCAGGCCGCCGGGTACTGCCGCCTGCGGCGTGCGGGTGGTGCGATCACGAGCGACGCGGCGGTGGAGTCGCTACATGTGACGTTGCACGGATCGTGGGCCGGACCCTCGGCGATGGTCGACGCCCCGCCTCGGCTGGATCAGCCGGTGTAGGTCGGCTGGGCGACGACGGGCGTCGCCCGGCTGGCCGCCGGCCTCGACGGCGACAGGCCCGCGTCGATCGGTGCGACCGGCACGGGTGGGCTGGCCGGAACCGTCGAGCTCGCGCCCGGCACCATCGCCGTCGTGTCCGGTGATGTCGGCGTCGTCGTGACCGGCGGCGCCACGGCTGGCGACCCACAGCCCTCGACCACGGTCCCGACGGGAACCACGCAGATCCGGTGATCCCCGGCGGTGTCGGGCAGGGAGACCGACAGCACACCCGTGGCGGCGTCGAAGGTCGACGACCACGAGGTGGGGCTGTCGGTGGAGGTGACGATCCACCCCTCGGGATACGAACGCGACGCGGGGATGAAGATCTCCGTCGCGCCGGTCGCGGCGTTGTCGTGGTAGGTCACCGAGAGGGCCCGCGTCGTGAAGTCGTACGTGCTCGACGTCGGTGCACCGGCGATCGCCCGGGCGTAGGGCTCGAAGATCTGGCCGATGTTGGGTCGATCGTTGCCCGCGTCGTCGACCGGGCAGTAGCCGCTGCCGTTGCAGTAGCTGAAGTGCGACCAGCCCGATGCGACCTCGTCCATCGTGGCCAGCGACTGCCGGACGAACTCACCGAAGATCGGGGCCTCGGGGACGGCGACGCCCCATTCGCCGACGAGCATCGGCATCGGGTTCTCGTCGACGTAGCCGGCGATCGCGTCCGCCCACTTCTGGAAGAACTCCGGGTCGTACGTGTAGGTGACGTTCGGGTCGTACGTGGAGAACTCGAGCGACGGGTCGTACATGTGCGGGTAGAACGCGACCTTCGGCCCGTCCACCCGACCGAGCGAGGTGGACACGCCGAGCGACGCGACGTTCGGCGGTTCGATGAACACCCAATGATCGGGGTCGACGGCCGAGATCGCATCCGTCAGCCGCTGGTACATGGGGGTGAGCTGCGTCTGCTCGATCCGGGCGATCGTGTCGTACAGCGTTTCGCCCGGGAGCCCGGGGAAGATCTTCCCGAACGGTTCGTTCATGAGGTCGTAGCCGAGAACGCCCGGGAGGTCCTTCACGCGGTTGACCACCTGCATCCACGCATCGCTCTGGGCCTGGCGGAGGTCGGCATCGTTGTAGAGGTGGTCGAACGCCGACTGGACGGCGGGCTGCAGGTGCTTGATCAGCCACGAGCTGTCGTCGTCGACGAAGGGCGGTGTCCCCGGATCGACCCGCGTGGCCCAGCTCGGAGCACCGGTGGAGCCGAACGCCTCGCCGTACAGGTCCTGGTGCATGTCGAGGATCACCCGGACCCCGTGTGCGGCGCTGCGGTTGACTGCGGTCACGATGTTGTCGAGGTAGGCCTCGTCGTAGTTGCCCTGGGTGGGCTCGATCAACTGCCAGTAGATCGTCATGCGGTAGTGGTCGAGCCCGCGCTCGGTGACCTGATCCAAGATGGCGTCGGTGAGGGTGCCGGACGGGTCCCTCGTCTTGGCGTTGAACCCGTGGAGCTGCAGCGCTCGACCGTGTTGATCGGCGAAGTACACCCTGCCGTCGGTGCCGGTGACGGTGCTCCAGTCGGCGACCGGGCCGAAGTCCGACTGGTCGACCGGCGGCGACGTGACCGCCCCCGCCGACGACACGGACACGAGGAGGATCGCACTGATCGCGACAACGGCAAGAGATCGGGCACGCATGGCGACGGAGCCTAGCGATCCGCTGTGGCGTCGGTCGGACGGGTGCGGGCCCACCCTCGAACCCGCGACGTGGAACCATCCACCGTGCGCCTCCGCGTCTGGAAGGAGCCCCACGTCGAGGTCCAGGACCGTCCGACTGGGTCGACGGCGTGCGCCCCACGAATCGACGGACCGCCGCCCGGGGGGCGAGACACCGGTGAGCTTCGCCTACGACGCGCCCGCTCCGTTCGGCGGCACCAGCCATCGCGCCCATCCGGCCCGGCGCGGGTCAGCTCCCGCCGCCGAGAGCGATCGCGTCGGTGAGGTCGTGCCGTTCGAGGTCGATGCCCTCGGCGACCGCCTCGTCCTCGGCCATCACCGCGTCGAGATCGGTGCTCTCGTAGCCGATCACCCCCATGTCGGCGAAGGTCTCTCGCATCTTGGGACCCCAGAGGCCGACGTCCTTGAGCGTCGGCACGATGCGGGTGAACAGCAGGCTGCGGAAGATGCGCTGCGTCTCGCTGTGCTCGACGTACTCGATGCAGTCGTCGGGGTCGTAGCCGAGGCACTGCCAGAGCTCCTCCCCGAGGAAGCGGTCGCGCATCCGGTAGCAGGCGTCCGCGCAGAACTCCTCCCGCTCGTCGCGCTCGGCCTGCGTGAGCTGCGGGTAGTAGTCGCGCAGCGCGAGCCGGCCGAACATCACGTGGCGGGCCTCGTCCTGCATCACGTACGCGTTGACCGCCTTGCCGAGTGGATCGCCGGCGGTGTTGCGGATGAGGCCGAACGCAGCGAGCGCCAACCCCTCGATCAGGATCTGCATGCCGAGGTAGGTCATGTCCCACCGGGAGTCGCTGAGCACGTCGTCGAGCAACGAGCGCAGGTTCGGGTTGATCGGGTACGCGGTCTCGATCTTGTCGAGGTAGCGGGAGTACGTCTCGACGTGACGAGCCTCGTCCATGACTTGCGTCGCCGCGTAGTACTTCGAGTCGATGTCGGGGACGGTCTGCACGATCTTGGCGGTGCAGATCAAGGCACCCTGCTCACCATGGAGGAACTGGCTGAACTGCCAGGCGACCACGTGGCGGCGCACATTGCCTCGTTCCTTCTCGGTGAGCTTGTCCCACACGGGTGAACCGAAGATCGGGACGAGCTCGTCGGGCAGCAGCAGCGGGTTGTCGAGGTCGGGCTGGTGGTTCCAGTCGATCCGCTCAGCGGCGTCCCACTGCTTGCGCTTGCCCTTGTCGTACAGGTTGATGAGCTTCTCGCGACCGTCGTCGTAGTCCCAGGTGAAGGTGGCGGTGCCAGACTTGTCGGCCGTCTGCCACCCCGTCTTCTCCACCGGGAGCTGGTACACCTTCGTCGTCGTCATGGGTCCCCCTTCGAGACACGGACAACCGGCGCAGCCCCGGCTGCGTCCCCCACTGTCGCGCATCGACGAGAAGTTGCCGACCCCGTTCTCGACCCGATCGAGCGACCCGACAGCGACGCGATGGGTCCCGCAGGCCCGGGATCGCGACCGAGTGGGATACCGCCCGGGCCAACGACGAACGACTCGCGCCTGTGCGCTGCGCGTCAGCGGATGAGCGTGCGGGCGAAGGCCTCCTGCTCGTCGGTCTCGACCGCACGCTCGCAGTAGGTGGCTCGCACCCAGCTGACGG
The DNA here is from genome assembly GCA_038235385.1 of Acidimicrobiales bacterium. Classification (GTDB taxonomy): domain Bacteria; phylum Actinomycetota; class Acidimicrobiia; order Acidimicrobiales; family Acidimicrobilacustridaceae; genus JBBSTY01. The sequence continues at coordinate 17,754 of JBBSTY010000035.1, read as the reverse complement.
CTTCGTCCGGCGCGGCACCGCAGAGGATGGCAAGACCGGCGAGCGCGGTGCCGGTGCGGCCGTGTCCGCCGTAGCAGCCGATCTCGACGCGTTGACCGGACCGGGCGCGCTGGAGCAGCGACTCGAACGCTGCGACGACCACCACCGGATCGCCTGGGACTCCGAAGTCGGGCCAGTCCAGGTGGTCGTGGGGCCACGGCGGCTGCCACCGCTCGTCGAGGTACAGCCCGAAATCGGGGCGCGCCTCCCGGGCGTAGGGATCGGCGCTGCCGAAGGACACCGCGGTCACGTCCGTGGCGTCTGGCAGCACGACACGACTCCGGTGGAGGTGCGATTCGAATCGGTGATGCTCGTGGGACGAGTCCGTGCACGCCGCCGGTTCGGCCGCGGGGTCCCAGAACGTCCCGCATCCGCTGCACGCGATGACGATCCGGGTCTCGTCCATGCCGACACCCTACAAACGCGCCGAAAGCACCGAGGTGCGCCGCTGCCCAGCGCCTTCGAGCTGATCGTCGGTCGGACGGACTCCGCTTCGCTCCTCGACCATTTTGCATCGTTACTTGTCTATCGACGATAGATTTTCTATGCTTGATAGATGTTCGATGAATGATAGGTCTACTTCTCGCCGTGAGCTGACCCGTCCCATCCCCGCTTCGAAGGACCGCATGAGCTCTGTGTCCCCACCGACAACCGACCGACGCCGAGAACGACACCTCGCCAAACGGGACAGGATCGTGGCCGAGGCGTGGGCCCTCGCTCGACGAGACGGCCTCGCGGCCATCTCACTTCGGGATCTGGCCGACCAGGTCGAGCTCCGCCAGCCGTCGCTGTACGCCTACTTCGATTCGAAGCTCGCGCTCTACGACGCGATGTTCGCCGACGGCAACCGGCAACTGATCGAGACCGTCACGGCCCTCTCCGAGGGTGACGATCCGCACGAGGCGCTCGTCGAGCTCGTCGAGGAGATCACTCGGTTCTCCGCCGCGGACACCGTTCGCCATCAGTTGCTCTTCCAACGCACGATCCCCGGCTTCGAGCCGTCGGCGGACTCCTACGCCGTCGCCGAGGACTTCTACGCGATCGGCCAGCGGCGCCTTGCCGCCGCCGGTGTATCCGACTCCGGTGACATCGACCTGTTCACGGCTCTCGTGTCGGGTCTCGCGCACCAACAGGTCGCGAACGACCCTGGCGGAGATCGCTGGGTGCGACTGTCGCGTCGAACCGTCGACATGTACCTCGACGAGGTCACCCGGCTGCGCAGTTCCACGACCTCGACCACACCCACCAAGAGATCCACTTCGAGAGGGGCTCCCCGATGATGACCAACTCCGCTGTCGACGTCGCCAGGATCGATCGCATCACCCACGACGAAGCCATGGCGATCGCTGCCGTCGAGAACCGCCGGTTCGCCGGGCAGCTGCGCAGCCTCGGCCCCGACGACTGGTCCACTCCGACCGACTGCGAACGCTGGGACGTGCGGGCGATGGCCGCACACGTCGTCGGCGCCGCCGCCAGTCAGACCTCGCCGCGCGAGTTCGCGCGCCAGGTCCGGGCCGGCCAACCCGTCAAGAAGGAGATCGGGGCCCAGTACTGGTGGGACGGCATGAACGAGGTCCAAGTCCGCGAACGCGAGCACCTCAGCACCGACGAGCTCATCGCCGAGTGGGACGTCAACTCCGAGACGGCCCGCCTCGCCCGAACCAAGCTCCCCAAGCCCATCAGGCGCCTCCCGCTGCTCAACCTGCCCTCGCCGGTCGGACGCCAACGACTGGCGTACCTGTTCGACATGGGATTCACCCGCGATGTGTGGGCGCACCGCATGGACATCGCCGCCGCCACGAAACGGCCGATGGAGCTCGACGCCGAGCACGACGGACGGATCATCGCCGACGTCGTCGCCGAGTGGGCGAGCTACTTCGACGAGCCCTTCACCCTCGAGCTCACTGGCCCCGCTGGCGGCTCGTTCACCTCGGGATCGGGCGGCGTGTCGATCCGGATCGACACGCTCGCGTTCATGGCGATCCTGGCCGAGCGCGCCGAGGGAACCGGCGTGCTCCGCAACACGCTGCCCCTCTGACGATCCGCAGGCCTTCCACACCGAGGAGCTCACGCCGATGGCTCTCGATGAGCTTGGCGCTTTCGAGCTGCCCGACGCGCTCACGGCGGCGAGGGGACCGACCTGGTCCGCGAACTGGCCCAGAGGACCCTTCCACCGCCTCGCCGGCCTGGCCATCCACGGGGTGAAGGAGGACGACGTCGCGTCGGCGCTGGCGGTCGGTTGCATCCGGACAACCCTGGCCGTACGGTGGCCGGACACAAGGAGATGGGACCATGACCGCCCCAACCCGAACCCGCGACCGCCGACTCGAGGTGCGCACCACAGCTCAAGAACGTGAGCTGATCGACCGCGCCGCTGAGGTCTCGGGCACGGATCTGACCTCCTTCGTCGTCGAGCACCTCACCGATGCCGCCCGGCGGGTTCTCGCCGACCGAGATCGCTTCACGCTCGACGCCGACGCCGCAGCCGAATGGGAGCGGATCAACCGCCGTTCCGCGAAGGAGCTCGCCGGGCTCGCGCGTCTGATGCAACGGCCCTCTCCGTTCACCGAGTGACCCGCTACCGGCCGCCCCGGCCGCTCGAACCCGACGACCGACTCGACGAGTTCGTCTGCCGCTCATCCGAACAGACCGAATGGCTTCGCTGGCACGCAAGCCAGTCGGCCGCGTCCGGTGGCACGAAGGTGTTCGTCGCCACGTCCGCCGGCAGCCATGACGTCGTCGCCTACTACGCGTGGTGCATGGCTCACCTCGACGTCGAGTCCGCTCCCGCACGTCTCGGCAAGGGCGCTGGCCGCTACCCCCAACCCGTCGCCCTCCTGGCACGCCTCGGCGTCCACGCCGACCACGAGGGCCTCGGGCTCGGTGCCGGCATGCTCACAGACGTCATCACCCGCCTGCTCAGCCTCAGCGGCGAGATCGGTTGTCGCGGACTGCTCATCCACGCCGAATCGGACGACGCTCGGGCGTTCTACCTCCACCTCGTCCCGGAGTTGCTCCGAAGCCCCACCGACCAGCTTCACCTGGTCCTGCTCATGAAGGACGCGCGACGGACCCTGCTCGGATGAGGGCGTGCGGATCTGCTCGCTGAACGACCCAGCCGCAAGGCGCCCACAGAAGACGCAAGCTCGACGAGATGGCCACGTCTCGAGACATCGATGGCCGGCCCACGATGACCGAGGACGAACTCATCGCCGCAGTGGGTTGACGTCCCGACTGGGTCGTCTGTCTCCGGAGCCTGCGAACCGCGTCACTCGGTGCCAGGCCGGCGCCGCGCCGATCGAGGAAGGTGATGGTGCGGCGCCCTGAGGTCCTCGGCACCACCAACCACCACCGTCACGCAAGGGGACCCATAGGTTGATCCGGTGGAACTTCTCCTGGCCTTCGCGGCCCTCCTCCTCCTCTCGGTGCTGGTCTCGAGCCTCGCTCATCGCACGGTGCTCTCCACCGCGGCGCTCTTCCTCGTCGGCGGCTTCATCCTCGGCGAAGGCTCGCTCGGCATCATCGACATCCAACCCGACGATCCCATCGTCGCGATCCTCGCCGAGCTGGCGCTGTTCAGCGTGCTCTTCACCGACGGCATGCGCGTCGGCCTCCCCGAGCTCCGCAACGCCTGGCGACTCCCAGGTCGCGCCCTCGTGTTCGGCCTGCCCCTCACGCTCGTCATCACCGCGCTCCTCGCCCACACCGTCGCCGGCCTCCCCTGGCTCGAGGCCTTCCTCCTCGCTGCGGCGCTGAGCCCGACCGACCCGGTGTTCGCCGCCGCGATCGTCGGGCGCGAGGAGATCCCCTACCGCCTCCGCAACCTCCTCAACGTCGAGAGCGGCCTCAACGATGGCCTCGCGCTTCCCGTCGTCGTCGTGCTCCTCGCGGCCGCCAGCGCCAACTCGGTCAACGGGTTCTCGATCGTGACCGAGGTCCTCGCCGGCATCGCGCTCGGCGTCGGGGTCCCCTACGTCGCCATCCGCCTCGAGCGGACCCGGTTCTTCTCCGCGACCACCTTCTACGAACCGCTGAACGCGTTCGCCATCGGCCTGCTCGTCCTGGCCATCGCGCTGCTCACCCACGCCAACGTCTTCCTCGCCGCGTTCTCGGCCGGGATCACCATCGCGACGATGAGCCCCGAGCTCCGTGCCGCGTTCCACCAGTTCGGTGAGCTCGTCGCCGAGCTCCTCAAGCTCGGCGCGCTCCTCGTCTTCGGCGCCCTGATCTCGGTCCAGTTCCTGGGCGAGATCGGCATCAGCGGCTACGTCTTCGCGCTCCTGGCGCTCTTCGCAGCGCGTCCGATCGCGCTCGGCATCGCGCTGCTGCGCAGCAAGCTCAACCGCAAGGAACGCCTTGCCGCTGCATGGTTCGGTCCCAAGGGATTCGCGTCGGTCGTCTACGCCCTCCTCATCCTCGAAGCCGGACTCGCCCTCAGCGACGAGCTGTTCCACCTCGCCGCTCTCGTCATCGCCGCCTCGATCCTCGCCCACTCATCCACCGACGTGCTCATCGCCCGCTGGTTCGAACCCGGGGACGGCGAGGACGAGCGCCGAGAGCCGCCCGGGGACGGCGAGGCGCCAGGTGCTTCTGTTCGGTGAGGTCCTTCGGTGACCCTTTCGATGAAGGGCAAGGAAGGGCTTCGCTCCATCTCCGCTCCATTTCGGCTCCCCCTTCGGGCCGCGCGTGATCGGCGCCAACCTGGGCCTGCGAGTCGAAGCCACCAAACGCTCCGCGCGCAACCAGCCCGACCCACTCCCGGCCCTTCTGCTCGGGCGCCTGGCCGTCGACGACAAATGGCAGGGACACGGACTCGGCGCAGCGCTGCTCAAGCACTTCATCGTCAAGTCGCTCGAGGTCGCCCAGATCACCGGAGTCCGGGTTCTCCTGGTCCACGCGAAGACCGCGGAGATCGCCGCGTTCTCTCGCCGCTACGGGTTCGAACCCTCGCCGATCGATGACCTGACGCTCATGCTGCTCGTCAAGGACATCACGGCGTAGCACCGCCCTCGTCGAGATCTCCTCGATGTAGGGCGAAGACGATCTCGGTGGCTGACGGCAGCAGGGACACGATCTTCACGGTGCCATGGTGACCCCGACCCGGCCCAGGCGGTGGTTCGCGTGCCTGGGGTACGGTCGTTCGGTGACGTCGGCGACTGAGGAGCTCAACCTCAAGCAGGTCGCCGCTCTGCTCGACGTCCACTACATGACCGCCTACCGCTACGTGCGAACCGGCCGGTTGCCTGCACGCCAGGAGGCGGGGGGCTGGATCATCGGGCGCCACGACCTCGACCGATTCATCGCCGGCGATCCCACCGACGCCCCATCGCCGCGTTCGTCCGACCGCGCTGACTGGTCCGAGCGCATGGCATCCGCGCTGGTCGAGGGGGACGAGATCGTGGCCTGGCAGGTGATCGAACGCGCCTTGACCGCTGGCCGAGCGCCGGTCGACTGCTACCTCGACATCATCGTCCCCGCCATCGATGAGATCAGCGGACGCACCTGGTCGTCGACCGAACCTCCTGCGGCCGAGTACCTCGCGGTGGCGACCGCCACGCGGGTCGTGGCCCGCCTCGGGGCCCGGTTCCGCAAGCCGGGTCGCTCTCGGGGAACCATCGTGTTCGGCGCACCGACCGGCGAGCTGCACACCCTGCCGATCCTGATCGTGGCCGACCTCGTCCGGCTCGAGGGCTTCACCTGCCTCGAGCTCGGCGCCGATGTCCCTGCCTCGGCCTTCGCCGGCGCGGCGGCCGGAGCCCGCAACCTGATCGCGGTGGGCATCGGTGTCGCCAGCGTCGCCAACCTCGACGCCGTGCGCGAGACCATTGCCGCGGTCCACGAGACCGACCCATCCATCCCGATCGTGCTCGGCGGGCAGGCGGTGCGGAGCCCGGAGGTCGCCGACCTCAACGGCGCCACGGCGTGGGCCGCCGACGGCCGCCAGGCGATCTCGGTCATCAACGCCATCGCCGGCGAGCGCCTGGCGTCGGTCCGCCGGGCGCGGTCGACCAGCCGGGCCTGAGCAGAGCGAACCTTCGCCTCGACCGATAGCTGATCTGACGATCAGAAGTCCTCGTCGAAGGCGACCGAGCCCTCGATGCCGACCTGGTAGGCCGAGACCGTGCGCTCGAAGAAGTTGGCCAGCTCCTGAACGTCCTGGAGCTCCATGAACCCGAACGGGTTGGACGAGCCGAACGTCTTGGGGAGCCCGAGGCGGAGGAGCCGCTGGTCGGCGATGTACTCGAGGTACTGGCGGGTCTCGGCCACCGCCAGACCGGGAACACCCTCGGCGAGCATGTCGGCGGCGAACGCCGTCTCGACGTCGACGGCTTCGCGGAGCATCTGATCGACCTGGGCGGCGAAGCGGTCGTCGAACAGCTCAGGTTGCTCGGCCCGAACGGTGTCGATGACGTCGAACGCGAAGGCCATGTGGGCGCTCTCGTCGCGAAACACCCAATTGGTCCCAGCGGCGAGCCCGTTGAGCAGCCCCTTCGACCGGAGGAAGTACACGTAGGCGAACGCCGCGAAGAAGAACAGGCCCTCGATGCAGGCGGCGAAGCACACCAGGTTGAGCAGGAACGCCCGGCGATCATCCTCGGTCTCGAGCCGATCGAGCGAACCGAGCGAGTCGATCCACCGGAAGCAGAACTCGGCCTTGGTCCGGATCGATGGGACGTTCTCGACCGCGGCGAACGCCTCGGCCCGCTCGGCATCGTCGTCGAGGTACGTGTCGAGCAGCGTCAGGTAGAACTGGACGTGGAGCGCCTCCTCGAACAGCTGACGCGAGAGGTAGAGGCGGGCCTCGGGTGCGTTGATGTGCCGGTACAGGTTGAGCACCAGGTTGTTGGCCACGATCGAGTCGCCCGTGGCGAAGAACGCGACGAGCCGCTTCACGAGGTGCTTCTCGGCCGGGAGCAGGCGTCGGGACAGATCACCCAGGTCGTCGGACAGGTCGACCTCCTCGACCGTCCACGTGTTGCGGATGGCGTCGCGGTAGCGCTCGTAGAACTGGGGGTAGCGCATCGGCCGCAGGGTGAGGTCGAGGCCGGGGTCGAGCAGCTGGCGGGGTGCGAGCTGCGGGGAACCGACGCCCTCACCCTCGCCCGAGGAGGACGAGGAGGCAGGGACGCCGGCCGCCCGCGTCGCGGCGATCGGATCGGTGAGCAGGTCGGTGATCGCCATCAGTCGCACGCCTCGCAGGTCTCGGGGTTCTCGAGTGAGCACGACACCGCATCGGCATCGCTGATGTCGCTGATGTCGCTGGTGTCGGTGGTCGGGCGCCCTCCGCCGGGACCGGCACCGGTCGGTGCCGGGGCAGACGAGGGTGCGGCCAGCGTCGCGGCGATGCGGGTCGCCGGGCGGGAGCGCAGGTAGTACGTGGTCTTGAGGCCGCGCTTCCACGCGTGCAGGTACATCGAAGAGAGCTTGCCGATCGACGGAGCGGCCACGAACAGGTTCAGCGACTGGCTCTGGTCGATGAACGCTCCCCGATCGGCGGCCATGTCGATCAGCGAGCGCTGCGGAATCTCCCAGGCGGTGCGGAACCGCTCCCGGACCTCCGCCGACAGCGCGTCGATGTGCTGCACCGACCCGTCGCCGCGCTTGATCTCGTTGCGGATCTCCTCGGTCCAGAGCCCGAGGGCCTGGAGCTCGCGCACCAGGTAGGTGTTGATCTGGAGGAACTCGCCCGAGAGCGTCTCGCGCTTGAACAGGTTGGACACCTGCGGCTCGATGCACTCGTAGCAGCCGGCGATCGCAGCGATCGTCGCTGTGGGCGCGATCGCGACCAGCAGTGAGTTGCGCAGACCATGCGCCGCGATGCGTGCCCGGAGCGGGCTCCAGCGCTCGGGGTCGGTCGGCTCGACGCCCCACAGGTCGAACTGCAGGTGGCCGGCGGCGGCCCGGGTCTCGGCGAAGGTCTCGTGCGGCCCGGCCCCCTCGGCTAGCTCGGCCGACGCCCACAGGGCGTGGAAGTAGACCTCCTCGCTGATCTGTCGGGACAGGTCCCGGGCCTCGTCGGAGTCGAAGGCCAGGCCGAGCTGGAAGAAGACGTCCTGGATCCCCATGATGCCCAGGCCCACCGGGCGCCAGCGGGCGTTGGATGACGCCGTCCTGGGCGTCGGGTAGTAGTTGCGATCGATGACCCGGTCGAGGAACGGCACCGCCAGGCGCACGATCTCGCCGAGGCGCTCGAAGTCGAACGCCCCCTGGTCGACCAGGCGGCCGACGTTGACCGATCCCAGGTTGCACACCGCCGTCTCGTCGTTCGAGCTGACCTCGATGATCTCGGTGCACAGGTTCGACAGGTGCACGGTCCGACCGGCCACCCCGGTCTGGTTGCACGTGCGGTTGGCGGCGTCCTTGAAGGTCATCCACCCGTTGCCCGTCTCGGCCAGCGTGCGCATCATGCGGGAGTAGAGCTGACGGGCCGGCACCTGGCGCTCGTAGCGCTCGGCCTGCTCGGCCTCGACGTAGGCCCGCTCGAACGCCTCCCCGTGCAGGTCGACCAGTTCGCGCACGACCTTGGGGTCGAACAACGACCACATCCAGTCGTTCTCGACCCGCTGCATGAACAGGTCCGGGACCCAGTTGGCCAGGTTGATGTGACGCACCCGGCGGGCGTCGTCACCGGTGTTGTCGCGCAGCTCGAGGAACTCCTCGATGTCCGCGTGCCACGTCTCGAGGTAGACGCACGCCGCACCCTTGCGCCGACCGCCCTGGTTGACCGCCGACACCGACGAGTCGAGGGTCTTCAACCAGGGAACGATCCCGTTCGACAGCCCGTTGGTGCCCTTGATCAGCGACCCCCGTGACCGCACCCGGGAGAACGCCACGCCGATGCCGCCGGCGTGCTTGGAGAGCCGGGCGATGTCGGCGTAGGTCTCGTAGATCGAGTCCAGCTCGTCGAGCGGCGAGTCGAGCAGGTAGCACGACGACATCTGCTCGTGGGTCGTCCCCGAGTTGAACAGCGTCGGGCTCGAGGGCAGGTACTCGAGCGACGACATCAGTCGGTAGAGACCGATGGCCTCGTCTGGGGTCCGGGACAGCCCGCAGGCGACGCGCAGCAGGAAGTACTGCGGTGTCTCGACGACCAGGCGCGTGACCGGGTGGCGCAGGAGGTAGCGGTCGTACACGGTGCGCAGCCCGAAGAACTCGAACAACCCGGATCGCTCGACCACGATCGCGTCGTTCAGCTTGCGGGCGTGGGCGGCGACGAACGCCGCCGTGGCTTCGCCCACGACGCCCTCGCGGTGCGATGCGGCGACCGACTGGGAGAACGAGTGGATGTCCTGGTTCGCCACCTCCTTGTCGATCACCGTCGAGAGCAGCCGGGCTGCGAGGCGCGAGTAGTTCGGTTCCTCCGCCATGAGGCCCGCAGCGGTGCGGATCGAGAGTGAGTCGAGCTCGTCGGTGGTGGCCCCGTCGCACAGACCGCTGATCGTCCGCGTCGCGACCCGCATCGGGTCCACGCCGTCGAGCCCGGTGGCGCACCGACTCACGGCCTTCACGATCTTGTTGACGTCGACCGCTTCGAGGTTGCCGTTGCGCTTGCGCACCTGCATGGTGCCCGCCGCCGCGTCACGGTCCTCGGTCGTCCGGTCGAGCTCGCGCTCGACGTCCAGCATCGTCATCGTCGTCCCCTTCGCCCGACCCGCTCGGCCGGCGCCGGCACAAGATGTGGACCCGGTTGGTCCGCCCCATGCCCAGATGTTGTGGTTCGACGAATTACAGCGATGAAACTACCGCGCCGTCAACGGTTCGCATTGAGTGCTAACCCCGACCCACCCCTGCACCGGGATCATCCGAGAGGTCGTTCGAAACGAGTGCCGTGCGGCCGTCGTGAGAATTGTTCTCGATGGGTCATGGGTTGGCCCGGATCTACTCGGGTGACCGCGAACGCCACGCCGAACTCCTCGCCGCCATCGAGCGGGCCAGCACCACCGGTTCGACCTTGGGACGGTCGCAACTTCAGGTCACAGCAGATGTCGCTCTTCCACGGTCGACGGCGACACGCCGTGAGGAGGAGGGACTACCCCGAGAACGTCACCGACGGTGCGGGCCTGTGATCAGTCCCGGCGGTGGGTGGGCAGCGAGCCAGCGATCCCGTTGAGGCATTGGTCGAGGGAGTCCCGAAGGAGCGAGTGCAGGTCGTCGTCGGGGTGTTCGAACCACCAGCCGGCGGCGCCAGCAAGATGGATTACGACCAGGTAGGCGGCGAGCGGCGGCGAAAGGTTGGTTCGCAGCTCGCCGGAGGCGAGGCCTTGGCGAACGATCTCGAGCACGAGCTGGATCAGATCGGGATGCGTGCGGGCCCCGGTTGGGTCGGCAAGCGCGGCGGCGTCGCTGCCGAGGCCGCGCATGCCCGGTCCGGCGGACATCCACGCGTCATGGATGGCATCAGCGACCACGCGGAGCTGGGCCCCAGCCCCCACGTCGGTGGACGGCAGCCGGGTGAGGCGGGCGGCGGCGTCCTGGGTCAGGCGTCGGTTGTGCTCGCGGAGCAGGCCGGCCTTGGTCTCGAAGTAGCGGAAGAACGTGGCTCGACCCACGCCGGCGGCATCGCAGATCTCCTCGACCGAGGTGTTGTCGTAGCCCTGCTGGTCGATCAGGCCGGCCGCGGCGTCGAAGATCGCCGCCTGGGTGTCGAGTCGGTTCTGGATGCGCTTGCCCATGCGTGTCGCTCCTCGATTTGGTGACCAAAGCTGAGAGTGCGTCTCGAACCTCTTGACGGGAGAACCCCTCTGAATGATACTTCGTCTCAGGTAGCGTCTCAACTAGGCCGAGGAGATCGAACATGTCGACGGTGAACGGTGGGGTGCTGCTGGCCCGAGCGCTGCAGGCAGCGGGCGCAACGGAGGTGTTCACGTTGCACGGGGGGCACCTCGATGCGTTCCTGGCTGCGTGCCCGGATCACTCTCTGCGGGTCACCGATACCCGGCACGAGTCCACGGCGGGCCACGCTGCCGAGGCCTACGCCCGGCTGACCGGGCGCCCGGGGGTGTGCGTGACGACGTCGGGACCGGGCTACACGAACACCATCACGGCCATGGCCAATGCCATGCTCGACGCGGTCCCGGTACTGTTCATCGTGGGTGCCCCGCCGCTGCGGGAGCAGGAGCGCAACGTCCTGCAAGGCGGCATCGACCAGGTCGCCGGCGCCGCCACCGTGACCAAGTGGGCGCATCGGGTCACGAACGCCGAGCGGATCCCCGAGCTCGTGGCCCTGGCGCTGCGGCACGCGACGATGGGCAAGCCCGGGCCGGTGCTGTTGGAGATCCCGATCGACGTGATGTTCCGCCCGGTGCCGGAGTCCTGGGTGCGGATGCCCGCGTTCCCGACCGACATACCTCGCCCGGCCCCGACCTCGACCGAGGTCACCAATGCGATCGACGTCCTCGCCACGGCCAACCGCCCGGTCATCGCCGTCGGTGGCGGCGCCATGCTCTCGCGCTGCTCAGCAGCGCTCATCGAGTTCGCCGAGCTGCTGTCGATCCCGGTCTTCGCCACCAACAAGGGCGACGGACTCGTGCCCGCCAGCCACCCGATGTGGGGTGGCGGCGTCACCGCGCTGCACACCATTGGCCTGTTCGCCGGGGCGGCGCCGGACGTCATCGTCCTGCTGGGCTGCCGACAGGGCATGTTCACTGGTGGACGCGGCGACCCGCTGGCCGGTGTGACGATCATCCAGGTCGACGCCGACGCGGCCGAGATCGGTCGCATCCACGACGTCGCCGCCCCGGTCGTGGCCGACTGCCGGGAGGCCCTCACGGCGCTGACCGCTGAGGCTCGATCGCGGGAGATCGTGCCCGTCTTCTCCGAATGGGCCGAGACGGTGACGGGACAACGCGGGTTCGTGCAGGGCCTCATCGGCGACGACTCCACCACGAGCACCGGGCGGATGCACCCAGGCTTTGCGGCCAAGGAGATCATGACAGCGCTGCCCACCGACGCCATCGTGGTGATGGACGGCGGGGAGTGTGCGGCGTGGGCCGACCTGTTCGTTGCTCCCGAGCGGCCCGACTCGGTGCTTCGCATCGGCTACCTCGGCACCCTCGGGGTCGGACAGGGCTTCGCCATCGGCGCCAGCCGAGCGTTCCCCGACCGACCGGTGGTCCTCATCACCGGCGACGGGGCTGTCGCGTTCCACATCGCCGAGTTCGACACCATGGCCCGCCACGGGATGCCCATCGTGACCGTCGTGTTCAACAACCTCGGCTGGGGCATGTCGATCCACGGCCAGGAGGCCGTGTTCGGCCCGTCGGGCATCATCGCCAGCCGCCTGGCCGACAGCGCCTACGAACACGTAGCGATCGCCTTCGGGGGAGCCGGCGAGCGGATCGAGGAGCTCCACGCCCTCGCCGGAGCCATGAAGCGAGCGCTGGACGCCGGCGTCCCCTACTGCATCAACGCGGCGACCGACCCCGATGTCGTCCACCCGGTCACCACGATGATGCTCGGCGACCTCACCGCGACCGATGCCGTGGTCGTGCCCTACTACGAGAACATCCCGGTCGTCTGATGCGCGCCGCCGTCTTCTACGGGGCCCGCGACATCCGCATCGAGGACGTCCCCGAGCCCCAGCCCGGACCCGGCGAGGTCGCCATCGCCGTCGCCCACAACGGGCTGTGCGGTTCGGACCTCCACGAGTACCTCATGGGCCCGCTCTTCATCCCGACCGCCCCCCATCCGCTGACCGGAGCGCAGCTCCCGGTGATCATGGGCCACGAGTTCTCCGGCACCGTCGTCGAGGTTGGTCCCGGTGTCACGACCGTCGCCTCGGGGGACCGGGTGGCCGTCGAGCCGCTGTACCACTGCGGGCATTGCCGCCCGTGCAACACCGGCTCCTACAACACCTGCAGATCAGCGGCTTTCCACGGGCTCATGGCGAACGGTGGCGGCCTCTCCGAACGCACCGTCGTGACCGAGGCGATGGTGCATCGCCTGCCCGCCGCCGTCAGCCTCGAGCAAGGTGCCCTGGTCGAACCCATGTCGGTCGCCCTACACGCGGTTCGCCGCAGCGGCGTCACGGCGGGCGATCCCGCCGTGGTGTTTGGCGCCGGGCCGATCGGCATCGGGGCCTGGTTCGCGCTCCGCTCGCTGGGCGCTGGACCAATCGTCGTCGTCGAGACCTCGGCAGAGCGCCGAGCCACAATGCTCGCCCTGGGCGCCGACCACGTCCTCGATCCGACCACCGCGGATGTGATCGCCGAGTGCGCGGCGATCAGCGGTGGCGAGGGAGTGGCCGTGGCGATCGACGCCGCCGGCGTACCTGCCACCGCCGTCGGTGCGCTCCGCGCCCTCCGCCCTGGAGGCCACGCCGTCTCGGTCGCCATCTACGGAGCTCCGGTCGAGCTGGACGCCAACATGCTGATGGGTGAGATCACCTGGACCGGTTCCCTTGCCTACACCGCGGCGGACTTCGCCGAGGTCATCGGGTACATGGCCGCCGGCAAGTACGTCACCGACGGCTGGGTGCGTCACATCGGCATCGACGAGCTCGACGTCGGCCTCGACGCCATGGCCGAGGGCCGCGCCGTGAAGCTCCTCGTCGACATCGACAGCGGGTCGTGATGCCGTCTACACGACCACCTCCGTCGTCGACATCACCCGCCCGGCCGAGGACGTGTACGACTTCGTCACCACGCCCCGCAACTGGGAAGGCACCCACCCCGTCACCGCCTACGTGTCGGGAACGCAGGCCGACCGGCCGACCCAGCTGGGCCGGACCTTCCACGAGCACATCGTCGGTCCTTACGGGCCCGACGGCCCAGCCGTCGAAGCCATCTGGGAGGTGACCCGAGTCCACCGGGGCGAGGCGTGGACGATCGAGTCCAGGTACTTCGACGGTCGCCACATCGACGTGACCATCGAGTACCGCATCGAACCTCACACCGGTTTCTGCACCCTGACCCGGACGATGACGACCGAGCTGCCCGTTCTGCCACAGCTGCATCGCGACCGGGCGTTCCCACCGCCGGAAGTCCTCCCGACGCCGCTTCCGCGACTTGGCCTCAACGAGCTGGTGACGCACCAACACCCGATAGATCGTCGACAACGACGGGACCGGCCCCTCGCAGCTGTCGGAACGGGCAAGCTCGAAGCCCAGCCGCTTCGGACCCCACCCGGAATGAGCTCACCGGAGCTCACAGATCTTCACCTCGACCGGCGCCGCCACCTGGGCCGGGTGCCCGTGAGGCCGATGCGACCGGTCAGCCAACGCATCTGGTTCGAACTGGGCCGAGTCCTCGTCGGCAAATCCTTGGTCGATGTCGCGTTGAACCGCTTTGCCGATCGCGGTCTCCACCAATTGGCACAGCAGGTTGGTCGACGACCCACGGTTGGGCGGGAGCTGCGCACCTCGTCAGCGCTCGCGAAGCCAACCAATCAGAGCCAACGCTCGGCGCCGGAAGGTACCGGGCAAGGACAACCGGCGAGATCCTGCGGACTATTCGCGGACTGCGCCACCGGTTCGCATGGCCAAGCACCTCCACGTGAGATGCCTGACCAGCGGATTCGAGGTGGGCGATACGGGACTCGAACCCATGACCTCTGCCGTGTGAAGGCAGCGCTCTAGCCGACTGAGCTAATCGCCCGCGGTTGCGGAACGAGCACTGTAACCCGGGCGCCTCGGCGCGGCCCAGCCCATCGGCCAGCCGACCAGGCCAACGCTGCACCAACGGTTCAGACGGGTTTCAGGACGGTCTGCGACGATCACCGAGTTGGGGGGGGTGCCGCGTCGCCGGAGGTTGTGTCATGTCCGATCGTTTTCGTTTCCCGGTGCTCGGCGGGACCCGGTGGTCCCGGCTCGCCGAGCGTCCTGCCCGCCGAGCCGTGCCCATCGGGTCCGTCGTCGTGCTCCTGGGCCTCGTGCTGGTCGCCGCCTCCTGCCATCCACGGCCGAGCGCGCCGACCGGCGTGATCGCGACGGCGGGCAACGCGTCGGCCACCGTCACGTGGGATCCGCCGCCCGGTGGCAGCACGGCCATCACCAGCTACACCGTGACCCCGCTCGTCGCGGGTGTGGCCCAGACCGCCACCACGATCACCGGCAGCCCGCCGAGCCGCACGACGACCGTCACCGGGCTCCAGAACGCCACCAGCTACACGTTCACCGTCACCGCCTCCGACGAGTTCGGCACCAGCGCGGCGTCGTCGCCCTCGAACCCGGTGACGCCTACGACCCAACCCCTCGGGAAGTGGTCGGCCCTCCAGGACATGCCCATCGAGGCGCTGAGCAACATCTTGATGAAGGACGGCCGCTTCCTGTCGTGGGACGGCTGGCAGGAACCGCAGCCGAGTGTCATCTGGAACCCGGCCACCCCCGGCTCGTTCACGACCATCGACGCGCCCGACAGCGTCTTCTGCGACGGAGCCGTGACGCTCCCCGACGGCCGCATCGCGGTGGTCGGCGGCTACGGCGCGCTCACGACCGGCGAGATCGGCATCCGCAACACCAACATCTTCGACCCCGCCACCACCTCGTGGAGCCGGGCCGCATCCATGGCCTACCCCCGGTGGTACCCGTCGGTCACCGAGCTCGCCGACGGTCGCCTCGTCGCCATCAGCGGCAACACCACCGACCCGTCCCGTTGGGCCGACACCCCCGAGGTCTACGACCCGACCACTGACACCTGGACGACCCTGACCGGCGTGAGCACCCCCCAGGTCCACGAGGAGGAGTACCCGTTCTCGTACCTGGCGCCCAACGGCAAGGTGTTCACGATCGGACCGTCAGAGGACAACTCGTTCTTCCTCGACGCCACCGCCCGCACCTGGACCCCCGTCGGCGGGGCCAGCGGCATCCGCAACGGCTCGTCGATCATGTACCGGCCGGGCCAGGTCCTCTACTCGGGCGGCGCGCCCGACCTCGACCGCCCGACCCCGGCGACGGCCGCGGCCGCCACCATCGACCTCACCAGCGCCACCCCCACCTGGACGCCCGCCGCGCCGATGTCGACGTCGCGGATCTACCACACGCTCACCATGCTGGCCGACGGCCGGGTGCTCGCGGTGGGTGGCTCGGACACCAGCGATCAGAGCGTGGTGCTGACGGGCAAGCTGCCCACCGAGATCTGGGACCCGGCCACCAAGACGTGGACCCCGCAGGCACCCATCGCCGCCGCCCGCAACTACCACTCGACCGCGGTGCTCATGCCCGACGGTCGCGTGATGGTGACCGGCGGCGGACACACCGACAGCGTCGGGGGCGCCGGGCAGTTCTCCTCCGAGACCTTCTCGCCGTCCTACCTCTTCGCCGGTCCCCGACCCACCATCACCTCGGCGCCCGGGGGGGCGTCGTACGGCTCGACGATGAACGTCGTCACGCCTGACGCCGCATCGATCGCGTCGGTCAACCTGGTGTCGCTCGGCGCCGACACCCACCAACTCGACATGGGCCAGCACTTCGTACCGCTCTCGTTCACCGCTTCGGCCGGCTCCCTGTCGATCGACACGCCTGCCTCGGGGACCCTGGCGCCCCCGGGCCCCTACATGGTGTTCATCGTCAACGGCGCCGGGGTGCCCTCGATCGCGGCGATGGTCGACCTCGCACCCGCGGCCGGCGTGCCCGCCGCCCCCACCGGCGTCGTCGCAACCGCGGGGAACGGCCGGGCCACGGTGTCGTGGTCGGCGCCGGCCAACGGCGGCAGCGCCATCACCAGCTACACCGTCACCCCCTACGCAGGCTCGGTGCCGCTCGCCGCGACCACCGTGACCGGGACGCCCCCGGCCACGACGACGACGGTGACCGGGCTCGCCAACGGCACCGCCCACACCTTCGTCGTCACCGCCTCCAACTCGGCCGGCACCGGTCCCCCGTCGGTGGCCTCGAGTCCGGTGACGCCCATGGCGCCCACGGCACCAGCGGCCCCGACGGCGGTGTCGGCCACCCCGGGCAACGGCGCCGCGACCGTCTCCTGGACGGCGCCGGCCACGGGCGGATCGCCGATCACCTCGTTCACGGTCACCCCCTACCAGGGCACCGTCGCCCTACCGTCCACCACCGTGTCGGGCACGCCGCCGGCGACGTCCACCACCGTCCGCGGGCTCACCAACGGGACGGCGTACACGTTCGTGGTCACCGCCACCAACGCCGTGGGCACGGGCCCGCCATCGACGGCGTCCAACCTCGTCACCCCGGTGGTCATGAGCACCCCGCACTTCGTCCAGCAGGCGGCGTCGCGCAAGGACGGGTCCAAGACCGTGACCGTGGCCCCCACCGGCGCGGTCACCGCGGGCAACCGCCTGGTGGTCGAGGTGGGGGTGTGGAGCGCGTCGCAGGCGACGACCTCGTCGGTCACCGACTCCGCTGGCAACACCTACGCCCTCCTCGCCCGGTTCGCGGCCTCGGACCACACGGAGATGACGGTGTGGTCGGCGCCCGTCACCGCCGGCGGCGGCACCAAACCGACCCTCACGGCGACGACGACCGCCAACGCCGACATCGGCGTGGCTCTCAGCGAGTACTCGGGCCTCGCTCCCGGTGGCGGCACGGCGGTCCTGGACCAGAAGGCGACCGCCACCGGCACGACCACCACGGCGCGGGCGGTGAGCTCGGGGTCCACGCCGGGCACGACGGTCGGAGGCGGTTTGGCCGTCGGCTTCTACGCCGACTCGGGCTTCGGGGCCACGCTCACCGGCGGGCCCGGCTACACGACGCGCACCAACGTCTCACCCACGGGTGACATGGAGCTGCTCACCGAGGACGCCGTCGTG
>JBBSTY010000034.1:0-28881 GCA_038235385.1 Acidimicrobiales bacterium | reverse complement strand
CAGGCGCCACCGGAGGTCGCCCTCGTCGCGTTCGACCCCGACAGCGGCGGCGCGCTCTGTCCGGCGTGTCGTCGTGGCCGTGCCATCACCCCCGCCGCCCTCGGTCTCATGCAGCAGATCCTCGGCGGTCAGCTCACGGCCGCCCTCGGCGAGCCGATCACCCCGGCGACCTACGAGGTCGCGACCGTCGCCACCGATGTCATGGAGCACCACCTGGAGCGGCGCATCCGCTCCATCCACGTGCTCGACCGCTCCTGATCGTTCGCTCGGCAGGTGCGATCATCGCCGGCGACGGCGGCGAGTCGTGCTCGTGTGCGCCGTTCGTGAACCGCCCGACGGGTGCTCGAAGGAGCGGCCGCGACGGTCAGCGCTGCGGCGGTCGCGGTGCCGACACCGGGAGGGCGACCAGTTCGGGGGCGACGGCACCGGGGCGCCAGCGGCGCTGCTGCTCGTCGAAGACGATCCACCCGCCGGTGGCGGGATCGAGTCGGGTGTAGGCGCCGGTGGCCGGGTCGAGGGCGAGGTCGGCGCTGGGCTGGGGACGTGCCAGCACCGCGGCCGCGTCGGCTGCCGTGGGTCGGCCGGCGTCGGCGGCGGCGACCTCGGGCGTTTCCGATCCGGCTGCGTCCGTGGGTGCGGTCTGCTCGCTGGCGAGCTCATCCTCGGCGAGCGCCGAGGCGGGCCGGCGCAGCGGGTTGACGGGGCCGGCCGGTAGGTAGGCGGCGCGCGTCTCGAGCACGTGGGGCGCACTCCCGTCGGTTGGGAACGCCACCGCGAAGGGCGGCTGACCGACGGCATCGCTGCTCACGACGTACGTGCCTGCCCAGCGGTCGCCCAGTCGTTGGGCGTTGCGGTCGCCGAAGGCGGCGGCGTAGCCCGTGAGCGGGAGGACGTAGGGGAAGCCGTCGACGGCCCAGGCCAGGCTGCGCAGGGCGTTTCGGCGGGGACCGGCCCGGTCGCCCGAAGCGGTGACGACACGCAGGCCGACCAGGTGCTTGCCCGGGGTGGCGCCCGTGAAGGCTTGGAGGGTGCCGAACGCCACCAGCCAGCCGACGAGGGCCGTGAGCGCGGTCGGGAGGCTGACCCCGCCGGCGAGGACGAACATCGTGACGATCGAGGCCACCATCGCGAGGGACTCGTCGATGAGGAAGGCACCGACGCGCCGCCAGAGGACGTCGGTGGGTTCGACCACCCGTATGGTGCGCGTGTCGGGCATGGCTGCTCCTCGGTCGACGCCTCCCGCACCGAGGGTACCGGTCGACCATCTCGATGGGTCATCGTTGCCTGCGGCGGCGGGCGGCGCCGGAGGAGCGATCGGTGCCGGTCGGCGCGCGGGGCGGGACCCCCCGCCCCGCCGCCCACGACAGGATCGAACGAGGCGACGAAGCGGCGTCGACCGCCGCGGCTCCGGCAGCATCCCAACTCGTGTCGGGACCAGCGAGGCGGACACCTACACTGACCGGCCATGTCCGAGTCCGAGAGCACCACCGACGCCGCCGAGGCCTCGGCGGCGCCCATCCCGATCGAAGTCCCCAACGATCCGTCGTTGATGGACAAGATCATCAGCCTCAGCACGTCACGGGGTTTCGTGTTCCCCTCGGCCGAGATCTACGGCGGGTTCCGGTCCACGTACGACTACGGGCCGATCGGTGTGCTCCTGCTGCGCAACGTCAAGGACGCCTGGTGGCGTTCGATGGTCCAGCTCCGAGACGATGTCGTCGGCATCGACGCGGCGATCCTCTCGCCGCCGGCGATCTGGGAGGCCTCCGGCCACCTCGCCAACTTCACCGATCCGCTGGTCGACTGCAAGAGCTGCAACGAGCGCTTCCGCGTCGACAAGCTCGAGGACCCGGACGTCTGTCCCAACTGCGGGGCGACGAGCTCGTTCACCGAGGCCCGTGAGTTCAACCTCATGTTCAAGACGCAGGCGGGCCCCGTTGCCGGGTCCGGCCACGACGTCTACCTGCGCCCGGAGACAGCGCAGGGGATGTTCGTCGACTACGCCAACGTGCAACGCACGAGCCGCAAGAAGCCACCGTTCGGGATCGCGCAGGTGGGCAAGTCGTTTCGCAACGAGATCACGCCCGGGAACTTCGTGTTCCGCACCCGTGAGTTCGAGCAGATGGAGATGGAGTACTTCGTCCCCCCGGCCGAGGCCTCCCAGTGGTACGAGTACTGGCGCGCCGAGCGCTTCAACTGGTACCTCGAGCTCGGGATCCCCGAGGACAAGCTCCGCCTCCGCGATCACGACGCCGACGAGCTCTCGCACTACTCCCAGGGCACCTGCGACGTGGAGTTCCTGTTCCCGTGGGGCTGGGACGAGCTCGAGGGCATCGCCAACCGCGGGGACTTCGACCTCACGGCGCACATGAACGCGTCCGGGGAGAAGCTCGACTACTTCGACCAGGTGACGAACGAGCGGTACACGCCGCACGTGATCGAACCGGCGGCCGGAGCCACCCGAACCATGATGGCGTTCCTGCTCGCGGCGTACGCCGAGGAGGAGGTGCGCGGCGAGACGCGTGTCGTGCTGCGCCTGCACCATCGGCTCGCGCCGTACAAGGTGGCGGTGCTCCCGCTCTCGAAGAAGGACACGCTCACACCCAAGGCACGCGAGGTCCTGAAGCTGATCCAGCCGCACTGGATGACCGACTACGACGAGACCCAGGCCATCGGCAAGCGCTACCGCCGCCAGGACGAGCTCGGCACGCCGTACTGCATCACCGTCGACTTCGACTCGCTCGACGACGATGCGGTCACGGTGCGCGAGCGCGACTCGATGGTCCAGGACCGGGTCCCGATCACCGGTCTGGTCGAGTACCTCCGCGACCGCCTGAGCTGATCGGCGTGGCTCATCCCGAGGACCACCGGCGGGCGGGGGAGATCGCGTCGGGACCGCCGGAGGACTGGCTGTCGCTCAACCGGGCGTCGTGGGACGAGCGCGTCCCGCTGAGGTACCGCCTGCGGGCGCGCAGGCCGGGCTGATCGCTCGAGCCGGATCGGTCGGCGATCAGGGGGTCGTGAGGGCCGAGCGCTTCTCGGCGAGCATGGCGAGCGACGAGTCCAGGAGGTCGGGGAGGTTGTCGCGGCCCTCGGTGTCGCGCCAGAAGTCGATGGTGGTTCGGAGCGTGGACACGACGATGGCCGCGACCACTCGGGAGCGCAGCTCCGCGTCGGGCTCGTCGTCGAGGCGGTGGCGCACGAAGGCGGCGAGCGTGGACTCCCAGACCGACTGGTGCTCGAGGTTGCGGGCGATGAGCGAGGGAGTCGCCCGGGTGACGCTGCCGATCGCCAGCGAGGTTTCGCGGTCGTGCTCGTACGAGTTGACGATGGTCATCATGGCGATGCGCACCGCGGTGAGCGTCGGTTCGTCGGCCGGTCGTTCCTCGAGGGCCGCCGCCAGGCGATCGGCCTTGTCGGTGGCGTTTCCCAGCAGGGCGTCCTCCTTCGACTCGAAGTAGCGGTAGAAGGTGGTCTTGGAGACATCGACCGACGCGGCGATGTCATCGATGGTGACGTGCTCGAACCCGCGATCGAGGGCGAGTCGGAGGGTGGCGGCACGCAGATCGGCCTCGGTGCGGAGCTTCTTGCGCTCACGCAGGCCCAGCGGCGCCGCCGGATCAGCCAGGTCGCCCATGGCTCGATCGTACCCACGAAGTGTCGGGTGTCATATGGATCATCGGTCATATTGTAACTGAGTACCGTTATTCTCCACCCACGCTGACTGTCCACCCGTCGTTGCCGAGGAGCCGATCACCTGATGAGCACAACCACCGTCGCGGTCACGACCGAACCGACCGATCCCGGGGTGCATGCTCGCCGGTGGTGGATCTTGGCCGTCCTGTGCCTGAGCCTGCTGATCGTCTTCATCGGCAACTCCAGCCTCAACGTCACCATCCCGACGCTCTCGCGCGATCTGGGCGCAACCGAGTCCCAGCTCCAGTGGGTGATCGCCATCTACTCGCTGGTCTTCGCCGGGTTGCTGTTCTCGTCGGGAGCCATCGGGGACCGGTTCGGTCGCAAGGGCGCCCTGCAGTTCGGTCTGATCGGGTTCCTCGCGGCATCGGTCGTCGCCACCCTGTCCACCGAGATGTGGCAGCTCATCGGTTCGCGAGCGCTCATGGGCGCAGCAGCTGCGTTCATCATGCCGGCGACGCTGTCCATCCTCGTCAACGTCTTCCCCCCGGATGAGCGCACCAAGGCCATCGCCATCTGGGCCGGTGTCACCGGAGCGGCGGGTGCCATCGGGCAGGTGGCCACGGGCGTGCTCCTGAACCACTTCTGGTACGGCTCGGTCTTCCTGGTGAACGTCCCGATCTGCGTGTTCGCGCTGATCGTGGGCTACTTCCTGGTCCCCAAGTCGCGCGATGCCGAGAAGACCCGCCTCGACCCGATCGGAGCGGTCCTCTCCATCGTCGGCATCGTTGCGGTGGTGTACGGCCTCATCGAGGCCCCCGAGCAGGGATGGACCAGCGCGGCGACTCTGGCGTCGTTCGCCCTGGGTGTCGCGGTCCTCACCGCCTTCGCGTTCTGGGAGCTCCGCTGCGAGGTTCCCATGCTCGACATCCGGTTCTTCAAGAACGGCGCGTTCAGCGTGAGCACCGGCGGGATGATCCTCGTCTTCATGGCCATGTACGGCGTGATGTTCCTGATCACCCAGTACTTCCAACTCATCCTCGGCTACACGCCCCTCGACGCGGCCGTGCGCTTCCTGCCGATGGCGCCGATCATGATCATCGTTGCGCCGCTCACCCCTCGGATCAGTGCCCGCATCGGGGTCAATCGCACGGTGTCGCTGGGGTTGTTCCTGGTGGCCTTCGCGCTGGTGATGTTGCGGGCGCTCCAGGTCGACACGTCGTACTGGTACATCCTCGCCTCGATCTTCCCCATGGTCTCGGGCATGGCCCTGGCGATGTCGCCGATGACCGCCTCGATCATGTCGGCGGTGCCGCCCAACCGGGCGGGTGTGGGTTCGGCGATGAACGACTCCAGTCGCGAGCTCGGCGCCGCGCTCGGCGTCGCCGTGATGGGCAGCGTCGCGGCGTCCCAGTACGCCGGTGCGATCGACTCGCTCACGGTGGGCCTCCCCGGTCCCGTCCAGGAGATGGCGGGCGCGTCGCTCGCCGGAGCCCTGCGGGCGGCAGCGGAGATCGGCGGCCCGGCCGGCCAGGCCCTCTCGGCAGGTGCCGATGCTGCGTTCGTCGACGGCGTGCACATGGCGGTCACCGTCGGGGCGATCCTCGCCGCGGTGGCGGCGGCCCTCGTGCTCAGGTTCCTGCCGCGGGAGATCAGCCACGAGGGTGCCATGCACGGTGCGCTCGAATCGCTCGAGGATGCGGTCGAGCTCGGCATCGCCGGAGCGATGCCGGTGTTCGCCGACGATCCCCGCCCCGGCGGCGAGCTCGACGCGGTCGCTCAGGTCGCTGCACCCCGCGCCGACGTCGACCACGACGAGCTCGAGTCGCCCGTGCCCACCGCCTGACCGGCGGTCTCCGCTGCGTTCCCGGCGAGGGTCGGTCCGCGTGGCCACGGTCGGTCCGCGTCGTCACGGTCGACCTGCGAGGCGCGGGTGCGACGTCCCGGCGACGTCTGATGCGTCGACCCGGCGTCGAGGCCCCCGGGGTCGCACCGGTAGGCTCCCCGCAGCCGAGCACTCGTTCGAGCCGACGAGGAGAACCTGATGACGTACGTCTTCGCGTTCAACCATCCCCATGCGCGCCCGCCGCGGGAGCTCACCGAGCTGCTCGGGGGCAAGGGCGCCAACCTGGCGGAGATGACGTCGGTCCTCGACCTGCCGGTGCCACCGGGCTTCACCATCACCACCGAGGCGTGCCAGAGCTTCCTCGATGGCGGATGGCCCGACGGGCTCGACGACGAGATCACTGCGCACCTCGAGCGGCTCGAGTCGAGCATGGGCGCAGCGCTCGGCGACCCGTCAGATCCGCTGCTGATCTCGGTGCGGTCCGGGGCTCGGACGTCGATGCCCGGGATGATGGACACGGTGCTGAACCTCGGCCTCAACGACCGTTCCGTGGTCGCGCTCGCCCGCCAGACGGGCGACGAGCGCTTCGCCCGGGACTCCTACCGCCGCCTGCTCGCCATGTACGCCAAGGTGGTTCTCGACCTCGATGGCGGCCGGTTCGACCAGATCTTCGAGCACCACAAGGCAGCCTCGACTGCGGTTGCTGACAGCGCGGTCCCGACCGACGCGCTCGCCTCGGTGATCGATGCGTACCTGCACCTCATCCTCGAGCTGACCGGCGAGGAGTTCCCGCAGGATCCAGCGGCGCAGCTGCGCAACGCCGTCGCCGCGGTGTTCCGATCATGGAGGGGCCCGCGAGCCCGCGCCTACCGGGAGCGAGAGCGCATCCCCGAGGATTGGGGAACCGCGGTGAACGTCCAGGCCATGGTGTTCGGCAACCGGGATGACCGGTCCGGGACCGGGGTGGGCTTCACCCGGAACCCGGCGACGGGCGAAGCGGGTGCCTACGGTGACTTCCTCGTCAACGCGCAGGGTGAAGACGTGGTCGCCGGTGTGCGGGTGCCGTTGCCGATCATCGAGATGCGGCGCTCGTTCCCGGCGAGCCACGATGAGCTCCTCGCCATCTTCGGACGCCTCGAGCGGCACTACCGAGACATGCTCGACGTCGAGTTCACCATCGAGCAGGACAAGCTGTGGATGCTGCAGACCCGCGTCGGCAAGCGCACCGGCGTCGCCGCGCTGCGCATCGCCGTCGCCCTCGCCGACGAACCCCAGGTTGCGCTGTCCCACGCGGAGGCCGTGCAGCGGGTGCGACCCGAACACCTCGACCAGGTGCTCCATCCGCACATCGACGACACCGACGCCGCCGTCCTGGCACGGGGTCTGGCCGCGTCGCCCGGCGCCGGGGTCGGCCGCGCCTACTTCGACGCCGACCGTGCCATCGACGCGGTCGGTCGCGGCGAGGCCGTGATCCTCGTGCGCCAGGAGACCTCACCCGAGGACGTGCGCGGCATGGCGGTGGCCGAAGCGGTGCTCACCGCCCGTGGAGGCCTGGTCTCCCACGCGGCGGTGGTCGCTCGCGGCTGGGGCAAGCCCGCCGTGTGCGGGGCCGAGCACCTCGACATCGCTGCCGACTCGTTCACGGCGGAGGACGGTCGTGTGATCCACGAGGGTGACGTCATCTCGGTCGACGGGTCCACCGGGCTCGTCTACGAGGGTGGTGTGGCGCTCACCGCGGGAGAGGTCCCGGTCGAGTTCGACACCATCCTGGGGTGGGCTGACGACGTGCGAGGCGATCAGATGGCGGTGCGGGTGAACGCGGACACCGGGGAGGATGCTGCTCGTGCCCGAAAGTACGGCGCGCAGGGCATCGGACTGTGCCGCACCGAGCACATGTTCCTCGGCGACCGGCTACCGGTCGTCCGACGCATGATCCTGGCCGACACCCCGGAGAAGGAGTCCGCCGCGCTGGACGAGCTCCTCGAGGTGCAGCGCGCCGACTTCACCGAGATCCTCGAAGCGATGGACGGGCTCCCGGTCACCGTCCGCCTGCTCGATCCTCCCCTGCACGAGTTCCTGCCGTCGGTCGAGGAGCTGGCCATCGAACAGGCCCGCGGCGAGCTCGACGACGCGGGTGAGGCGATGCTGGCGGCCGCTCGGTCGTGGCAGGAGCAGAACCCGATGCTCGGGGTGCGCGGGGTGCGGCTGGGCATCATCAAGGACGGTCTCTACCGGATGCAGGTCCGAGCGTTGCTCGAGGCGGCGCAGATCAGGCGTGAGGCGGGCGGGGACCCGATCGTCGAGATCATGGTGCCGCTCATCGTGGACCGTCGTGAGCTCGAGCTCGTGCGGGCCTGGATCACCGACGAGATCGACGAGATCGTCGGATCGGACCGAGACCCCGCCGACATCCTCATCGGCACGATGATCGAGACCCCCCGAGCGGCGATCTGTGCGGGCGACATCGCCACAGCGGCCGATTTCTTCTCGTTCGGGACGAACGACCTCACCCAGATGACCTTCGGGTTCTCTCGTGACGACGTGCAGCCGATCATCGATGCCTACCTCGAGCGGGGCCTGCTCCCGATCGACCCGTTCGAGTCGGTGGATCAGGTCGGGGTCGGGGAGCTGATGCGCATGGGTCTGCAGCGAGGGCGCGACGCGCGGCCGACACTGAGCGTCGGCGTGTGCGGGGAGCACGGCGGCGATCCGGCGTCGATCGCGTTCTTCTACGGCATCGGCGTCGACTACGTCTCGTGCTCGCCGTTCCGCGTCCCGATTGCTCGGCTGGCCGCGGCGCAGGCCGTGACCGCTGCGTCGGCCGGGTGATCCAGCGTCCGCATGGGGCCGGTCCGGCCGAGCCGAGCAGCGACCTCGGCGCGCCCGGTCAGCCAGCGGCAACCCCCCGGCATGCCACCTCCGGTTGTCTGCTTCAGGACGCAGATCGCGCCCGAGAACGCGAGCGATGGGCACTGGGTTCGCTGCTACCGTCTCGGTGAGGCCGCGGGGAGACCGATGGGAATCGTCGACGATGACATCGCACGGGTCAGGGACTCCACCGACATCGTGGCGGTCATCTCCGAACACGTGCAGCTCAAGCGGGTCGGTCGACGCTGGAACGGCCTGTGCCCCTTCCACGCCGAGAAGTCGCCGTCGTTCTCGGTCAACCAGGAGCTGGGGCTCTACAACTGCTTCGGCTGCGGTGCGAAGGGCGATGCCATCACCTTCGTGCGTGAGATCGATCACGCCGACTTCGTCACTGCGGTGGAGACGCTGGCGAGCAAGGCCAACATCACCTTGCGGTACGACGATCGCGACGCCGGAGAGGGCCGCAAGGTCCGCGGCAAGATGGCGGCGATCATGGACGAGGCCGTGGGGTGGTATCACGAACGGCTCTTGAAGGCTCCGGACGCCGCACGTGCGAGGGGCTACCTGCGGTCGCGGGGACTGAGCGGCGACGAGGTGCGTCAGTACCGCCTGGGGTGGGCACCCGACGGTTGGGACGAGCTCGCACGCGCACTCGGCGTGCCGTCGACCAAGGACGCGGAGCGGTACCAGCTCTTCGAGGGTGCCGGCCTCGGCTTCCTCAACCGTGCCGGCCGGGTCACCGACGCGTTCCGTGGTCGTGTCCTGTTCCCCATCTTCGACGTGAACGGCGAGCCGGTCGCGTTCGGTGGGCGCGTGCTGCCCGGCTCGTCGGATCCGCGCAAGTACAAGAACAGCGCCGAGACCCGCCTCTACGCCAAGAGCAAGACGCTCTACGGGCTCAACTGGGCCAAGGCGGCGATCGTGAACGCCGACGAGGCGATCGTCTGCGAGGGCTACACGGACGTGATCGGGTTCGCCGCAGCGGGCATGCCCCGAGCGGTTGCGACCTGTGGGACGTCGCTCACCGAAGAGCACTTCCGGCTGCTGAAGAGCTACGCGCACCGCATCGTGCTGGCGTTCGACGCCGATTCCGCCGGCCAGAACGCGGCGGAGCGGTTCTACGAGTGGGAGCGGCAGTACGAGATCGACGTCGCCGTCGCCGCCCTGCCGCCCGGGGTGGACCCCGCCGACCTCGCCCGGACCGATCCCGAGGCGTTGCGAGGCGCGATCACCGGTGCGGTCCCGTTCCTCGGGTTCCGGGTGAACCGGGTGCTCGCCGCGGCCAACACGGCGACGCCCGAGGGACGCGCTCGAGCGGCCGAGCAGGCCCTGGGTGTCGTGGTCGAACACCCCAGCTCGCTGGTGCGCGACCAGTACGTGATGGAGATCGCCAGTCGGACGCGCATCGAGCCCGATCACCTCCGAGGTGTGCTCGCGGGAGGGGCCGTGGGTGCCACCACGAACGTGCCGCCCGGTCGGGGTCGGGTGGTCGCACGCGAGCGCGACAGCGATCAGCGTCACGACCCACCGGCACTTCCCATGCGCGAGAGCGCAGAGCTCGAAGCGCTGCGGTTGCTCGTCATCGCCCCGGATCAGGTGGCCCCGTGGCTCCACGAGGTGCTCTTCACCGACGACCGTGCCCGAGCGGCGTACCTGGCGTTGGTTTCGTCCGCGTCGGTGCATGAGGCGATCGACACCGCCGACCCGGGGACCGCAGAGCTGCTGCAGCAGGTCGTCGTCGAGGACAGCGACGCCGAACCGCTCGATGTCGCTGTGTTGCTGATCCAGGCGGCGGCGCAGCGCGAGCTGGCCGAGATCGCGGCACAGGCCCGGGTCGCTGACGATCCGTTGTCGTTCTCGTCCACCATGCAGTGGCTGAAGCTCCGACTCGAGGAGACCCGCGAATCGACGTCCAGCGAAGCTTCAGCCGGCCAGTTGCTAGCCTGGCTCACGACAGAGCCTGAGGAGCAGGAATGAGCGACAGCGTCTTGCTATCTCCCTGGGCCGGTGTCGCCGATCTCGACCTGCAACGGCTGGTCGAGCGGGGGCAGGCCAGGGGCGGAGAGCTCACGCTCGACGAGGTGATGGTCGTCTTCCGGATGGTCGAGTTGAGCGACGAGCTCATCCTCGAGATCCGTGCGTTCCTGACCGCCCAGGGCATCAGCCTCGACGAGTCGGTCGACGACCCGGACCTGGTCGAGTACCCCGACCCTGCGGCGTTGCCCCATCTCGTCGACGACGCAGGTGGCCTCGCTGACGGCGATGGCGCCGACCCCCCGGTCGACGTCGACGTCGACGCCGAACTGGTCGACCTCGACCTCGACCTCGCCGTCGACGTCGACCCGACCTCCAAGGCCACCGTGGTGGTGCTCGGACCGGAGTTCGACGAGGACGATCTCGACGAGGACGAGACCACGCCGCGCAAGCGCGTCCGCCACACGAGCCCACGCGACCTCAGCCGCATGGGTCCCCAGAACAGCGGCGGCTCGTCGGACCCGGTGCGGATGTACCTCAAGGAGATCGGGAGGGTGGCGCTGCTCACCGGACCCGAGGAGGTCACGCTCGCCAAGCGCATCGAGCGGGGCATCCTCGCGTCGGAGGAGCTCGCCGACCTGGCGGCGTCGGACCGCATCGAGTCGCTCGACCCGATGGAGCGGCGTCGCATGGAGCGCCGGGTGCGCGACGGCGACCACGCCAAGGCTGAGCTCACCCAGGCCAACCTGCGTCTCGTCGTGTCGATCGCCAAGCGCTACGTCGGCCGCGGCATGTTGATCCTCGACCTCATCCAGGAGGGCAACCTGGGGCTCATGCGGGCGGTGGAGAAGTTCGACTACACGAAGGGGTTCAAGTTCTCGACCTACGCGACGTGGTGGATCCGCCAGGCCATCACCCGGGCCATCGCCGATCAGGCCCGCACCATCCGCATCCCGGTGCACATGGTCGAGTCGATCAACAAGGTCCATCGCGTCCAGCGTCAGATGATGCAGGGGCTCGAGCGGGACCCCACGATCGAGGAGCTCGCCGACAAGGTCGACATGACCCCGGCGCGGGTGCGCGAGATCATGCGGATCTCCCTCGACCCGTTGTCGCTCGATTCGCCGGTCGGGGAGGAGGACGATTCGAACCTCGCCGACTTCATCGAGGACCAACAGGCCGAATCCCCCGCAGAGATGGCCGCTCGAAAGATGCTCGGCGATGCCGTGCTCGAAGCGCTCGACGAGCTCAACGATCGCGAGAAGGAGGTCGTGCGCCTCCGGTTCGGCTTGGCCGACGGGCAGGCCCGCACCCTCGAAGAGGTGGGCAAGGAGTTCGGGGTCACCCGCGAGCGCATCCGCCAGATCGAGTCCAAGACGCTCGCGAAGCTGCGCCACCCCCACCGCTCCCAGAAGCTGCGCGACTACCTCGACGGCGAGTAGCTCGCCCTCCTCGGTGGCGCGTGATCGCGTCGGCCGGGAGGTTCCCGTGATGCGTCCGCGGCCTCAGGGGACCATCGGCGGTCTCGCCGGGCCGCCCCGGCGACCACCCGCGGCGGCCATCCTGGAACCGGTCGTGGCGACGTGCCGTGACGGTACCCTGAGGTTTGCTCTCGCCCCGTTCGGCGGGAGCTGATGGATCCGAGCACCGGGGGAGAGCGACGATGACCGACGCGCATGTGGACGTGCTCATCGTGGGCGCGGGCATCTCGGGGATCGGAGCCGCGTGGCACCTGCAGGACCGATGCCCTGACCGCACCTACGCCATCTTCGAGGGGCGCGACGACCTCGGCGGGACCTGGGACCTGTTCCGGTACCCGGGCGTTCGTTCCGACAGCGACATGCACACGCTCGGCTTCAGCTTCAAGCCGTGGACCGCCGACAAGGCGATCGCCGACGGGCCGTCGATCCTCGCCTACCTGCGCGAAACCGCGTCCGAGTTCGGGATCGACCGGCACATCCGCTTCGGCCACCACATCGACCAGGCGTCGTGGTCGACGGCCGAGGGACGGTGGACGGTCGAGGGGCATCGCACCTCTGATGGCGCTGCGATCACGACGACGTGTGGCTACCTGTACATGTGCTCGGGTTACTACAGCTACAAGGCGGGCCACACCCCGACGTTCGAGGGGATCGACCGGTTCTCCGGTGAGGTCGTCCACCCGCAGGAGTGGCCCGAGGAGCTCGACCACCGCGACAAGCGGGTGGTGGTCATCGGCTCCGGCTCCACGGCGATGACCCTGGTGCCGGCCATGGCCGAGACAGCGGCCCACGTCACGATGTTGCAGCGGTCGCCGACCTACGTCGTGTCGCGTCCCGACGTCGATTCGTTGGCGAACGCCATGCGTCGCGTGCTCCCTGCGTCATTGGCCTACGAGCTCACACGGGTCAAGAACGTCGCCATGCAACAGACCTTCTACAACCAGACCCGGGTTCGCCCCGACAAGGTCAAGCAGCGCCTCCTGGCCATGGTCCGCAAGGAGCTCGGGGACGACTACGACGTGGACCGTCACTTCACCCCGTCGTACGACCCGTGGGACCAGCGACTGTGCCTGGTGCCCAACAGCGACCTGTTCGCCGCCATCCGTTCCGGGAAGGCGTCGGTGGTCACCGATCGGATCGTCCGCTTCACCGAAACCGGCATCGAGCTCGAGTCCGGCGAGGTGCTCGACGCCGACATCGTCGTCACGGCCACGGGCTTGGAGCTGGTGACGTTGGGGGAGATGGACTTCGAGGTCGACGGCGAACCGGTCGACTTCGCCAAGACCTGGACCTACAAGGGGTTCGCCTACTCCGACATCCCGAACCTGGCCTCGTCGTTCGGGTACATCAACGCATCGTGGACCTTGCGGTCCGATCTCGTGGCCGGGTACGTGTGCCGGCTGCTGAACCACCTCCGCGACACCGGCACCGACGTCTGCACCCCACGGTTGCGACCGTCGGACTGCTCGATGCCCGAACGTCCGTGGATCGACGACTTCTCCTCGGGGTACATGCAACGGGTCATGCACCGGTTCCCGAGGCAGGGCGATCGCGAGCCGTGGATCAACCCGCAGCGCTTCAGCGCGGACAAGAAGATGTTCCGCAAGGGGGCGGTGGACGACGGAGTGATGCGGCTCACCCGCTCGGCCACCGCGGTTCAGCCGTCGCCGAACCCCGGGCGAACGGTGGACGTCCTCGAGCGACGCTGACCGGAGCAGGTTCGAGCAGGTTCGATCAGTTGAGCGTCGGGTCGTTGAAGAGGGACCGGATGTCGCCCGAGGGTCGCTCGGCGTCGAGTGCGTCGCCGAGGTAGAGCTCGTCGGTGTCGTCGAGCAAGCGAGGCTGTCCGCTGAACGCGGTGTCCTCGACCATCGAGCGGACCGCGCTGGTGCCCTCGCGGATGCCGTCTTCGACCTTGGTCCTCGTGTCGCGGTAGAACGCGGTGCCGCGCGCCCGGTCGAGCCACCCCTCGATCTGTTCGTACCGGGCCCGACCGGCCTTGGCCCCGAAGTAGTACCCGAGCCCGAAGCCGACGATCAATCCAGTTCGCATGCGCATGGCTCCGTTGTAGCGCGGACATGGGAGCCCGGTGCGGATGACGGGCTCCTGCGGGCAACGGGTCTCGATGGTGCCCGTGCCCCGTCAACGGTTTCGGAGCCCCAGCACGCCACTGCTATCGTGACGGGCTGTCCTTCCGAGGTAGCTCAGCTGGCAGAGCGTCTGACTGTTAATCAGAATGTCGTGGGTTCGAGCCCCACCCTCGGAGCCAACCACCGTCGAGGCGCCCCATCGTGGGTGCCTTGTTCGCGCCGGGGGGTCTCGGCGCCGTGGTCGGTGACCGCGCTGGAGCCGCCGTGCGCGTGACCGCTGGTTCCCGGTGGGCGCGAGTGGTCGCGTTCGTGGGGGTACATTCGCCGGACGCGTGCTGGCTCAACCGAACCCGGGGCCCCCGGAACGGGACGGGACACGCGTCGTGGGGCCTGTAGCTCAGTCGGTTAGAGCAGGCGACTCATAATCGCTCGGTCGTGGGTTCGATCCCCGCCAGGCCCACCCCTCTGACCTGCACTTTTGTGATGAGCGACCGTTCAGTTTCGAAGTCCATCCAAGAAAAATCCAAGAATTCTG
The DNA here is from genome assembly GCA_038235385.1 of Acidimicrobiales bacterium. Classification (GTDB taxonomy): domain Bacteria; phylum Actinomycetota; class Acidimicrobiia; order Acidimicrobiales; family Acidimicrobilacustridaceae; genus JBBSTY01. The sequence goes on along the minus strand of JBBSTY010000034.1, from coordinate 14,451 downwards.
CATCGAACGGTCGTACGGTGGCGGCCATGGCCACGAACCTGCGCAAGGCACCGGGGATGCGCGAGAAGCAGCCCGAGGTCTGGGAGCTCGTCGTCGAGGCCGGCATCGATCCGGTCACCGGCAAGCGCCGCCAGGTCAGCCGCATCTTCCGGGGCAACCTCCGGGATGCGAAGAAGGCCCGGGCCCAGCTGCTGACCGAGGTCGACAAGGGCCGCCACACCGGAACGGCGGCCACCGTCGACCAGCTGTTCACCGACTTCCTCGTCGAGCTCGAGCGCAAGGGCCGATCGCCGAACACCATCCACGCCTACCGCCGCACCTACAGCCGCAACATCGAGGCGACCCTCGGCAACGTCCCGGTTACCAAGGTGACCACCAAGATGCTCACCGACCTCTACGGCGCCCACCAGCGCCGTGGCCTCAAGCCGCGCAGCGTCTACCAGATCCACGCCACGCTCTCGTCGATGTTCACCCAGGCTTGCCGCTGGGGCTGGCGCGACAGCAACCCGGCGCAGTGGGCCGAGCCGCCGAGCGCCGAGAACACCGCCCCCGTCGTCCCGACGCCGGAAGAGGTCATGGCGCTCATCAACGAGGCCAACGCGTCCCGCCGGCCGGACAAGGCCCGGGCGATGTTCATCGCGGCGACGACCGGCGTGCGTCGAGCCGAGATCTGCGCCATCAAGCGGGACCGCGACATCGACTGGGACCGCTCCATCCTCACCGTGACCCGCAGCATCGTCGTCCTGCCCCGCACGCCGCCGGCCGAGATCCCGACCAAGAACCGCCGCATCCGCCCGGTCGCCCTCGACGAGCTGACGCTCTCGATGCTCCGCGACCAGCTGACCTTCCTCGAGGAGCGGTCCGCCGAGGCCGAAGTGCCCCTGGTCGATGATCCCTACCTGTTCACCGACACGGTCGACGGCTCGGCCCCGTGGAAGCCCGACTCGATCACCCAGTACTTCACCCGCCTCCGCAACCGGGTCGGCCTCGAGCACCTCACCTTCCACGACCTCCGCAAGTTCATGGAGACCTACGCCCAGGACCTCGGCTTCGCCCCGGCGACCGTCGCCATGCGCGCCGGCCACGACCCATCCGTCATGTCGAAGCACTACACCGGCCGAGTCGAGGAAGCTGACCGAGCGCTAGCACGCGCTGTGGCGGCGCTGATCAAGCCCGCCGAGTAGGCCGTCAGTTCGAAGCACGCCTCGGCGAGCGGTGCGTGCGTGCGATCTCCGTCGCGGCGACCTACGTGAACGGTTCGATCAGCAGCGGCTCGCCGACTGCTTCACCGTCGCTGCCGAGCGGCGTGAGTGTCCACACGCCCGCTGGGCGCACGATCACGAACGCGGAGAGCTGGGGTCGCACCGTGGCGGTGTGCTCTTCGTCGTGAGCCTCGACGCGGATGGTGCGAACTGCTGAGCCTGCGTAGCCGGCTAGGCCAGCGAGCAGGAACTCGTCCCCATCGTCATCGGGCACCGTGAGGCCCTGGCGATGTCCTGGCTCGAGCGCGTTGTCCTCGACCGTGGGGCGCCAACCATCCGACGGCCAGGTCAGTCCGTGGGCGCCACCGCTGGCGCAGTCCTCCCAGTCTCCGGAATCGTCTTGGCGGACGAAGTGGATGTCCGATGACCACGTCCCGTCCCCGGCGATGCGCATGCAGAACGCTGCGCTCCAGCAGTTCCAGGTATCGAGAGCCAGGACGCCATCGAACCCGGCTATCAGCGACGTCGGAGATGACGGGCATCCGTAGGACAGCGCATCGCTGATCTGGTCGAGTCGTTGGCTCTGGTGCACCGGTGGATCGTACGGCTCAAGACTGAATAGAACAGGCACGTAGCCTGTCGCCATGCGCCCCGAGCCCGAACGCCCCAAGGAGCCCGAGCCGTTGACGTTGCTGCCGGCCCGAGAGGCGTTGAAGCACGCTCGGCCGATGCCGAGCGCCGATGAGATGGCGATCGAAGGCCTCACGGATGACGAGTGGAAGGCGTTCGAGGCTGCGCTCAAGGATCGTTAGCAGCAACTTCTCGACCCATCCGGGCGAGCCGATTGCTGGGGACCGCTGCGCGACGGCCATGATGCGCTGGTGCCTCACCTCGAGCTGGTCACGATGATCGATGCGCCACCCGAGCGCTGCTTCGACCTGAGCCTGGATGTCGACCTGCACACCCAGTCGACCGGCGCCCGGGAAGAGATCGTCGGCGGCGTGCGATCCGGGCGGATGGTTCTCGGGGACGAGGTGACGTGGAAGGCGTGGCACTTCGGCATCCCGTTCCGGATGACGTCGGCGATCACCGAGTACGAGCGCCCGATCCGGTTCGTCGATGAGCAGACCCGTGGACCGTTCGCGAGTTGGCGGCACGAGCATCGCTTCGAGCCGGATGACCGCGGGACCCGGATGGTCGATGTCGTGGACTACCGGAGCCCGATGGGTCCGATCGGGTCGCTCGTGGATCGGATACGTCTGGAGCGGTACATGGTCGAGCTGCTGCGACGCCGCAACGAGTTCCTTCGTGTTCAAGCCCAAGGATCTGACCGGTAGGTTGGCACCCTGGCGCATCGATGATGACCTGCGTCGCGCGAGACTCCAGCGGTGGATGAACGGGGTTCGGGTGATCGAGGGCTGATCGCCGCCGTCGGGGTGAGTAGGGCCGACGTCGATCGAGGGATTGTGCTTCCGGTCGGTCGGCACGCTGCGGTGAGCCTGACGGATAGAGGCGGCCGACAGAGTCTGGCGACCTCATCGGATGATGCGGTCCTACGGGCGCTGCCGATGCCTGATGGTCCTGACGGCGCTCCGCCCCCGGTCGGCCTCTTCGTCGCGGTCGGCGTCGGCGAGGCGATGCTGCTCGTTGACGGCGACCTCGCCGACGGGTTCGAGGTGGCTGTCCGGGTGGTGCCGGGGCGCGGTGTCGATGAGCAACCGGGCATGCCGGACGGATCGCCGGTGACGTGGGCTGAGCTGTTCGCGGGGACCTCTGGCGAGCCGGTTCGGGCGCTCCAGGGTTCCTTCGTCGAAGACGTCGACGGCACGGTCAAGGTCACCGAGGTGCTGTGGAGGGGCGAGGAATCCTGGCAGGCCTTCAACGCGAACGGAAGCGGTGGCATCCAACTCGATGGGACGGCGGTGCTCGTCGACCAGGGAGTCGAGGTGAAGCGGACCCGAGACGCGACGCTCGGTGGGTCCTCGGTCTGGAGGCAAGCCCTCGGGGCGAAGGCGCCGTCGCCGACGAGTGGAACCAGGGTGGTCTCGATCGAGCCGGTTGACTGGGCTGGTCGACGGTGCTGGCGAGTGGTCTTCCAGTACCGGGACATGAAACCCGAGATGGTGGTGGATCGGGACTTCGGTGTCGTCCTCCACGAGTCCGGGCCTGGTCGATCGCGCGGGTTCGAAAGCGTGCGCTTCAACGACGAGGTGACGGATGCGCCGGCCGGGTGGACGGGACAGCGTCGGGCTGACGCTCGGCCCGGCACCGCTTACGTGGCGGACGACGCCGGGACCGGCCTGTTCGGCGGACACATCGAGATCGACGCTGGCCCCTGTTCGCTGATGGTTCGAGGACCCGACGACGTGTCCATCGTGGAGATGCTCGAGTGGTCCCGGAGCCAGGTCGACCGCATCCAGGTTCGGTGGCGCAACCGTCACTACTCCGCCGGTGAACAGTCCATCGGCGAACCGGACCTCCCGCTCGATGAGGTCTCGCGTGACCCACAGGTGACGCCCGAGCTTCGGCGTGCGGTTCTTCATGACACGGAGCTGATGCGAGCAGCGGAAGGCCCGACCTGGCGCTGGCTCCATGGCGCGATCTCTGGCAGTGGGATGGACCCCGAGGGCGCCGTTGTCGCAGCGATCCTTCCGGATTCCGCCGAGGGCTTCGCCATCGTTGTCGTCGTCCATGGCGACGAGCAGGTGCGCTCGATGTCGGGCGCTCTCGAAGACGAAGTCGAGCACCCGCCGGGTCGCAATCGATTCGACCAGGATCTCACCGACCGGTGGCAGCACTCGCGGGTGCGTGACGAGGTCGCAGCGGCGATCGAGCACCTTCGACGGGTGCCCTGAGCAGACTCGGTCGTCAGGACCGGATTCGCAGCGCCCTCGCCGGGCTTGCTGCGTTGAGAACCGACAGGCGATGGGGCGACGACCTGGTTGGTCGGTCCGCTCCGAACGAGCGATGCCGGAGCGCGCTGCCGTCCTCGCCGACGGGCTCAGCCAGCGATGGCCTGCCAGAAGCGGTCGGCTTCCTCCTCGGTGAGATCTTCGATGGCGAGTGAATCCCACAGCTCGTCAGTCATCGGTGCGACCGACTCGAGTAGTCGCTCGATCGAACTGGCCCGGCGTGTATCGGCGTCACGAGCTGCGAGTTCGTACGGGTCGGTCACGAGAGCCCTCCTGGCGATCAGCGTAGAACGTCGCTCCCCGCTGGGGTTGGCCGCCGGGCTGCCAGGGGCGAGCGGCGCGTTGCACCGGCGAGCGCTCCCGCTGCTGCCTCACGTTGACGGCGGATCGAACTCGGCGCCGTGACGCTCTACCAGGTCGCGGGTGAGCGCGAGGGCACTCCCTCGATCCGCATCAACCGGACCCTGTGGGTCCCGAAGCGGAAGCTGCTGCGGTGGATCGACGAGCAGGCCGATGGCGTCGCCGACGAGCTGCCGCCCGATGCCGCCTGAGCGCCAGCTGGTGCTCACGCACGACCGCCGTCGGTCCGCCGATCGCGACATGTCGACCTCGGCGTGGGTGGTGCTCGAGGAACTGGCACTCTGCGCTGACGCCGTCGCGACCGACGCCGACCATCGAGGTGAAGACCGTCTGATGTCGGTCATGACGCTCATCTTGACGGACTGCTCGGTCATCGGCCTTCCCGCTATGACCGAGCAAACGCGACGAGCTGCGTGTAGTCATCGCCGTCGGCGGCGTGCAGCGCGTCGAGGTAGCGCCGCCGAGCATCGCTGTCTTCGTCGAGCTTGCCTCCAGCTCCCCATGTGAAGACCGGCTGGTCGATCGCGGTCAGGTACAGGTCCGCCACCAGCCGTGTGCAGCGACCGTTCCCGTTGGTGAACGGGTGCACGGCGACAATCCGCCGATGGATGCGCGCTGCGCGCTGATCGACATCGAAGACGTCATTGTCGTGCCAGTAGATGGCGTCGTCGAGCGTCTGCTTGGTCTGCGTTGCAATCTGCGCAGGTTCGACACCGATGTTCGTTCGTCGGCGACGCTGGGTGCCCGCCCACTTCCAAACGTCTTCGAACATCCGCCGATGCAGAGAGAAGAGGAACGCGTAGTCGAGCACGAGCGTCGGGCCTCCTCGGCGCGCTTGGCCCATGGCCCACGGCATCGCCTTGGTGATGTTGTCGAACTCGACCACGTTGAGATCTCCTCGTGTGGCCACGAACGCGGGGATCAGATCGACGAGGTCCTCCTCCTCAAGCGGCGTAGCTCCGTCTGGTTCCGGGCCGATCGTTCGGAGGTTGAAGGTTCTCGGGATCGGGTCGTCCGAGGTCATCCGGTCGACCACTGGCGGTTGTCGTCGATGACCTTGCGTGCTTGCAGCGCAAGCTGTTCGGCTCTGCGGTCGGCCTCGACCGCTTGGTCCTCGAGTTCCATCGTCGCCGTGACGTACCCGAGTGTCTTCGAGGCCACACGCTCAGCCTGCTGCTGCACGGTGTGCTCGAGACTGGTGTTCGGAATCAGCGCGTACACCAGCTGGCAGTTCATGGCCCGCGCCACGTCAGCCAGCTTGCCGATGCTGATGGCGTCACCGAGTTCGTTTTTCTCGAGCTTGGCCACGCTCGGCGCGGCGATGCCCAGGCGTGCCGCTAGTGCTTCCTGGCTCATCCCAAGGCCTGTGCGAATCGAGCGAATCCAGCCGCCGCGCGGTCTGGTCTGAATCGGCTGGAGGTTCGCGGCTGCGAACTTCCGGTCGAGCTCTCGCCGCGCCTGGGCTGCCTTCTCACTTTTTCGCATGCCCTACAGGCTAACAGAAATGGCGAATCTCTAAGCCTGTAGTGCAGATGTGTTGGCCAATCTCTAAGCCTATGAGCTAGTAGATCCTGGCCGTTCGCCGCCCGCGGCTGCGACCTTCCCGTCCGGGCGGCGGGTTCCAGGGCCTCCGTTGCTGCTCCCGCGATGACCTCCGGCCCGCGCCCGACGATGCGTCGATCACGACGCGTGCATCGAGGATCGAAGGCTCGTGAGAGGGATCGGGCATCAATGCGGGTGCTGGAGTGACGGGGATCGTCAGTCGTCCAGGAAGCCGAGCTCGTCGGAGGTGGCGACGATCTCGTCGAGCGCCTTACGGCGTTCGTCGAGCATGGATCGCAGGTGGGCGGTCACTGCGGTGCGGGGGATCCGGCGGTGGCCGTTCTCGCTGGTTCGGCGGAAGGGGAGGCTGCCGTCGTCGAGGAGCTTGATCACGGTGGGGCGCGAGAGGCCCAGCATCGTGGCGGCCTCTTGGGTGGTCACCTCGTCCGTGGGCGCGGCGATGAGCAGCGACAGCACTGCGTCGCGAATTGCCTCGACGAGTCGCTCGGGAAGGTCGACGGCGACGGTGTCGTGTGCCCCGGCGACGTGCACCGCGTCGCCGTCGAGCAGGGCGAGGAACGTCCGCAGGTCCGCGGGGCTGTCGGTCAGGTGCAGCCCGTGGAGCAGTGGCGCCACGGCGGCGCGATCCGTGCCGGGCAGCTCAACGTGGACGTCGAGGACGGTCATGAATCCAGTGAAGCCACAAATCGCAGGAAACGCAACCACATTCGATGCCTTCGACGTGGCTGACCGTCCGGCGGCGGCGGCCCCGCGTCAGGACGGATTGAGGTCCTGCCGGGCGAGTTCGCTCGCTCGTTCGAAGTCGTCCCATTCGAGGTCGGGGAAGTCGGGCAGTGCGCCGGCGACCTGATCGGCAGGGATGCTCCTGTCCTCGGCCACGACGAGTTCGGTCTCGTCGTCGGGTTCCGGCGTGCTCATGGTCAAAGGGTACGACGCGATCGCCTTTGGATCCCCGGGCGGATGTGACAGGTCGCTGCCCTTCGACGGAGCGCGTCCGCGTCCCCACCGCTCGTCGAACTCACTGCGAAGAAGTCGTCGCGCGAGTCGTTGGTCGGGTCGTTGGTCGGGTCGCTTGTCCGGATCTGATGCTCCCGATGGCGTTGTCCGGTGTCGGTCCGTTCGACCTCGTTCCAGATTCCCTCGCGAGATCCGGCGGGTTCAGCGGCCTAGTGCAAGTGACAGCGCGACATCGGGCTCACCGCCGGGTGGGTTCAACAAGGAGGGACCGGTGGTCCCTCGACGACGCAACCTCTGGAGGTTGGACCTGATGGACTTCGATGAGCTGCCGGAGATGCTCCGGGTGGAGGAGGCGGCGAGCCTGCTCCGGATCGGACGGTCGACCGCCTACGGCGCCGTGACGCAGTACCAGGTCACGGGTGGGCGCGAGGGCATTCCCTCGATCCGCATCAACCGCACCCTGCGAGTCCCGAAGCGGAAGCTGCTGCGGTGGATCGACGAGCAGGCCGACGGGGTCGCCGACGAGCTCCCGCCCGATGCCGCATGACCGCCGGCTGGTGGTCACGGCGCGAGCGGCGCCGGTCCGCCGGTCGCTGACACCCTCGGCATGGGTGGTGCTCGAGGAGCTGGCGCTCGGCACGGACGCCGACGGCGTCGCCACGACGAGCAGCCGCCGGCTCGCGGGCGACCTGGGCATGTCGAAGGACACCGCGTCGCGAGCGATGCAGCGCCTCATCGCCGCCGGCCTCATCGAGCGCATCGAGCGGCGGGACGACTCGACCGGCCGGTTCGGCGCCATCACCTACCGGGTCGACCTCGCTGCGGCGGGGCTCCTCGTCCAGCCGGCGGACGACACGGGGGCGGAGCCGGCCGCGCCGGCGACCCCGACGACTCCACCTCGCCCGGCCGCACGCCGACGGTCGACGTCCCGCGTGACCCGAAGCCCGATCGATCTCGCGCTCGCCGGTGACGACGAGCACTCCGGACCGACCGCCGACGCCGGTGGCCCGAGGCCGCACCGACCGACCACGGCACCGTCGACCTCGCGCCGACGAGCAGCCCGGACCGCAGCGAACGACTCGTTCGACGGCACCGATCAGCTCGAGCTCTTCGGACCCGACACAGCGTCTCGACCCGATCTCGCGAACGACCGGGACAGCTGAACACGTTTGCAACCCCTCCGGGTTGCCCCTCCCGCCAGGCCGCCACTCGACGCAGGACGCCGTGGCCGACATCCAGGACGAGGTGAGGCCGATGGCCTTCATGCGCATGATGGGCGCCGACTCGGTCGCCTACCACCGCGAGACCGTGATCGAGCGAGGCGACGACCACCCCGGCGTCGCGCTCAGCTACTACACCGACCGAGGCGAGTCGCCGCTCACGTGGGGCGGCGCCGGCGCGGCCCGGCTCGGTCTGGTCGGCCACGTTCGGCCGGAGCAGTACGAGGACATGTTCGGCCCGGGCGGTGCCCGTGACCCGATCACCGGCCAAGGGCTCACCGCCACCAAGCGCCCGGGGATGGAGCTGGTCGTCTCGGCGCACAAGTCGGTCGCCGAGCTGGGCGTGATCAGCCGGGTCGACGACATGCACGCCATCCTCGACGCCGAGACCGCCGGCACCATGGCGTATCTCGACGCGCTCACCCAGCAGGCTGGCGGCCGCCGGGGCCGGGCGGCGGTCGTGGCCGAGACGAGCGGCATGGTCTACGCCTCGACCCGCCACGCCACATCGAGGGCGGGGGACCCGTGTCCGCACGACCACGTGCTCATCGCCAACGCGGTGGAAATGCTCGACGCCCGGGGCGGGTGGAAGGCACCGGACACGACGACGTGGCGCGAGCACATGCACGCCGCCACCGCCTATGGCCGGCTCTGCTCGGCGAAGGTCGCGGTCGATCTCGGCTACGGGATCGTGGCCGACGACGGCCGGTCCGGTCGGCTCGGGCACTGGGCCATCGCCGGGATCCCGGACGAGGCGATGACCTTACACTCGAAGCGTTCGGCCGAGATCGCCGACGAGCTGGTCCGCGTCGGGTTCGACTCCTACCGGGCCCGAGGTCACGCCGCTCGCAACAGCCGGACCGCCAAGCGCTACCAGCCGGTCGAGGACCTGATGCGGCTGTGGCGATCCGAACTCATCGAGATCGGTCTCACCGTCGACGGGATGAGCCGCGCCGTCGACGACGCCCGCCACGTCCGGATCGCCGACGAGCTCACCGTCGAGGACATCCAGGCCCTGGTCGTGGACCTGCTCGGCCCCGATGGTCGTCTCGCGGCGCAGAAGGTGTTCTCGCGGCGCGACGTCGTCGTTGCCGCCGCGCCTCACCTGTTCGGCCTCGACCCCGAGGTGCTCGGCCGCGTGGTCGACCGGGTGCTCGCTGATCCGGCGGCGATCCCGCTCGTCGGCGTGCGAGGCGCGAAGCAACGGGCCTACGTCCCCGCCTGCGTGCTGGCCGCGGAGCAGGCCATCGCCGCGGTCGTCGAGGCCGGCCGCACGCGACTGGATGCGGCGCACATCTCGGACACGGACGCGAACCAGGCGATGAACCTGACCCAGCGGGCACTCGGCGGCATCCTCCTCACCAAGGGACAACAGGCCGCCGTGTCCGGGATCTGCACCTCGGGCCACGGCGTCGACCTGGTGCTCGGCGTCGCCGGTGCTGGCAAGACCACCGCCCTCAACGCGGTGCGGGTCGGCTTCGAAGATGCCGGCTACACGGTCGTGGGCACCGCGACCTCGGGCCAGGCCGCCCGGACCCTGGGCCGCGACGCCGGTATCGAGACCTCGTCGACGCTGGCGTCGCTGCTGTGGCGCCTCGACCATCGCCGCACCCAGCTCGAAGCGGACACGATCGTGATCCTCGACGAGGCCGGCATGACCGACGACTCCGACCTGCTGCGTCTGCTCACCGCAGCCGCCGACGCCGGAGCCAAGGTCGTGATGGTCGGCGACGACCGCCAGCTCGGAGCCGTCGGCCCCGGTGGCGGGCTGGGTGCGCTGATCGAGCGCCACGAGCCCGGCGTGTGGGTTCTCGACCAGAACGTCCGCCAGGCCGACCCGACCGAGCGCGCCGCCCTCGACGAACTGCGCGCCGGCAGCGTCGATGCCGCCGTGGACTGGATGGCCGGACACGGCCGCATCGTCACCGCTCCCGACCGGGCCGAGACCATCGGCGCCGTGGTCGACGCCTGGATCGCCGACATCGACGCCGGCCAGGACACGATGATGCTGGCCTGGCGGCGCGCCAACGTCGACCGGCTCAACGAGGCCGGACGCGAAGCGTTCTCCGACCGAGGCCTGCTCACCGGCCCGGAGCTGAAGGCGCCCGGCGGGCGCCGCTACCGGGCCGGCGACCGCATCGTCACCCTCGCCCCCGGCGCCCGAGGCGAGATCGTCACGAGCGAGCGCGGCACCGTCACCTCGGTCGATGTCGAGGGCGGCTCGATGCGCGCCCGCATGGACGACGGCCGCCTCCAGCACTTCCCGAAGGAGCTCACCGGCCGGGACCACATGGCTCACGGCTACGCCATCACCGTGCACCGCAGCCAAGGTGCCACCGTCGACACCGCCCACCGCCTCGAGGACGGCGGCGGCCGAGAGCTCGCCTACGTCTCGATGTCGAGAGCCCGTGACCGCTCCACCGTCTACGCGATCGCCGACGACGCCGACCTCGCCGCCGACGACCTCCGCCGCGACTGGTCCGTCGAACGCCGCCAGCGCTGGGCCATCGACACCGGAACCCCCGTGACTGATCCCATCGACATCGAACGTGACCCGCTGATCGCGCAACCCGTTCGCCACGCCCTGTCCCACACCCGCCTTGAAGCCGAACGGGTAGCCATCGAAGCAAGCATCCCGGCCGACGCGAGCGCCGAGCTTCGCGAGACGCGCACGGCGCTGGCCGAGGTGCGTCAGTCGCTCGTCGATCTCGAAGCGGGAACGGGGGAGTGGCGAGACACCAAGCTCGGCGAGGTCGCCCGCATCAGCCGGGACCTCGAGCAACGCCGCAAGGGCGCCTTCCTGCGGGCCGACACCGCCCACGGAAGGGACCACCGGGCGGCGAAGCGGACGCTCCGAGACCTCGACAGCAAGATCGACCAAGCCCACGCCCGCTTCGACGTCCTCGCCGAACCGCACCGAGTCGACCTCGGCACGCAGCTGACGTCGCTCGAGAGCGGTGTGGTTGGCCTCGAGCAGCGTGCGACCGAACGGAGCGGCTGGTTCGTCGCTCACCCGGAGACCGCTCGTCGGCTCCACCGCGTCGAGGGCGAACTGGCTGACGCTGGTCGCTGGCTGACCGCAGAACGAGACCAGCTCGACGGCATCGCCCCAGCTGGTGTCGGCGGGGCGCTCATCCCGACGCACACCCGGGAACTGCTCGACCACCTGCCGGCGCCAGAACCGCAGCCCGAGGCGTGGTGGCAACCGCCCTCTCGCGATGTCGGGATCGACCTCGGCCTGTAGCTGGGCACTTCTTCACCCTGTCCGGCCGCGCGAATCGAGCGTCCGCAGCTACTTCGAGGCGCCTGCCGCCTGCGTGCGGCACGATGTACTGATGGTGGGAGACGGAGCGGTTCAGGCTGGCTGGTTCGCGGACCCGTGGATGCAAGCCCCGTTGCGATGGTGGGACGGGAACGCATGGACAGGTCACATGCGGCACGAGGCGCTCCCGCCCCCGCCGCCAGAAGTCGCAGCTGTTGCGGGCTCCAGCCTGGGTCATCTCCTCGGAACCGCCGAGCGACTCGCAGTCGTGGACGTGGAGACGACGGGCCTCTACAGGTCCGATCGCATCGTGGAGATCGGCGTCGTCACCCTCGACCCCGGAGGTGCCGTGGTTGAAGCCTTCGAGACCCTCGTCAACCCTGGGCGCGATGTCGGTCCGACCTGGCTGCACAAGGTCACCGCATCAATGGTGGCGGATGCCCCGATGTTCCACGACGTCGCGCACCACGTGGCTTCGCGCCTCGATGGTGCGATCGTCGTAGGCCACAACCTTCCGTTCGATCAGCGGATGCTCACCGCTGAGTTCGCGGCCTCCGGTATCGACATCCACTGGGGCAACGGTCTCGACACGCTCCGGGTGACCGGCTGCAAACTCGGCGTCGCCTGCAGCGAACACGGCGTCCCACTCGGCGCTGACGCCCACAGTGCCGTCGCCGATGCCCTTGCCACCGCCCAGCTCCTCCTGGCCGTTGCCCAGGCGTTCCCGTATGCAGGCCAGGCAGCGACCGCTCGCCCGCTCGAGGTTCGGCCGATGCGCGTCCACACTCGCGTCGGCCTGACCCAGGTCGAGGCACCGGCCCCTTACCTCGCAGCCCTCGCTCAGGGCGTCCATGCCACCCCTGACACCGCTCCCTACGTCGCTCTCCTCGACCAGGCGATAGCGGACCTCAAGCTCACTGCAGATGAGCGACTCGAGCTCAACGGGCTAGCGACAGATCTCGGTCTGGACCCGGCTCGAATCGCTCGCGCCCATCGGGACTTCATCGGCGACCTCATCGACGCGGCCCTCGAAGACCTGATCGTCACCGAGCACGAGTACGAACAACTGTGCCGAGCCGCCGCGCTCCTCGACGTCGATGTCGACCTCGTTGCCCAGCGCACGGACAAGCACCGCTCCGTCGGCAGCGACCTCGTCCTCACCCCGGGCCTACAGGTGTGTTTCACGGGAGTTGCGATCGACCAGCACGGAAGCGAGCTGCCGCGGTCCGAGCTCGAGGTCATTGCTCGAGCACGAGGCCTCGTACCCACGCAGAACGTCACCTCGAAGGCGTGTGACCTCCTCGTGGCGTCTGATCCGGCATCACGGTCGGGCAAAGCCGGCAAGGCGCGCAAGTTTGGCATCCCGATCGCCTCGGTCCCTGACTTCCTTGCCACATACGGCTCAGGCGACACACTCCCGGTTTCTCGACTTGCTTCGGCGGGAGTTGCCCTGGTCTGCAGCCAGTGCGGAGCAAGCTGGCTTGCCACACGATCGTCGAGCAAGCCGACCTGCGCTGACTGCAAAGCCACCGCCGGCCAACCCAAGGCCTCCACGGCCGAGGCGTCGGTCCCCCCGGCAGATGACAGCCCGATGGCCGCGGTTGAGACGGCAGCGGCGACCGTTGCGAAGCCGACGATCGGCGTCGATGTGCCTATCGGGCCGCGCGGGTGCCCGATCGCCTGGACCAACCACTTCGTGGCGTCCTTTGACGGCCTGGTCGAGGGCGCGGTCGTGCTCGAACTGCGACCGGAGCCCGACAACCCGCACAACCCGCAGGCGATCGCTGTCCGACTTCACGGAGGTGCCCAGATCGGCTATCTCCCGAACTGGATCCTCGAGGACTATGCGAGCGGCTTCCACGCGTTATGCGCCGAGGGCCCTGTCGTGGCCACCGCTAGCGTCCACCGCCGCGAGTCCGGGTGGGAGGCTGAGCTCAACCTCATGGAGCCGGACTACTTCTACCGCTGGATCGCCGCCGCACCGCAGGGCCGGGCCACCATGGCCACCCGCCAGTTCAACATGAAACTTGCCGGCACCAAGGATTGCCTCGATGCCATCGGCGACGCGCTCGGCCGCTCGACCACAGAGAAGCGGGTACCCGCGGAGATCCGCTCCATACCGACCCCCTCGGGCAAGTACCAGGGCCAACCCCGCCTCGACTTCTTCCACGGCGACCGGAAGATCGGCCACCTTCTGCCGACACGCCAGGACCAGATCCCTGGTGTCTTTCGAGGAGCAGCGGCGAGCCCGGTCGACGCCACGGTGGTCATCGAGCACTCGTCGAGCGGGAACCACCGAGTGTTCTTCCGGTCCGAAGGTCGCATGTGAGCCAAGGCGTGCAACCGGCTCGCGCTCTCGGTGCACTCCGACCATGGTCAGGCGCCCTCGGCCGGCGCTGACTTGCGTCCCAGCCCGCCGAGGTTCGCGATCCGTTCGCCGGACTTCGTGCACGTCCATGCGCGGTCGGGGTACTCGCCCGCGAGCCAGAGCGGGTGGTTCGGGTGGCGTGGGCACGCTGGCCAGTTGTGACCGGGGTAGCCCTCGATGACGCGCACCTGCGCGTCCTCGGCGACCTCGAGAGCAGTCATGCCGGCTGGCTCCGCACCTGCGAAGTCGACTCGCCATTCGGCAAGCTGCCAGACCAGGCGGGACGCGTCGCTCGCGGAGAGGCTTCCGGTCTGGAGGTCATGGATCACCAAGTTGAGCGCGCCGCGAGATCGTCGTCGAACTGGCGCAGGTAGCCATCGATCTCGGGATCCACGGGACGAGTCTGGCTGCTCGACCCGTGTCGGCAAGTGCGGACTCCGATGGCTACACCTCGGTCGACGGTGGGCGTGTTGGCGATCAGCGAAAGTCGCGTTCTGGGATCAGCGAAAGTCGCGGTGGCGGGGCGGGCGGCCTCCTGGTGGTGTGAGGCTAGTGGCGGCTCCGTTCGGGGTCGGTGGTGGCGGTGGTGAGGGCTTGGTGCTCGCGT
>JBBSTY010000033.1:0-28939 GCA_038235385.1 Acidimicrobiales bacterium | reverse complement strand
GTCGGCGCGCTGATCGTCCTCGCCCACGACCCCCGGGCCGCGGCGGCGCCCGTTGCGCTCCTGGCCCTGGTCGGCATCCACCTCGCGGCGACCGACGGGGTGCTGATGTCGCTCGTGGCGGCAACCGTCGGGCCATCGATGCGAACGACCGGTCTGGCGGTGATGGTCACCATCGGTGCCATCACCCAGATCGTCGCGTCGACCGCGTTCGGCGCCATCTGGTCCGCGACCGGGGTGACCACCGCCGCGACGACGTTCGCCATCGCGTTGACCACCGCCGCGTTCATCGCGTTGTGGATCCTCCGCCGGACACCTCAGCAGGCCCGTGACGCCCAGGTGGTCGGGCCATGACCGCACCGGGATCGCACCGGCAGGCATCGAACACCGACCGCGAGCTCGACCTCGAACTCGAGCTCGAACTCGAACTCGATGGCGATGGCGATGCGGGTCGGCGGGCATCGCCACGCAACCTGGTCGCACTCGCGGCGATCGTGGTCGTGAGCCTCGTCGGGATCGTGTTCGTGGCCCGGTCGGCTCCCGATCCCCGTGCCGACCCGTCAGGGTCGACCACCTCCGACCAGCAGGCCGCCCCGCTCGACCAGGTCCGGGCCGAGCCCCACGTCACGTTCCGCTCCACCGAGCTCGGGGCGCACTACGGCGAGGTGGCGCTGGCGCCGATCGGCACCGACGGATCGCCGTCACCGGCCGGGCGCGCCTCCGCCGGCATCAGCTGCGACCGGATCGCCGAGGGCGGCGATCGGGCGATCTGCCTCGTCGCCGATCGCGGGGCGATCACCTCCTACCGCGCGGTGATCCTCGACGACCAGTACCACGAGCTGTTCACGGTCGACCTGCCCGGCGAGCCCAGCCGGGCGCGGGTCTCGAGCGACGGTCGGTACGGTGCGCTCACCGCCTTCGTGACCGGCCACTCGTACGCGTCGATCGGCTTCTCGACGTTCACCGAGATCCTCGATCTCCGCACCGGCGAGTCCTTCGGCGATCTCGAGCAGTTCTCGCTCTGGCGCGACGGAGCCGTCGTCGACGCCGCCGACCGGAACTTCTGGGGGGTCACCTTCGGCAGCGACCCGCGGACCTTCTACGCGACGGCGGCGACCGGTGGCGTGACCTACCTGGTGCGCGGCGACCTCGACGCCCGCACGCTCACGACCGTGCGGGCCGGCGTCGAGTGCCCGATGCTGTCACCCGACGGGACCCGCATCGCGTTCAAGGAACGCACGGGCGACACGCTCGGACCTGCTGCCTGGCGACTCGCGGTCCTCGATCTCGCGACCGGCTCGGTGACCGACACGGCCGAGACGCGTTCGGTCGACGACCAGCCGGAGTGGCTGGACGATCAGCACATCCTCTACGGCCTTCCCCAGCAGGCGGAGGCGAGCTCGGCCACCGATGTGTGGGTCGTGCCCGCCGATGGCACCGGCTCGCCCGAGGTGTTCCTCCAGGATGCGTGGTCGCCCACCTACCCGAAGCCGTGAGCCGGCCGGGCGTTGCCGATGGGCGGCGTGGTGCTCAGGAGCAGATCTCGAATCCGGCGGCGGAGCCGGCGGGCCGGATCTCCAGGCGTTGATCGGCGAGCTCGGCGATGAAGTACCGGCCCTGGCCGCGCACGAACTCCACCGTCGGCGACGTGGGGTCACCGGCCCCGTCGACCGAGCGGACCCCGATGGCCGCGCCCTTCGGCGTGATCCGGTACACCTGGCCGGCCCGAGGGGTGAGGGTGATCTCGTCTCGGACCTCGCAGTCGGCCGGGTTCGTCCCGAACAGACCCTGACGGAAACCGAGTCGGACCGGGAACTCGGCCTGGGTGTTCGGATCGATGGGCGTCGGGTCCGGGAGGCGACCGAGACGGTCGGCCTCCAACAACCACCCGATGTCGAGGAAGAAGGCGCCGGCCGGGTCGACACGGACGTTCGGGCTCACCTGCGTCGCGAGCGGTGATCGGGTCGTGCCGAGGACCACGTCGCGGTGGTGGTCCCACTGGGGGCCGAGGAAGGCCGACGCCTCGCCGAACACCGCGATGTTGGCCACCAACCCGACGACGAACAGGACGCCGAGCGCGGCGATGCTGGCGCGCCACCGGCGCACGAGCGCATCGACGGCCACCCCGATCGCCGGGACGGTGAACGCCACCACCATGTGCTGGTAGCGACTGGTGTCGGCGAAGGCATCCGAACCCGACGCCATCCAGCGGGCGTACCCGGTGAGGCTGAGGAAGGTGACCGCTCCGACCAGGAGCGCGACGGGCGCTCCCTGGGTGCGCCGGAAGGTCGACCACGAGATGGCGCGCCATGCCACCGTGAGTCCGACCACGAGCACGCCTGCGAGCAGCACGCCGAGGACGGGCCCACCGGCGAGATGCCCGAGACCCGCGGCGAAGCCGTCGACGTCCCAGCGCAGGACGTTCCCGACGACGTCGACGGTGCCGACGTCGTCGGGCCGAACGGTCGTGCGGGGTTGCTGCCACAGGTACCACGAGCCGTACACGACGAGCAGGGGCACCACGTGCAGGAGGGCGACGCGCACCCCCCGGCGCAGCAGCACGGCGACCGCGACGACGGGGATCATCGCCACACCCACGGCCGAACACATCAGCGCGCCGATCCCGGCGACGACACCCGCCGCGTCGCGCCATCCCAGATCGTCGTGGTCGGCGAGCAGCACCTGGGTCACGCCCAGGACGAACGCCCCGACGAAGCTGATCTGGATGGCCACGAAGATGTTCTGCATGCCGCTGCCGAAGAGCAGCAGGCTCGACGCGGCGAGGGTCGCGACCCAGGCGCCCACCCCCGCCCGACGCATGATCGCCCGGATGCACACGACCGCCAGCAGGTGGGTCCCGACGCTCATCGCCTCGTACACGGCGTAGCTCCGCAGGCCCACCACCTCGTAGAGCGCCTGGAACACGACCGCGGGGATCGTCGACCAGTGCCCGTTCTGCGGCGCGAAGAGCCCCGCCGGGTCGTCGAGCGAGTAGCTGACGAGCAGACCCCACTCGTCGGTGCTGAACCACCGCTGGTTGCCCACCACCAGCAGCAGCGGTCCCGCCACGATCAACGCGGCGACGAACGTCCACGCCGCCCATCGTTCGGCCGACGACGGGTCGCTCGCGCTCGTCGCGACGCCGAGATCGAGATC
Organism: Acidimicrobiales bacterium; assembly: GCA_038235385.1. Classification (GTDB taxonomy): domain Bacteria; phylum Actinomycetota; class Acidimicrobiia; order Acidimicrobiales; family Acidimicrobilacustridaceae; genus JBBSTY01. The sequence goes on along the minus strand of JBBSTY010000033.1, from coordinate 25,786 downwards.
GAGATCGGCGTCACCGTCGAGCGCCCCCACCTGGATCGACCCCATCATCCCCTCGACCGGCTTGCTGCCCCGACACGGTACCCGGGCCCGAGAGCCCGGTTCGGCATCCGGATCGGGCCCCGACCTGCACAGGGCCCGATTGCGGGTCGGGCGGCTCGCACGCCGGTCCCGGTGGGCGTGCCGCTCCGGGCCCGGGGCCGCTGCTCAGAACGTGACGACCGGGTTCACCGGCGCGCTGCACCCCGCGGTGAAGGGCTCGGGCGTGGCCGTGAAGAGGAACTCGTGACGGCCGGCGTCGGCGCAGTCTGCGGCCAGCGCCTCCAGATCGAAGTTCTGTCCCTGGATCTGGCCCATGTCGCGCAGGTGGATCATGTGCACGACCATCATCGCCGCCCAGTCCTGGGGCGGCCACACCTCGTACACGTAGGTGTCGGTGAAGACCGCGCCGAGGTCGTGGTCGCGCACCCACTCGATCGTGTGGGTCGACAGGCCAGGGCTCTCGTGGTTGTAGGCCTCCACGTCGCCCCGGTGGTGGTGCTGCATCTGGCCGGTGCGGATCAGGGCCACATCGCCGGGCTGGAGGGTGACCTTCGCCAGCTCCACGCCGGCGTCGAGGTCCTCGGCGGTGAGGGCGTACCCGGGATCGAGACGGTCGAGGCCCTTCGCGGCGGGGAGGTCCAGCAGGACGCCGCGGCTCATGATCGGGTCGATCTTGTCCGCGCCGCACCGGGTCGCTCCACCCATGGCGGTGACGACGGTGTCGGGGAAGCCGTTGTAGATGGAGCCGCCGTAGGAGCAGTGCGCCAGCGCGTCGATGTGGGTGCCGGCTGCGAGCGCCATGACCACGGTGTCGTCGTTCCAGGCCGCATCACCGTCCTGACCGGTGAAGGTCTGGTTGACCATGAGCATCGTGCGCAACGGTGCGATTCGCCCCGGCGCACCTCCCCGCTGGGGAGCGGACGGATCGAGGGGGATCGCCAGCGAGCGGTGCCGCCCGTCGCGCACCAGCGCGAGCCCGCGTCGGGTGGCATCGGCGTCGATCAGGTTCTGGGTGCCACGCTCATCGGTGTCGCCCCAACGTCCCCAGTTGGAGACCTTCTGGGCCAGCTCCTGCAGCTCCTCGGGCAGCGCCATCGATCAACCGAACGTGAGCACGCCACGGGCGAGGTCGCCGTGGTGCATGTCGTCGATGGTCTGCGCGATGTCGGCGAGGTCGTAGGTCTTGGTGACGAGCTCGTCGAGGAGCAGCCGACCGGCCAGGTACAGCTCGACCATCAGGGGGAAGTCGGTGTGCGGACGGCCGGCACCGTAGCGGCACCCCATGATCGTCTTGTCGTTGTACATGCTCTGCACGACGTAGGACGCCTCGGTGCCGAGCTTGGGCACCCCGAGGGTCACGGCGGTGCCGCCCCAGTCGAGCATGTCGATCGATTGGCGGATCAGCGCAGGGTGGCCGACGCACTCGAAGGAGAAGTCGACGCCGTTCGGGCAGATCTCCTTGATGGCCTCGAGCGGATCGACCTCGGCCGAGTTGATGAAGTGGGTGGCGCCGAACTGCTTGGCCAGCTCCTCCTTCTTCGGGTTGTTGTCGATGGCGATGATCGGCAGCGCATCGGACAGCCGGGCTCCCTGGATGACGTTGAGGCCGATGCCGCCGACGCCGATGACGGCGACCGACTGACCGTGGGAGACCTTGGCCCGGTTGAACACCGCACCCACGCCGGTGATGACGCCGCAGCCGATGAGCGACGCCACCTCGAAGGGGACGGACTTGTCGATCGGCACGGCCTGCCGGGCCTTCACGTTGGTGAACTGGCTGAAGGCCCCGATGTTGGCGAACTGGAACGCCTTGCGGCCCTCGAGCAGGAACGGCGCCGACAGCTTGCCCATCGAGGTGCGGCAGTGGGTGGGCTTGCCGGCATCGCACGCGGCGCACGCGCCGCAGTTGCCGAGGGTGGACAGCACGACGTGATCGCCGACCCGCACGCTCGACACCGCGCTCCCGACCTCGACGACGACGCCCGCGCCCTCGTGGCCGAGCACGACCGGCGTCGGGAACGGGATGGTTCCGTCGAGGACGCTCAGGTCGCTGTGGCAGACGCCGGCGGCCTTGATCTCGACGCGGACGTCATCGGGGCGCAGGTCGCGCAGCTCCAGCGACGACACCACATCGAGCTTGCCCTCTTCGTAGACGATCCCTCGCATGGTCCCCTTCTCGTTCTCGTTGTGGTGTCGTGTCGTTGTCGTTCTCGGGTGGGCGCGGTCGGCGTCGGTCGGATCAGCCCGGCCAGACGATGGACTGCAGCTCGCTGTAGGCGTGGAAGCCGAAGACGCCGCCATCTCGACCCACGCCGCTCATCTTGAAGCCACCGAAGGGCAGCTCGTGGTTGCGTTGCATGGTGTTGATGCCGACGTTGCCGGTGCGCAGGAGCTGCGCGGTCTCGTACGCCTTGGCCGTGTCGGTGGAGAAGACGTAGTCGTAGAGGCCGAAGTCGGTGCTGTTGGCCAGCGCCGCCGCCTCCTCGGCGTCGTCGAAGGGCACCACGGTGACGACCGGGCCGAAGATCTCCTCCTGCACGACCCGCATGCCCTGCTTGGCATCCGCGATGAGGGTCGGAGCCACGTAGAAGCCCTTGCCGTTCACGTCGGGACGCTCGCCACCGGCGACGACGGTGGCGCCCTCGTCGCGGGCCGACGCGATGTACGCCTCGATCCGGTCGCGGTGGACCGCGGTGATGACCGGACCCAGCACGGTGGTCTTCTCGTTGGGGTCGCCGACCGTGAGGTGCCCCGCGGCCTGGGCGAGCCCGGCGACCAGTTGGTCGTAGATGCCCCGCTGGGCCAGGACCCGGGTGGGCGCCGTGCAGATCTGGCCGGAGTGGAACGCCCACACCGAGGTGATGCCGGCGATCGTGGTCTTGAGGTCGGCGTCGTCGAAGACGATGCACGCGCCCTTGCCGCCCAGCTCGAGCAGCAGGCGCTTCATGTCGTGGCCCGCCTGCGCGCCGATGGCCTGGCCCACGCCCGTGGACCCGGTGAAGCTGACCATGTCGACGTCGTCGGAGGCGACGAGCGCCTCGCCCGCCGCCGCACCCTCGCCGACCACGATGTTGACGACGCCGTCGGGGAACCCGGCCTCCTGGAACACCTCGCCCAGCTTCACGATGCCGAGCGGATCCTGGGGGGCCGGCTTCACGACGACGGTGTTGCCCATGGCGAGGGCGGGGCCGAGCTTGCCCGCCATGTTGGTCATCGGGAAGTTGTACGAGGTGATGCAGGCCACGACCCCGACCGGGGCGCGGCGCGCGATGCCGCCCATGATCCCGCCCGCCGCCAGCGCGGTGGTGGGCATGACGCTCGGGTCGACCGGGATGGAGAGCTCGTGCTCGATGCCCTTGGCGTAGCGGCGGAACCGCACCGCCGCCATCGGCACCTGCATCTGCTTGGTGACCCGGAGGGTGGCACCGGTCTCCGCCTGGACCAGCGGGACCAGATCCCCGTAGCGCTGGTCGAGGAGGTCGGCGGCCTTGGTGATGAGCGCAGCGCGCTCGTCAGGGGTGGTGCGCGACCACGCCGGGAACGCCTCGGCCGCGGCACCTGCGGCCGCCCGGGCATCGGCCGCCGAGGCGTTGGGCGCGTGCCCGACGATCTCCTCGGTGGCGGGGTTGACGATCGGGTAGGTGCCGTCACCGGCATCGACCCACTCGCCGCCGATCAACAACTGGTACTCGGTGTCAGCGCTCATGCACGTCCTTCATCGTGGGCACGGTTCGGGTCAGCATGCGGCGGCGCGTGGACGGCCGACTCCGACGTCCCCCACGGGCGCAGTCGGATCGGCCGGTCGCGAACCACCGCGGTTCGACGGGCCGAACGTCAGGGCTCGAAGTCGAGGCCGAGCAGCTCGATCGCGTTGCCACGCACCATCTTGCGCACCGTGGCATCGGGGAGGTGGCCCATCATCTTGGTGGCGACCTCCTTGGTGTGGGGCCACGTGCTGTCCGAGTGCGGGTAGTCGGTCTCGAACAGGACGTTGTCCTCGCCGATCTTCTCGAGCGCGACCTCGGTCAGCCCGTGCTCGTCCTCGAAGAAGCAGGCGAAGATCTGACGGTGGTAGTAGGTGCTCGGCGGTTCGGGAACGAGGTCGGCGTCGCCCGCCCAACCGCGGTTGTGCTCCCACACCTTGTCGGCGCGCTCGAGGATGTAGGGGATCCAGCCGAGCTGGCCCTCGGCGTAGGCGAGCTTGAGGTTCGGGAAGCGCGGCAGCACACCGGACATCATGAAGTCGACCATCGACATCATGCAGTTGGTGAAGGTGATGGTGGACCCGACCGACGGCGGGGCGTCCGCGGAGGTGGACGGCATCTTCGACGAGGACCCGATGTGCATGTTGACGACCGTGCTGGTCTCGTTGCAGGCGTCGAAGAAGGGATCCCAGTAGCCGGAGTGGATCGACGGCAGCCCGTACTGCGCGGGAAGCTCGCTGAAGGCCACGGCCCGGACACCGCGCTCGGCGTTGCGTCGGATCTCGACGGCCGCCAGTTCCGGATCCCAGAGCGGGATGACGCACAGCGGGATGAGCCGTCCGCCGGTGCCGGCGCACCACTCCTCGACCATCCAGTCGTTGTAGGCCCGGAGCGAGAGGAGGCCGAGCTCACGGTCGTCCATCTCGGTGAACACCTGGCCGCAGAACCGGGGCATGGAGGGGAAGCACATCTGGGCTTCGGTCCAGTTGGCGTCCATGTCCTCGAGGCGGGCCTTCTGGTCGTAGCACCCGGGCCGCATGTCGTCGTAGGTGATCGGGGTGACGGTGACCTCTTCGCGAGGCACGCCCACCGCTGCGGACAATCGGGTCTGCGGGACCGCTTTGTCCTCCCACAGCCACCAGTCGGCGAGCGGACCCTCGCCCTCGGCGCCCATCTTGTAATCGAACTTCCCCCCCACGAAGGTCATCTCCGCCACGGGTAGCCGCTCGACGCGGGGCCCGATCTCGCGGTACTTCGCCGGTAGCCGATCGATGAAGACGTTCGGGGGCTCGAGAACGTGATCGTCGACCGAGATGATCTTGGGCAGTTCACCGTCCATGTGTCCGAGGATACCGGACATCTGATGCGGTGTCAGCCTGGAAATGGAACAGGTTCTAGTCGAGATAGGGTGTCGCGGCCGGGCCGACGGTGCCCGCGAAGGGGGCAGGCGCAATGGGTGTGGTCGAAGCCGGACCGTACGACAACGTGGGTGTGGGCACGGTGCTGTTCACGCTCGTGGATCCCCACCGGGGCCACGAGGTCGCCTACAACCGCTGGTACGAGCGCGACCACTTCTACGCCGGGTGCATGATCGGCAAGGGCTGGTTCGCCGGCCGCCGCTGGGTGGCCACGCGCGAGCTCAAGGACCTGCGCTTCCCCACCGACACCGAGTTCCTGCCCGACATCGACGCCGGCTCCTACCTGGCCACCTACTGGGTGGAGCGGGGCGAGGACGGCCCCGCCATCGCCTGGGGCTCCGAGCAGGTGAAGTGGCTCCACGAGAACGGCCGCATGTACGACGGTCGAGATCACGTGCACACCCTGATGTACGTGCACCGGTGGGCCTACAGCCGCGACGACGAACCGGTCCCGCCCGCCCTCGCCCTCGACCATCCCTTCCAGGGGCTCGTGGCGCTGATGGTCGACCGCTCCCCCGACTCGTCGCTCGACGCACGTGGCTTCTCCGGTTGGCTCCGCGACGAGCTCCTGCCCGCCGCCGTCGCCGACACCGCGATGTCGCTCGTGATCGCCACCACCCCCATCCCCCTCCCGGAGGGCGCGCCGGTGTTCCAACCGGCGAACCCCGGCCAGGACCGGCGGTCCCTCCTGCTGTGCTTCCTCGACGCCGACCCCCGCACGGCCTGGGACGACGTCCGAGCCCTCGCCGACGCCGTCGCCGCCGGCGGACACGGCTCGATCAGCTACGCCGCCCCGTTCATCCCCACCATCGTCGGCACCGACACCTACACCGACCAGCTCTGGTAGCACCCCTCCCCCCCCAACATGCGTGTCTGCGCCGCCACCGGCACCGCGATCACACGCACGAACGGGTGGAGGCGGGGGTCGAGCGCCGCTCCCTCCCCCCAACATGCGTGCCCACGCCGCCGCCGGCACCGCGATCACACGCACGAACGGGTGGGGGGATCAGCCGACGAAGCGGTCGACGCTGAAGCGACCGACCATGTGGTACGTCGTGATCGAGAAGGCGATGACCACCGTGACCCAGAACGCCCGGCGCCACCAGATCGGCAGTCGTTCGGCGAGGCTGGCGTACGCGGGGTAGAGCACCCAGGTGGCGAACGCGAACCGGTTGAAGCTGGCGAGCGAGCTCGAGCAGAGCGGGAGCGCCACCAGCGCGACCCCCAACATCCAGGCTTCCATCGGGAAGCCGTCGCGGCGGGCCACGATCAGGTAGCCGATGCCGACCGCGACGATGAGCAGGCTCCAGATGTCGAGGTTCCGCGACACGAGCGCGGGCACCATGATCGTCTCCGGGGCCGGCCAGAGGTTCGTGAACCCCTGCGCGACGGTCTCCCACGGCCAGCTGAGGGCCCGACCCCAGTCGGCCTGCACGCCCATGAAGGCGAAGGCGTTGCCGGTGTAGTACCGCATCATCACCAGGACGGGGATCAGACCGGCCACCGCCGCCGCCGCATACCCGAAGCACCAGCGATCGATGCGTCGTGCCCGGATGATGCGGGCGAGCACGATGACGGCCGGCACCAGGATGCCGACCGAGCGGGTGGTGGACAGCCCGGCGAACAGAGCGGCCGCCAACCAGTGGCGGTTCTTGCGATCGGCCCACACCGCGCCGGCCCCGAGCGCGATGAACAGGCCCTCGGAGTAGAACGCCCAGAGGAAGAGCGAGGACGGCATCAGCGCCATCAGCAGCACGGCGCGGCGTGCGATGCGTTCGTTGCGCCACGCCTTCGAGATGCCCCACACGGCGATGAAGGCGGCGATCGCGGTGGCCGTGGCCACGATGTGGCCGGTCCAGGCATCCGAGCGGGTGATCTTGAGCACCGGCCACGCCAGCCAGGACACGCCGGGGAAGAAGGCGGTGTTCGGCATCTCGAAGTTGGCGAACGAGTACCCCTGCTTGGCGATGGCGAGGTACCGCTCACCGTCGTAGAAGAAGAGCGAGTCTCCCCGGACGCCCAGCAGTTGATCGATCCCGAGGTGGACCGCTCGCCAGATCGCCCACACCGCGACGGCGAACCACGCGCCGGGCAACCACCGACGGCCCCGGTCCTCCCAGGCACGGACGGGATGGAAGATCAACTGGCGTGCGGACGACCGCCCGGCGTTGTCGACGGTGTTGTTGCCGGAACCGTCACCCGATCTGGCGGCCCCCGGTCGTGTCCGAACCGTCGGCTCGACGGCATCGGGCGCCTGATCGGACGCGCGGCCTCCCTGCGGCACCACATCGGTGTCGACACCGCCGGTTGGGGCGTCGGCCGGATCTTCGAGTGGGGCCGTCGTCACGAGAGCGCAATGGTACGGGTCGGGGGCCATGCCGTCAGGTCATCGGACGACGCTGCGGCCCCGGCGAGCGGCCGATGTTGCGTCTGGACGCGGGCACACGCGATAGGACGGGCAACCCCATGTCGACCCCGAGCACGGGTGCGGTGCCGCCGGCTCACCCGTGGCCGGGTCGGCGGCACGAGGACCGCGCCCTCACCCCCCGAGGAGGTCGAGCAGGCTGGTGAGGACCGGATCGCTCTGGCTGCTGGGGAGCAGGCTCCCGCCGTCGGCGACCAGGTTGATGCCGGTGACGTAGGAGGCGAGGTCGCTGCACAGGAACACGACCACGTCGGCGATCTCCTCGGCGCGACCCACGCGCGCCAGCGGGGTGCCCGCCTCGATGGCCGGTCGGAAGTGCTCGTGCTCCGCGGCGAAGCTCGTGAGCGGCGTGTGGATGAAACCGGGCGACACGCAGTTGGCCCGCAGCGCCGGGCCGTACTCGAGCGCCGCCGAGCGGGTGAGGGCGATGACCCCCGCCTTGGCTGCGGAGTACGGCGCTTCCCCGCGGGTCGGCCGGATCCCGCTGACGCTGGCCATGGTGACGATCGATCGGGGACGCCCGTCGGTGTCGTACGCGTCGCGCAGCAGCGGCGCCGCCGCCCGGATGCAGTTGAACGTTCCCTTGAGGTTCACATCGACGAGCAGGTCCCACTCGCCGTCGTCGTAGGCGTCGAGCGGCTTGAGGTTCCCCACGCCCGCATTCGCGACCAGGTCGTCGAGCCCGCCGAGGCGTTCGCTCGCGAGGCGGATCGCCCGAGCGGTGGCCTCGGGGTCGGCCACATCGACGACGATCGCGAAGCCGTCGACCTCCTCGGCGATCGAGGTCGCGGACGTCGCGTCCCGATCGAGGACGGCGACCGTCGCCCCCTCGGCCCGGAACCGGCGGGCGGTGGCGGCCCCGATGCCCGATCCGCCGCCGGTGATGATCGCTCGGTGCTGGTCGAGCAGTCCCATGTTCACCTTCTCCTCATCGCTTCGACTCCGAGCGGCCCGGGCGGGCCTCTCCACGCACGTCTCCGAGACCCGTGAGCGACGTCCGCGACCGCCCGGTCGCCTCGTCGGTGACCCTTCGGATGGAGGGGCCGGCGGCCGCAGCCAGGCGCTCGTCGGATCGAGCGTGTCAGGTGGCCATCACCCCGCCGTCGACCGGAAGCGCGACCCCGGTGACGAACGATGCGGCATCCGAGCACAGCCACGCGATCGCCTCGGCGATCTCGTCCGAGGTCCCGAGCCGTCCGATCGGCTGCATCCGGCCCATGTTCTCGAGGGTGGCCTCGTCACCACCGGCGAAGCCCTCGAGCATCGGGGTGCGCACGCTTCCGGGGCAGACGGCGTTGACGCGCACGCCCGTGCGGGCGAACTCCAGCGCGACCGACTTGGTGAGACCGACCACGCCGTGCTTGCTGGCGACGTACGCGGGCAGGTGCGCGAACCCCATGAGCCCGGCGCCGGACGCGGTGTTGACGATCGATCCGCCACCCGCGTCGAGCAACGCAGGGATCTCCGCCTGCATCGACAGGAACATGCTCGTGAGGTTGACCGCCAACGTGCGGTTCCAGTCGTCGAGGGTCTGCTCGGCGAGCGGCGCGTAGGTGCCCGACGTCCCGGCGTTGTTGACGGCGATGTCGAGCCGGCCGTAGGTGGCGACGGCATCGTCGACCATGGCGGCCACCTCGTCCGCGTCGGTGACATCGACAGCCCGCACGTGCGCGATGCCACCGTCCGACGCGATCAGATCGATCGTGCCCTGGCCGCCCACCTCGTCACGATCGGCGACCAGGACCGACGCACCCCCCAGGGCGAGGCGACGCGCGACCGCTCGACCGATGCCCGAGGCACCGCCGGTGACCAGCGCGACCTTCCCGGCGAAGTCGGCCAGCTCGCGGACCACCACCTCCGGGTCACCGGAGTCGGTGCTGCTCATGTCGTCGTCCTCGTCGCTCGTCGGTGGGCGAGCAGGGTCGTCGAGCGGCGGCGCATCAGGTGGTCGGTCCGTCGATGGCGACCTTCGGAGCTTCGGTGATCATCCACACCAGCTCGGACGTGTCGAGGAACGACTTCTCGTCGGGCGCGATCAGCTCCGCGTACTTCGCTTCGCCGATGAACCCCTCGAAGGCCTCGGGTCCGGTCATCCACTGGAGCGTGATCCCGTCGTAGCCCTCGGTCCCCATCCAGTCCGCGTGGGTGGTGACCCGCAGCTGCTCGTAGCGCACGATGTGGCGCGCCAGCTCGGGCGTGCTGGCGATCAGCGGCGCGTGGTGGTTCTCCCAGTGGTCGTAGAACTCCTCTCGCGTCATGCCTTCGCGACGCTTCAAGAAGCACACCAGCTTGATCATGTCTTCTCCTGGGTGGTGGTGGCGATCATGCGAGGAAGTGCCCGGCGTTGACGCTCAGGTACTGCCCGGTGATCGGTTTGCTCAGGGGCGACGCGAAGAACAGCACCGCACCGGCGATCTCCTCGGAGGACGGCAGGTACCCGAGACACGTCGTGCCGGCGATCTCGTCGTACACCTCCTGGAAGGTGATGCCTCGTTCCTCGGCCATCTGGTTGAAGTACCACTCGACCGACCGACCCCAGATGTACCCCGGGTGCACGCCGTTGACCCGCACGCCCTGGCGGCCGAGCTCGACGGCGAGGGTCTTGGTGGCGTTGGCCAGCGCTGCCTTCGACGCGGCGTACGCCCCCATCCCGGGATCGATCCGCTGCGTGGACATGGTGTTGATCATGATCACCCGACTGTCGTCCTGCTCGGTGAGCAGCGGCAGCAGCGCCTTGGTGAGCTGCATCGTGCCGAAGAAGTTCACGTCCATCGTCGAGCGCCACGCGTCGAGGTCGGACTCCTCGAAGGTCTGGTGGTTGCCGTCGGAGAAGGCGTTGTTGACCAAGATGTCGAGACGACCGAGCTCGTCGCGCACGCGCTGGCCGAGGGCGGCGCAGGCATCGGGATCGGTGATGTCGGTGATCACGGGGACGGCACGACGTCCCAGCGCCTCGATCTCCGGAGCCACCTTGGCCATCCGCTTGTCCCGACGGGCGGCCATCACGATGTCGGCCACCCTCCCCGGCGAGCGCCAGCGCGATGTCGCGGCCCATGCCCGGCCCGAGCCCCGACACCACCGCGACCTTGCCGTCCAGCATCCCCATGTCCGTACCCCTTCGTTCCCGGGGCCGGCACAGACGCACCCGGCCCGATGATCGCTCGACGCGTCGGCGCTACCCGTTCAGCTGCGGGCCGACCTCTCGGCCGAAGCGCTCGATCTGGTCGACGAGCTCGGACGCCGAGCGCGAACGGAACCGGATCTGCATGTGGTTCACCCCGAGCGAGCGGTAGCGCCGGAGTCGTTCGGCGACGTGGTCCGACGAGCCGGTGAGCGTCCACGACGCCACCTCGAACGGCGGCTCGCCGAGGTAGATCGGTTCGGCGTTGATGCCGAGGTCGATGGGCTCGCCCGGTCGCGTCTGCTCGCGTCGCCGCAGGATGGTCTCGATCCCGGCCCGCATGCCGTCCTTCGGCGGACCCTGCGGCAGCCAGCCGTCGCCCCGGTCGGCCGCCCGGCGCAGTGCCGGGGCCGAGGATCCTCCGACCCAGATGGGCGGTCCTCCCGGCTGGACGGGCCGGGGGCGCAGACCGGCGTCGGCGATCTCGTACCGGGGACCCGAGTGGCTCGGGAACTCCTCGGCGAACGCGGCCCGGACGATGTCGATGCCCTCGTCGAGCACCGTGCCCCGACTGGCGAAGTCGACGCCGAGCAGCTCGAACTCGGCCTCGACGTGCCCCGCCCCGGCCCCGAGGATCGCCCGGCCCCCCGACACCTCGTCGAGGGTGAGGAAGGCCTTGGCAGCCATGAGCGGATGCCGGTACGGGAGCACGTACACGTGGCTCAGGAGCCGGACGCGCTCGGTGATCCCCGCCAGGTACCCGAGCGTCGTCATGGTGTCCCACCACGAGGTGCTCATCGCCTCGGCGTTCGGGCGTGGGATGGCCACGTGATCGCACACGGCCACGTAGAGGAACCCGGCGCCGTCGCATGCGGCCGCGATGGCGGCGAGCTCGGCCCGACCGGCATCGGCCTCCCACGGCTCGGCGAAGATCGAGCTCTGGGACTGGATGGGCAACTGGATGCCGTAGGCCAACGTGTCGGCGGGGACGATCGACGCCATGGGTGGCTCCGGGGCGGGGGACGACGGGTTCGACAACACGTCGGTCGCCCTGGACCCGAGCACCGCTCGACCCCACGGAACTAGAACGTGTTCTCGAAACGTAGCAGGTCGCCGCGTCGGCCCGGCGAGCGATCGAGTCAGCCCAGGAACCGCTCGGCGAACGACGACATCGCCCTCTTGGTGTCGTCGAGATCGCCGGTGCGGGTGGAGAGCACGAGGCGATCGGCGCCCTTCGCCTCGGCGGCGGCGATGGCGTCCTCGTCGGTGACGTCGAGCAGACCGCCGAGGGAGAGCTCGATGCGATCGGGGTCTCGGCCTGCCTCGATCGCCGCGGCACGCATCTCCCCGACCCGCGTCGCGAGCGCGTCGCCATCGAGCCCGAGCGGTTGGAACCCGGCGCCGACGCGCCCCGCCCGGCGAGCCGCGGCGCGGGAGTGGCCGCCGACGTGGATCGGGACGCCTCCGGCCTGGAGAGGGCGGGGCCGGCTCACGACGCGGTCGAACGACACGTGCTCGCCGGCGAAGGTGGCCTCGTCCTCGGACCACAGCGCCTGCATGGCGGCGATGGCCTCATCGGTGCGTCGACCCCGGGTGGTGAAGTCGACGCCGACCGCTTCGAGCTCCTCGCGCTGCCAACCGACGCCGATGCCGAGCCGCATGCGCCCCTTCGAGAGCACATCGATCGTGGCCAGCCGCTTGGCCAGCAGCGCGGGTTGGTGGGCAGGCAGCACGAGGATCCCGGTGGCCAGCACGATGCGATCGGTGATGGCGGCGAGGTAGGCGAGCAGCTCGAGCGGATCGGGGATGGCGCAGTCGACCGGGAGCGGCATGCGGCCCCCCGCCGCGTACGGGTAGCTCTCGTCGTACTCGGCGTGCACCACGACGTGTTCGACGACGTACACCGACTCGAAGCCGAGCTCCTCCGCATGGCGAGCGAACGGACCGATCCAGTCGGGGTCGGCGGTGACCCCTGCTCGGTACGGCGGCAGGATTCCGAACTTCATGGGCCCTCCATCGGGTCGAGGATCGCTGATCGTCCGACCGTTCCCGGCACGTGGTGGACGGCCCGCAGCCGGACCTCGCCGGATGGCAACTGCGGGTCGGGACGAGGTCGGGTCAGGCGCTCACGGAGCCTTGGCCCCGGTGACGGCGGTGAAGATGATGCGGGCCATGCTGAGCCGGGTGTCGTCGGTGCGGATGCCCCAGAACTCGAACCCGTACCGATGGGCGGCGACCTGCCCCAGCATCGAGACGAGCACCCCGCCGGTGGCCATCGCATCGACGTCGGGCGGCAACTTGTCGTCCTTGCGGAACGACTCGATCACCTCGCTGAGCGAGACCGTCAACGAGTGGGTGAAACGGGTGCGCACCTGGCGTGCCCGTTGATCACCCTCGAGCGTGGCGAGGTCCACGACCCGCAGCAAGGATCGGTGCTCCTCCCAGAACTCGAGGAAGGCATCGACCAGCCCCGACGCCGCATCGAAGCCGGCCTTTCCCTTCCAGTTGCTGGTGCGGACCAGCTCGCTGAGGGCCATCCCCTCGAGCGCCATCTCCTCACCGAGCACGAGGATGGCCGCCTCGACATCGGGGAAGTACTGGTAGAACGTCGCCGGCGATGTGCCGGCCCCCCGGGCGATCTCGACCACCTTGAGGTCCCGGTACGACGTGTGGTTCAGCATCTCGGCGGTGCACTCGAGCAACCGGGACCGAGTGGCGCGCCCGCGTCGTCCGGGCACGCGGCCGTCGGCGGCGCGGAGGTCCTCGTCGCCCGGTTCGGTGCTGTCCGGCTCTCGGCCGTCCGGGGCGCCGACGTCATGGCCGATCTCGTCGTCGCCGATCGCGGCCCCCTCGGGGATCTCGGCGTTCTCGGTCGGGCGGGGCGTCACGCCGTCACGTTAGTCGTCGTGCCCCGCCGATCCCGGCGACCGCGAGCGGTGCCGGTGCGGGCCGGCCGCCCGATGGACCGCCTGCGCCGCGGCGGGACCCGGCGGCGGGACGCGACCGACGAGCCACGGTTCGGGGTGGGGTCAGGTGTCGGCTCGGCCCCAGGCGTCGACCAGGTCGTCGGTGGTGCAGAGGGTCGCGATCAGCGCGAGCGTGTTGTCGATCACCGATTCGGCGTACTCGACCGGGATGCCGGCGACCGCGTCGCGTGGCAGCACGAACTGGTACCCGGCGTTCACCGCGTCGAACGCGAAGTTCAACATGGCGATGTTCACCGACACGCCGATGCCCACGATCGTCGTGGCGCCGAGGTTGCGCACCACGGCGTCGAGGTCGGTGCCGCCCATCGGACCGAGTCCGTGCAACCGGGTGAGGACGAGATCGTCGTCGACCCGACCCAGTTCGGGGATCACGTCGACCGCTTCGGAGCCGGGCCGGAGCGGCACGGCGTTCTTCAGCATCCCGAGGAACAGCCGGGCGTTGTGGTTCGAGCCCTTGCCGTCGTCTCGACGCTGTGCGATGCAGTGCACGACGGTGATCCCGGCCCGTCGGGCCGCGTCGGTGAGCCTGGCGCCGTTCGGGATCATCTGCTCCCGGGCGATCTCGGCCAGCTGCGGCAGCGCCGCGTCTCTGCCGATCACCCCGTTCTGGCACTCCTGGGTGACGAGCACGGTGTGCGACGGGTGGACCATCGCGGCCAGATCGATCGCCATGGTGTTCTCCTCGTTCATCGGGGACGGGTCGAGCGTGGGGCGAGCGGTCGATCCCCACCCTTCGCTCGGGTGCCGGTCGGGCGCGAGCGGACGGGTCAGGTGGCGGCGCGCACGTGGGGAAGGACCTTGTCGACGAACAGCTCGAGGCTGGCCCAACCCGCCTCGGACGGTACGCCGCCGCACAGCGGATGGTGGGTGAACCCACCGAACGGCCCGAGCTCGACGCCCAGCGCGATGCACTCGTCGGGCGTGAGGATCTGGTAGACGCCCTCGGCGCGCAACGCGTCGACCGTGGTGGCGTAGGCGCTCACGTGCGAGCTCTGACCCTCCGGCTGCCACGACGTGTAGGTGCGGGCGTCGTGGAGGAGGTGCTCGCCGATCTCGGCCCAGACCTGGTCGGGGTCCTCGGCGACGAAGAGGCAACCCGGACCGCCGGGTTGGGCCACCAGCCCCGGCGTCGTGCCCAGGCGCTCGCACTCGGCGTGGTAGATCTCGATCAACTCGGAGTCCGCCTTCGGCGGGAACAGGCCGAACCCGAACCGGGCTGCGCGCTTGGCCGCCGCTGGCGCCGACCCACCGATGAACACCGCGGGGTGGGGCCGCTGCACGGGGCGGGGGGTCACGGTGATCATCTCGCCGTTGTGCTCGAAGGGCTCGCCGCTCCACGCCTGGAGCATGATCTCGAGGCACTCGTCCATGCGCTTGCCGCGGCGGGTCCAGTCGACGCCCGCCATGGCGTACTCGATCGGTCGGTACCCGATCCCGGCGACCATCGAGATCCGTCCGTTGCTGATCAGATCGAGCGCGGTGATGTCCTCGGCGAGGCGCACCGGATCGTGCAGCGGCACGAGCAGCGCAGCGATGTTGATGGCGATGCGCGAGGTCCGGGCGGCGATGGCCGACGCGACCACCAGCGGTGACGACATGTAGCCGTCCTCCGAACCATGGTGCTCGGAGAGCACGATCATCCCGAAGCCGTTCACATCGGCCCACTCGGCCATCTCGATCGCCGTGGCGTACGCGCGCTGGACCTCGGCGGGCGACCGTCCGGGTTGGCGCAGATCGAATCGCATGACCGCCATCGCCATGGACATCTTCCCCCTGGTGAGAACAGGAACTCGTTCTAGTTCGCGGTGTCGGCCGCCACAACTTCTGAAATTGCGGCGGTCAGCCCCCCATGCGGCGTCCACCGCCGCAATTTCGGGGTTATGGGCTGATCGCGCTAGAAAGCAGGGGCTGCCGTGCTCCTCTGGGGGGACCGCCTGCGGGGCGGAACAGTTCGCACGGTCGGCGTTCGCCACCATCGACACCAAGGAACCGACATGCCCGAAGCCGTCATCGTCTCCACCGCTCGCAGCCCGATCGGCCGGGCCATGAAGGGCTCGCTCACCCAGGTGCGCCCCGACGACCTCACCGCCACCATCGTCAAAGCGGCGCTGGCCAAGGTGCCCGACCTCGACCCCAGCCTGGTCGAGGACCTCATCCTCGGCTGCGGCCAGCCGGCCGGCGAGGCGGGCTACAACATCGCCCGCGTGGCCGCGGTGCTGGCCGGTCTCGACGAGGTTCCCGGCGTCGTGGTCAACCGGTACTGCTCGTCGTCGCTCCAGACGATCCGCATGGCCGCCCACGCCATCAAGGCCGGCGAGGGCGACATCTTCATCGCTGCGGGCGTCGAGACCGTCAGCCGCTACGGCAACGGCATGGCCGACGGCGGCCCGGTGAACCCCCTGTTCGCCGACGCCATGGGCCGCACCGCTGCGCGTTCCGGCGGCGAGGGTGGCCCCTGGGCCCCCCAGCCCGGCCTGCCCGACATCTACATCGCCATGGGACAGACCGCGGAGAACGTCGCCGAGTTCGAGGGCGTCACCCGTGAGGAGCAGGACGAGTTCGCCGCCCGCTCCCAGCAGCTGGCCACTGCGTCGCTCGAGCGTGGCTTCTGGGAGGACGAGATCACCCCGATCGACACCGTCGACGCCGAGGGCAACCCCGTCACCGTGAACAAGGACGACGGCATCCGTGCCGGCACCACCGTCGAGAAGCTGTCCCAGCTCCAGCCGGCGTTCAAGCCCGGCGGAACCGTGACGGCCGGCAACGCCTGCCCGCTCAACGACGGCGCCGCCGCGGTGATCGTCATGAGCGACACCAAGGCCAAGGAGCTCGGCCTCACCCCGTTGGCCCGCATCATCTCGAGCGGCGTCACCGGCCTGAACCCCGAGATCATGGGCCTCGGCCCCGTCGGAGCGATCCGCCAGGCCCTCGGCCGGGCCAACATGACCATGGCCGACATCGACCTCGTGGAGATCAACGAGGCCTTCGCCGCCCAGGTCGTGCCGTCGGCCAAGCACCTCGACATCCCGCTGGAGAAGCTGAACGTGAACGGCGGCGGCATCGCCCTCGGTCATCCCTTCGGCATGACCGGTGCCCGCATCATGACCACGCTGATCCACGGCCTGCAGGATGCCGACAAGACCTTCGGCGTCGAGTCGATGTGCGTCGGCGGCGGCCAGGGCATGGCCATGGTCATCGAGCGCCTCAGCTGATCATGTCCGTCTGATCGACGGTCATCGGTTCGCCGACTGATCCGATCGACCTCGAGGGAGCGCTTCGGCGCTCCCTCGTCGCGCAGGGTCTCGACGGGCTGACCCGCGCGGAGAAAGAGGTCGTGGCGCTCGAGACGCGGCGGATGCGCGAGCTCGGTGACCTCCTCGGTCCCCCACCCGCCCCGTGGGCGACCCGACCGGAGGCCCGGCCACCGGCCCCTGCCCACCGCAGCGTGAGCCGATCGATCGGGGCACCAGCGGGTGACCGCCCGCCGAAGATCGGTGTTGGTCCGGGGGAGCGGTCAGGCCGGAAGCTTCGGCGGGGTCTCGTCGAAGAGCCAGGCGTCGAAGAACGCAGTGAGGTCGTCGCCGCTGACCTCGCCGGCGACCGCGATCAGATCGCCGGTGGAGGCGTTGGCGTGGCGGTAGCGGCTGGTGAACTCGCGCAGGATGGCCCAGAAGGTGTCCGCGCCGACCTCGCGGTAGAGGGCGTAGAACACCATCGCACCGCACTCGTAGGCGCAGCCGAGGAACAGGTCGTCGACGCGCAGGTCACCCGGCGGCTGCCAGTCGGCGCGGATCTGCGGGTAGTCGTCGGCGAGCTGATCGGGATCGTCGACGTGTTCGGCGAAGTAGGCGAAGCCCTCCACCCACCAGATGTCGCGCGACCAGTCGCTGAGGCTGACGCTGTCGCCCATCCACTGGTGGGCCGCTTCGTGGAGCACCACCGACGGCACGACGGCTCCGGCGGCGAAGAGCGAGATGCCCTGGTTCTCGAGGGCCACCCCGGACAGGAACCCCCGAGTGCGCTCGCTGCCCGTGATGAACGAGGCCGGGTACACGATCCCGCCGTAGGTGGTGAAGGGGAACGGGCCGAGGTGGCTGGCGAGGAGCGCCACATCCCGATCGCTCTGCTCGAGCGACGGCGAGGGCGCGACACCTGCGGGGTACCAGTAGCTGTAGGAGACGCCGTCGTGGACCCCGCCGTCGACCTGGTCGAACTCGCCCGTCACCACCGTCGCGAGGTAGCTGGCCATCGGTGCATCCATGCGCCACTCGAACGTGGTGCCGTCGGTGACCTGCTCCGATCCCACCAACTCGCCGTTGGCGATGGCGGTGAACGGGGCGGGAACGGTGACGCGGAAGGAGTAGGTCGCCTTGTCGAGCGGATGGTTGTTGACCGGGTACCAGGTGCTCGCTCCCTCCGGTTCGCTGAGCACGAACGATCCCTCGGGTCCGGCGTGCCATCCCACCTCGACCCCGCCGAGCGCCTCGGTGGCCACCGGTTCGGGGGCGCCGTGGTAGTCGACGACGATGGTCACGTCGGTTCCGGCCGCGGTGGTCTGCGGCAAGCCGATCGTCAACTTGTCACGTCGGGCATCGACGTCGACGTCGACGAGGTCGTGGTCGACCGACGCAGCATCGACCTCGAGCCCCTGGAAGTCGAGCTCGAGCTCGTCGGTGTCGCGGGTGACCTCGGCGCGGATCGTGACGGACCCCTCGAGCTCCCCCGACCTCGGGTCGTACCGCAGATCCAGGGCGTAGTCGTCGACGTCGAGGTCCGGCGTGCCGAGCTCGGGGAAGGCGTCGTCCTCGCCGATGCCGTCGGTGACCAGGACCTCGGCGGCGGGCGCGGTCCCCGGTGCCGACGTCGCCGCGTCGGCGACCACCGTGGTCGGCGCAGCGTCGCCCGATGCCTCGGGCGCCTCGCCGCAGGCGATCCCCGAGGCGAGCACGGCGACGGACCACACGACCACGACGGCCGATCGCGTCCGCCTCAGCATTCGGGGTCCACCGTCGTGCCGTCGCTGTAGCCGTGGTCGAGCCCGGCCCCCGCGGCGTCGACGAACATGCTCGTTCGCAGCAGCGTGCCTTCGGGCAGGCTCCGAACCGCCACGCGACACTCGATCGTGCGGGTGTCGAGCACCGCCTCGTCGCTGATGATGTCGCCGGGGACCTCGGTGACGGTGATCGACCCATCGGCGACCGCGGATCGAATCGTCTTGCCGGTCGGGATGAGCTTGGCGGCGACGTAGGTGACCGTCGGATCACGCGAGGGTTCCACGGCACCCTCGCCATCCACCTTGGCGCACCCGGCGAGGACGCCGGCCACGACCGTGATCAGCACGATCAGATCCCGGACTCGGCCACGGCGAGGCAGCTCGGGTCCGGACACGGCTGGTGACGCTACCGCCCCGGCGTCAGGTTCAGGAGGCGCCGTACACCGGAGTGGGTGCCGGCGCCTCGGTGAGCAGCCCACGCACCGCGTCGCCGACGTCGACCGGATCCCAGCGCTCGCCCTTGTCGACCTCGGGCCCGTGCTGCCAGCCGTCGGCGACGCTGATCTTGCCGGCCTCGACCTCGAACACCCGGCCGGTGACGCCCGCCGAATCGGCACTGCCGAGCCAGGCGACGAGCGGCGAGACGTTGGCCGGACTCATCGCGTCCCACTCGCCTTCACCCGGCGCCGCCATGGTGTCGGCGAACACCGCCTCGGTCATGCGGGTGCGGGCGGCCGGCGCGATGGCGTTGACCGTGACCCCATAGCGGCCGAACTCGGCCGACTGCACCAGGGTGAGCCCGACGATGCCGGCCTTGGCCGCCGAGTAGTTGCCCTGACCGACGCTGCCCATGAGGCCGGCACCCGAACTGGTGTTGATGATGCGGGCGTCGACGGGGTGGCCTGCCTTGGTCTGGTCGCGCCAGTAGGCGATGGCGTGGCGGCTGGGCACGAAGTGGCCCTTGAGGTGCACGTTGACCACAGCGTCCCACTCGGCCTCGGAGGTGTTGGCCAGCATGCGGTCGCGCAGGAACCCGGCGTTGTTCACCAGCACGTCGAGGCGTCCGAAGGTCTCGACCGCCGCGGCGATCATGGCCTCGGCCTGGTCCCAGTCGGCGACGTTCGCGCCGTTGGCGATCGCCGCTCCACCCATGGCCTCGATCTCGGCCACGACCTCGCCGGCCGGACCGCTGCTCGCCCCCGAGCCGTCGATCTCGGCGCCCAGGTCGTTGACCACCACGTTGGCGCCCTGGCGGGCGAACTCCAAGGCGTGCTCACGGCCGAGCCCGCGCCCCGCGCCCGTCACGATGACAACCCGTCCCTCGCAGATGCCGCTCATGTGCCCAACCCTCGCTCGATCGTTCGGTCCCGGCGGTCCGCACGACCGGACCGGCCGCCGATGATGCCAGAATCTGACACACCGTCAAAAACCTTCGTCGGGGGTTGCCCCCGACGACGATGCCCAGAGGAAGGCACGGCAGGACCATGCGCTACGGCATCACCATGTTCTCGACGGACCAGTCGATGGACGTCGTCCACCTGGCGCGAGCCACCGAGGAGCGCGGGTTCCACTCGCTGTACCTGCCCGAGCACACCCACATCCCGGTGAGCCGCATCACCGCGCCGGCCACCGGCGAGGACGAGCTCGCCGAGGACTACAAGCGCTCGCTCGACCCGCTGATCGCGTTGGCCGCGGTTGCGTCGGCCACCACGACGCTCGAGCTCGGCACCGGCATCGCGCTGCCCGCCCAGCGCGAGCCGATCGTGACCGCCAAGGCCATCGCCACGCTCGACCACCTCAGCGATGGCCGGTTCGTGCTCGGCGTCGGGTTCGGCTGGAACCAGGACGAGGTCGAGGACCACGGCGTCGTGTTCTCGCAACGGCGGGCGGTCGCCCGCGAGCACGTGCTCGCCATGCAGGCGCTCTGGGGCGACGACATCGCCGGCTACCAGGGGACCCACGTCACCATCGAGCCGAGTTGGTCGTGGCCCAAGCCCGCCCGCCAGGCCGACGGCCGCGTCGGGCCCCCGGTGCTGATCGGTGGCGGCTCGGGCCCGGTGCTCTTCGCCCACGTCGCCGAGTACGGCGACGGTTGGATCCCGATCGGCGGCGCCGGCCTCGGCGACGCCATCCCGCGCCTCCGCGACACCGTCGCCGAGGCGGGACGCGATCCGGCGACGCTGCGCATCGTCCCCTTCGGCTCGCTCCCCGACCACGACAAGCTCGACCACTTCGCCTCCGTCGGCGTCACCGAATGCGTCTTCCGCATCCCGTCGGCAACGGCCGACGAGGTGCTCCCCGTCCTCGACGAGTGGGCGGCCCTCATCGCGCAGCGGCGCTGACCCCGCGCTCGAGGCACAGGCCGTCCGGCCACCGCCCGTCCACCTGCTCCCGCGCCCGTGACGCACCGCTCGGCTCACGGCCGACGGTGGTGCCATTGGGTCCGGCTGGGACGGGGGCGGTAGAACCTCGGGATGGACTTCGAGACGATGATGACCTTGGAGGAGCACGGACCCGACACGTTCATCGGCGAGGGGCCGAGCTACCCGTGGGGCGGGCTCTACGGCGGGCAGATCGTTGCCCAGAGCCTCCGGGCCGCCGCGGCGACGGTCGATGCCGAGTTCCGGGTCCACTCGTTGCACGCCTACTTCATCCGCACCGGCGACTCCTCCCAACCCATCCGCTTCGAGGTCGACCGGCTGCGCAACGGGCGCTCGTTCGTCACCCGCCAGGTGGTCGCCCGTCAACCGGTCGGTGCGATCTTCACCATGTCGGCGTCGTTCCAGACCCCTGAGGACGACTCGCCGGAGGTGCAGACCGCCGTGCTGCCGACGGTGCCCGGCCCCGACGACGTCGTCACCGAGACGTGGAGCCAGGTCTTCGACCGCCGCTACGTCCCGAACGACGGGCGGGGCATCGCCCGGGCGTGGCTGAAGATGACCACGTCGATGGACGACAACCCCCTGCTCCACGCGTGCGCACTGGCGTACGAGTCCGACGACCTCCCCACCGACGCGGTCGTCTCGTTGCACCCCGACCGCCCCGAGCACCGCGACTTCGAGAGCTACCCGTTCTTCAGCGCCAGCCTCGACCACTCGATCTGGTTCCACCGTCCCTTCCGCGCCGACGAGTGGCTCCTCCACGACGTGTCCAGCGACGCACTCATGAGCTCTCGTGGCCTCGCCACGGGCCGCGTGTTCACCGAGGACGGCCTCCACGTCGCCACCTACACCCAGGAGGCCCTGCTGCGCACGAACCGCACCTGAGTCGGTCGCGAACGGCTCGGAACGACGATCGACGGCGCCCGAACCACCGGCCGACCCACGACGCTTGGCCGAACATGCGGTCCATCGGCAAGGCTGGCGCGATGGCCGACACGCTTGCCACCCTCGAGAAGACCCTCGCCGACCGGCGGGCGCACCGCCCCGAGGGCTCGTACTCCGTCACGCTGTTCGACGACCCCGACCTGGTCCAGCGCAAGATCATGGAGGAGGCCTTCGAGGTGTGCCTCGAGCTCGGCCGACCCACGATCGATGCCGACCGCGTCGCCTCGGAGGCTGCCGACCTCGTGTTCCACCTCCTGGCCGGCCTGACCTCGGTCGAGGTGCCCCTCGACGCGGTCTACGCCGAGCTGGAGCGTCGGCGATGACCACCCGGGTGGCGGTGCCGTCCAAGGGGCGTCTCCGCGAGAAGGTCCTGGATCTGCTCGAACATGCGGGCTACTCGACGTCTGGGTTCCGGGGAGCCGGGTCGCGCACCACCGTGGGCGATCTCGAGTTCATCGAGATGCGACCCCGTGACGCCGGCGCCTGGCTCGCCGCGGACCGCATCGCCGGCGCGTTCCTGTCCACCGACATCGTCCTCGAGGACGAGCTCGGCCACCTCGATCAGGTGGCCCTCGGGGTCGCCCGATCCGACCTCATCGTCGCCAGCCGTGACGACGACGGCCGCACGGTGGCGTCCGACCTGACCGGCGCGACCGTCGCCACCCACCTCCCCGGTGCCACCGCTCGTTGGTTCGCCGAGCGCGACATCGAGGTCACCGTCGTGGCCATGGGCGGGTCGCTCGAAGGCGTGTGCGCCGCGGGACTCGCCGATGCGATCGTCGACCTCCGCGAGACCGGCACGAGCCTGGCCCAGAACCGCCTCCGGGTGTTGGCCGAGATCGCGCCCTGCGAGGCGCTCTTCGTGCACCGCCAGAGCCCGGCCCTCGCCGACCTGACCTTGCGGATCGGGGCGGTGCTCGAGGCCCGTCACCACCGCTACGTCATGCTGCACCTCGCCCCGCACCTGGTCCCCGAGCTCAGCGAGCTGTTCCCCGGACTCGCGGCGCCGACGGTGCTGCCGCTGTCCGGCCGCGACGATCTCGTCGCCGTGCACCTCGTGGTGCCCGTCGCCGACTTCTGGAACCAGCTGGCCACCTTGCGTCGGCTCGAGGCCAGCGGCATCGTGGCGCTCCCCCCGGACGCCCTGCTCCCCTGAGGCGCTCGATCAGCCCGAGGAGATCGAATCCTCGAGCTCGATGGTGACACGGCCCACGGAGCGCGCGTGGTCGAGGAGCGTCAGCTCGTCGTGGATCTCCCGACGACGTACCCGCCAGATCTGCGGCGTGGTGCGGGTGCGCCGGGTGATCTCGTACGTGTCGGGCGCTTCGGTTCCGGCCACGACACGCAACCGCTCGATGTCGCTCCAGAAGATGGCGACCCGAGCGAGCTTGTCGATGGTCCGAGGGCGCCCCTCCAGCAGCCACCCGGGGACGTTCATCTGCTCCTTGTCGGCCATCAGCCAGAGCGCGTCGGGGTGCTCCGCGAGCCGGCGGCTCCAGAGCGGCGACGGATGCAGTTCGATCCAGCGTGCGTCGGCATCGATCACCTCCCACGCGGGCGGCGGCGCACCCGAGATGGTCGAGTCGTCGTCGGCCGCCGGGCGGGTGCCCAGGGGCTCCGGAGCGGCCTCGACCGTCGGTCGGCGACGGATCAGCACCACCGCCGCCATGGAGGCGAGGAGGACGATCACCGCCACGAGACCGAGCAACGGCCAGGTGCTCTCGTTCCGAACCGATCCGTCGTCGGAGACCACCACCGCCACGAGCACGACCGCCACGACCACCATGGAGAAGAGGGCGAACAGGTCCACCCGCAACCGCTGGCTCCGCCGGGTTCGGGGGAGCGGGGAACCGGGTTCGACCATCACCCCCTTGTACCCCTTCCGGGCGACCAGGAGAAGCAGGTTCTCGGGTTGCCGGTTATCCGTCTTGCCGGTTGCCGGTCTCGCCGGCCGGTGCGCTCACGGCCAGATCCGACCGGTCCGGGTAGAAGCAGAGCATCCCGGCGATGCCCTCGGCCGCCTCGAAAGGCTCCTGGTACGCCCACACGATGCCGTCGTGGGTGGTGCCGTCCAGCGTGAGCGACCAGTAGGAGGCCGTGCCCTTGAACGGGCACTGGGTCTCGAAGCTGGTGGGCGTGAGCAGGTCCATGCGCACGTCGTCGGGAGGCAGGTAGTAGCGCGTCGGGAGGCCGGTCTCGTCGAGCAGCATGGGACGGTCGGACTCGGCCACGAGGTGCCCGGCGACGCGGACCTCGACGTGTTGATCGCCGGGCGTGGTGGTGACGGTGTGACCTGAGCTCATGGCGCGTGCAACACGTCGGACGAGGCGCGCATTCCCCACGCGCCACGCCCGGGACCACGGGTGGGCCAGATCAGAGGCGCTCGATGATGGTGACGTTGGCCTGGCCGCCGCCCTCGCACATGGTCTGGAGGCCGTAGCGGCCGCCGGTGCGCTCGAGCTCGTTGAGCAGGGTGGTCATGAGGCGGACACCGGTGGCGCCCAGGGGGTGACCGAGGGCGATGGCGCCGCCGTTGACGTTGACCTTGGCCGGATCGGCACCGGTCTCCTTCATCCACGCCATCACCACGGACGCGAACGCCTCGTTGATCTCGACCAGGTCGATCTGGTCGATCGTCATGCCGGCCTTCTCCAGGGCGTGGGCGGTGGCCGGGATCGGCGCGGTGAGCATCCACACGGGATCGGCGCCGCGAACGCTCAGGTGGTGGATGCGCGCCCGCGGCGTCAGCCCGTGGGACTTCACCGCCCCCTCACTGGCGATCAGCATGGCGGCGGCGGCATCGGAGATCTGGCTGGCGACGGCGGCGGTGACCCGGCCGCCTTCGATCAGGGGCTTGAGGCTCTTCATCTTGGCGATGTCGGGCTCGCGGCGCGGACCCTCGTCGACAGCCACGTCACCCAGGGGGGCGATCTCGGCCTCGAACCGACCCTCGTCGATCGCCTGCACGGCCCGACGGTGGCTCTCGAGCGCGAAGTCCTCCATCTCCTCGCGGGAGCAGCCCCACTTCTCGGCGATCATGTCGGCCGAGCGGAACTGGCTGACCTCCTGGTCGCCGTAGCGAGCCGCCCAACCGGGCGACTCGGCGAACGGCGTGGTGAACCCGAACTGCTCGCCGACGAGCATGGCCGACGAGATCGGGATGGCGCTCATGTTCTGCACGCCGCCGGCCACGACCAGGTCGGTGGTGCCGCTCATCACGGCCTGCGCCGCGAAGTGCACCGCCTGCTGGGACGAGCCGCACTGGCGGTCGATCGTGGTGCCCGGCACGTGGTCGGGCAGACCGGCCGTGAGCCAGGCGGTGCGAGCGATGTCGCCGGCCTGCGGACCGATGGTGTCGACGCAGCCGTAGATGACGTCCTCGACGGCGGCTGGGTCGACATCGACGCGCGTGAAGAGCTCCGTGAGCGGGTGGGCGCCGAGGTCGGCCGGGTGCACCTGGCTGAGGCCGCCGCCGCGCCGACCGACGGGGGTGCGGATCGCATCGATGATGTAGGCCTCGGCCATGGGAACGCCTTTCGGTTGTCGCTCGCGGTCTGATCGGTGGAGCTCGGTCGACGGACGCGGTGTCGTGAACGGCGACGTGGGAGAGGGATGGCGATGGGGCGGTGGCAGTCAGGCGGTAGCGGTGGTGCGGTAGCGGTGGTGCGGTAGCGGTGGTGCGGTAGCGGTGGTGCGGTAGCGGTGGTGCGGTAGCGGTGGTGCGGTAGCGGTGGTGCGGTAGCGGTGGTGCGGTAGCGGTGGTGCGGACCGAT
>JBBSTY010000032.1:0-29245 GCA_038235385.1 Acidimicrobiales bacterium | reverse complement strand
CGCTCGCCATGTCATCGGCGTCCAACTCGTCGCCGCACACCTCCGGACAGCCCTGCACGCCGGCTATGCGGTCGGGCACCTGGCGGGGCCACTGCGACGGGGGTTGTTGGTCCTCGAGCGCCGCGAACGCCTCGTGGCGCATCATCAACAGGCGCGCGGCGCCGGCGGGATCGGGTCGCTCGCGCAGCTCTCGGCTCAGGGCGTCGATGGCGGAGAAGATGTCGGGAGCCGGCGCGTCGACGAGGGCCGGATCGGCGGATGCTCCCGCTGGCGACGTCGGAGACGGCTCGACCTCGAGCGTCGGCGGTTCGTCGAGCGACGACGAGGCGGGCTCAGCAACGACGGGCGCAGCGCGCGTGCCGGCGCTCTCGTCCGATGGTCGACGACGCAGCCAGGAAGGTACGCGCATGGAGGGTCACCCTACCGGACGGTTCGGACCGAGCCCATCGGGCGTCGGGCGCGTCACCACCGCACCGTCGCCCGGACGTCTCCATCGGTCGCGAGCTCGTCGGTCTCGCTCGGGCCGACGACGCCCGGATCGTCGTCGTCACCTCCGGCGACGAGAACGTCGTGGCTCCGCTTCGAATGCACGTGGTCGATGGCGAACCCGAGAGCGAGGAGCGCCCACATGTGTCGGTAGTGCATCGTCTCGCGGAACACGCCGGACACCACGATGCCCACGATCAGGACGCGCGCCAGACCCCGCTTGCGCGCGATCGCGAAGAGGGTCGCCCACAGACCGACGAACCCGACGAAGCCGATCAACCCCCGTTCGACGAGGTACCCCAGCGGATCGGAGTGGATCTCGAGGAAGAAGCCCTTGAGCTTGAAGAGCTGGCGCTGGCGTGCGCCGTCGGGTCCGACACCGAACGGGGACGCCTCGAACACGTCGAACGCCTGGCCCCATTGCTCGAGGCGACCTGTCTGGCTCCGATCGAAACGTTCCTCGCTGATCGTCTCCGTGAAGCTCCACGATCCGTTGTCGGGCGCGAGGTCCGACGCCTTCGGCGTGGCCAGGAAGAGCCCACCGATCACCAGCGCAGCGAGGGCGACGGCCAGGATCGCCGTGTTGCGGGCCAGCGCCCGAATCCCGTAGACGGTGACCATCGAGACGAACATCGCCATGGCGCCGAACGAACTGGTCTGCTTCAGCGCGATCGCCAGGCCGAGGAGGATCACGATGCGCAGCGACCACCGGCGAGTGGCGTTCACCAGGATCATGGCGGCCAGCACGCAGAAGTGCCCGGCGTAGTTGGCATGGGGGAACAGCGCCTGCCCGCGCACGTTCCCGATGGTCAGCGCCACGAGGAGCACGCAGGTGACCCCGAACGCCAGGGCGGTGCCGAGGATGGCCGCCCGACGGAGACGATCGCCGATCAGCAGGTGCCAGAGGCATATGAAGGCGAGGAACGCGAAGACGGTTCGCAGGAGGTTGGCCAACGCCCAACCTGCCATCCCCACACCGGCGAGGCCGAGGAACGAGCCGAGCAGGATGCACCACACCCAGGGGAACAACCGCACGGCGCCGCTGGTGGCGGCTGAGCCGCGGTGGGTCATGGAAACCAGCGCGTAGGCGCAGAGGAGCGCGAGCACAGGATCGATCGCGATGAAGCCCGAGAAATCGGGAACGCTCACCGCGAGACCGACGTAGACCACGAACACGCCGATGACGACCATCGCGGGCGTTCGCCGTTCGTGCAGGTTCTCGCCGACGCGCGTCCTCACCCCGCGGCCCCGGCGCGACGGTGCCGGTGCGGCCGTTGATGGCCCGGAGGTCACCGTCCCTGGCCGGCCCGCATCCCGGACGCATCCGACGCCGACGTCGATGGCGAACCCTCGGCGTCACCGTCGTCGGAGGGCGCGGTGGATGCCTTCGACGCGGGCGGCGGCGGCTTCGACGCGACGGTCTCGTAGCTCGAGTAGCCGTAGAAGTTCGAGTAGGCGTACTGACCCGCGGTGGGAACCCCGTTCAGCACCACCCCGATCAACTCCGCGTCGACCTGGCGCAGCCGGTCGACGGTCTCGGCGAGGTTCGCCTGCTTGGTCTTGCCGTGCAGGGAGACCACGATCACTCCATCGACGTGGCGGGATGCGGCGAGGGGGTCGCTGACCGGCAGCACCGGGGCGCAGTCGATGAGGATGAAGTCGGCGCCGGCCTTCTTGATCTGCTCGAGCACGGTCCCGAACATGTCCGAACCCAGCAGCACGGCCGGCTCGTGCGGAAGCGGACCGGTGGGGAGGACGAACATGCTGCGGCCCGTCGGCAGCGAGACCGACTCGAAGCACGACGACAGGTCACGGTCGCCGAGCATCGCCGACGTGAGTCCCTTCTCGGTCTCGGTGATCCCGAGCAGGCTGCCGAGCATCGGCCGGCGCAGGTCGGCCGAGACGACCACGACCCGGAGCCCGCTCTCGGCGAGCACGGCGGCCAGGTTGGCGGTGACGGTGGTCTTGCCCTCGCCACCTGACGAGCTGGTGACCAGGATCGTGGTCTTCTCCTTGCCGAGGCTCGAGAAGCGCAGGCTGGTGGCGAGGGTCCGGTACGACTCGGCCGCCGGGGACGTCGGGGGCACGAGCGTGCGCTGCGACGCATGGACCTTGCGTGCCGCTCGACGGCTCGGGCTGTAGACCGAGATGGAGCCGAGCAGCGGGACGCCGCTGGTGGCCTCGAGGACCTGATCCGGGGACTTGATCCGGTTGTCCATCTGCTCGAGCAGGAAGATGAGACCGAGCGCGAACACCAGCGCCACGACGGCGGCGACGCCGGCATCGCGCAACGGGGTCGGCGAGTCCGCGTACTCGGGCATGTTGGCGGTCTTCTCGACCCGGACCCGGTCGGACTGCAGACGCGACTCGAGTTGGGCGTTCGACGCCTCGATCCTGAGCTCGGATTGGCGCTGACGGAGACCCGTGACCTCCATGCGTCGCACGTCGACGTCAGACGCCTGAGGATCGGCCCGGATCTCGTCCTCGACCCCCTTCACCTCTTCGCCGACCGCATCGGCCTGGTTGCGCAGCTCATCGGCCTGGTCGGTGTAGCTGCTGATGAGCTGGGCCCGGCGGATGTCGACGTAGTTGGTGGCGAACGAATCTGCTGCCGCACGTGCGACCTCGGGGGAGCTGCTCGCCACGCTGATCGAGATCACATCGGTGTCGGCGATCGCCTCGACCTCGACATTCTCGACGAGGAGGGCATCAGGTCCGAGGTCGGCGTTGACCCCTTGGCGAACGCCGGCGCTGCGGATGTTGTAGATCTCGTTGCCGGTGAACTTGGTGTCGGTGCGGACGAGATCGGGCGGTGGGGTGATGCGCACCTCCGACCTCGAGGTGTACATCGCCGTGCGGACCGACGAGGTGAGGTAGATCAGGACGAACGCCCCGGCGACCACGGCGGCGATGAGCCACGCCCAGCGGCGGACGGCTCCGAAGACACGCCGGAGGTCGAGTTGGGGATGGGACTCAACGGTCACGGCACGTGCTCCAGAGGGTGTGGCCGAACTTGTGGCGATCGGATCGTCCGGCCGCCTCGATCGCTGCCATCACGATCGTGCGCCGTCCGGGTGTCCGAGGGTACTGCGCCCGTTGCGGTAGATGGCGCCACACC
This sequence comes from Acidimicrobiales bacterium, assembly GCA_038235385.1. Classification (GTDB taxonomy): domain Bacteria; phylum Actinomycetota; class Acidimicrobiia; order Acidimicrobiales; family Acidimicrobilacustridaceae; genus JBBSTY01. The sequence goes on along the minus strand of JBBSTY010000032.1, from coordinate 25,641 downwards.
AGGCAGGGAGGTCAACCGGGGAGAAATACTGGCACTGCACAGGGGAGCATGCCATTCACCCGGGGATCGGGCACCGATCAGGTCGTGACGCGCCGACTGGCGCGGTGCCAGGCCATCCCTCGGGCGACCTGGTAGGCGAAGCGTCCGACGCCGACGCCGTAGTACGCGTACTTCACCGGTCCGTCGAGTCGGCTGATGTGGGTCAGCTGGAGCCGAACCGAGCCCCACGCTCGACTCGCGGGCGCGAGCCCCTCGAAGAACTGGCCCGGATGTCGTCGCTGCAGCACCAGGGGGAAGTCGCAGTGGCCGATCGCCAGCCCTTGCGCCTTGAGCCGCAGGAGCAGGTCGTAGTCGAACTGCGCTCGCCGCCGCTCCTCGTAGCCGCCGATGCCGAGGAGCGCGTCGCGGCGGACCAGCACCGACGAGTGCACCACCGGGTTCGAGCGCAGCAACGAACGACCGACGACCGTGACCTTCGGATCGGTGGACGGGAGGTCCCAGTCCGCACCTGCGGTGACGCTGGAGCTGATCTTCGATGCAGCACCGAGGACGGTGAGCTTCGGTGTCTGGCGGAGCAGCGTGGTCTGGATCTCGAGGCGTCGCGGGTGCGAGGCGTCATCGGCGTCCTGGACCGCGACGAGCGGCGCCCGGGCCGCGTCGAGCCCGACGTTGAGCGCCGTGGCCCGGCCGACACGGCCCGGAGAGAGGACGACGAGGCGGCTGTCGACCTCGGCGAGCTCGGCGATGAGTTGGCGGTTCGAATCGGACAGCTCACCATCGATGACCAACACGAGCTCGATGTTCTCGATCGTCTGCGCGAGCGCGCTCAAGAGGCTGACGGCGAGCAGCCGGGTCGGCGTCGCGTAGGAGGTGACGAGGACCGAGACGTCCGGGGTCATGTCGCCATCCACCCAGGTCCGAACGGACGCGCCTTCGTGCTCCGGCCCCCCACCGACGACGGCACCGTCGGCCGACCACGGCGGCGCGACACCATCAAGTGCAACCGATCGCCGGCGCAGCGTCGGTGTCTACCGCTCTCGGCTCCTCGGTGTTGCACCTTGCTCCCCCACATCGCGGCGACGGCATCGTGAGCCCGATCCGGCCTTCGGGCGGCAGACCTTAGTGGCGCCCGCCGGACGTCGATTCACGATCGGTCGTGGCGCTCCGAACCCGAGTTGGACGGGCCGCCGACTGCCGGGTCGACCAGCGCGAGCAGGCGAGGACGGGATCGATCGATCTCGTCGGTGAGCATGCGCTCGAGGACCGACCCGCCGAACGAGCCGCCGTAGTGCAGCGCCATGGTCAACCGGCTCCCGTCGTCGGCGGGGTCCACCCGGGCATCGAGCACCCAGGCCGAGTGGTGGCGACCGTCGAGCTCGGCGCGCTCGAAGCGGACGTGGCGGACCGGGTCGTGCGCGGTGCGCACCATGCGCAACCGCTTGGACCGCGCCAGGGGTCCCAGACGGCCGCGAAGATCGACCGACCACGCCGGGCCGGCGTCACCGGGCGCGGCCTCGACGGGTTCGGCGCGAGGCACGATCGTGAGCCACGCGGGGTACGACGCCAGGTCGTCGACGGTCGCGAACAGCTGCTCGGGGGTGCAGGCAGCGATGAGGGTGCTCGTGAGATCCACAGATCCAGTCTGCCTCGTCTCCGATCCCGCGCCGCCCGACCGCCGGCGACGGATGGGCGACTCGAACGGGCGGACCGACTCGTCGACGGCGGGCGCGCCCGCCCGGTCATCCGACGGCGAAGACCCCTCGACCGTCGATGCGCACCCGAACCGCATCGCCGAGCGCCGGAGCGTCGCGAGGTGCGACTGTCGCGTCGAGCCGGTGACCGGACCCGGCAACCAGGTCGAGCTGGACCTCGTTCCCCCGGAAGAGGCGTCCCACCACCGTTGCCGGCACGCCGGCGGATCGGTCGTGCCCCTGCGGACCGGCCGATGACGCAGGACCCGCCGACGTGACGATCACCGCCTCGGGACGCACGACCACCCGGCGACGGCCATCGGCCGAACCGGCCACATCGGCGAACGACCCCCAGGGCGAGTCGACGCGACCTGCCCGGATGTCGACCTCGATCACGTTGACGAAACCGAGGAAGCGGGCGACGAACTCGTTCGCCGGAGCACTCCAGAGGTCGTTCGGAGCACCGACCTGGACGACACGTCCGGCGTCGAGGACGGCGATGTCATCAGCCAGCGCCAGCGCCTCCCCCTGGTCGTGGGTGACGTAGACGACCGTCACGCCGAGCTCGGCGAAGAGCGCCTGGAGATCACCGACGAGCCGATCCCGCAACGATCGGTCGAGCGCGCCGAGGGGCTCGTCGAGCATCAGGACCCGAGGCTCCGGAGCGAGCGAGCGAGCGAGCGCGACCCGCTGCTGCTCGCCACCCGAGAGCCCACCGACGGCGCGCCCGCCGTAGCCGGCGAGCCCGACCAGTTCGAGCACCTCGGCGACCCGGGCCTCGATCACCGACCGCGCGTCGCCACGGACCTGGAGACCGAACGCGACGTTCGCGCCGACGTCACGGTGCGGGAACAGCGCGTACTCCTGGAACATCAGGCCGATGCCCCGTCGATGCGGGGCCACCGAGGCCTGGTCCTCGCCGTCGATCAGGACGCACCCGCTCGTCGGGGTCTGCAGACCGGCGATCACCCGGAGGAGGGTGGTCTTGCCGCAGCCGCTCGGTCCGAGCAGCGCCAGGACGCGGCCGGCACGGATCTGCAGGTCCACGCCATCGAGCGCCCAGTGGTCGCCGAAGCGGACCGAGACCTCGCGCACCTCGAGCGCCGCCGGCGCGATGGAGGGGGCGGTTTCCATGGATCAGAACTCCCCGACGCCTCGGACGCGGAGGCGTTCGATGGCCACCATCGCACCCGCCGTGATGACCATCAGCACCGTCGAGAGCGCCATCGCCTGTCCGACGTTGAGCGATCCGGGCTGACCGAGGAGTCGGTTGATGGCGACGGGGAGCGTCGGCAGGTCCGGCCGGGCGAGGAAGACGGTCGCACCGAACTCACCCATCGAGATGGCGAAGGCGAACCCCGCGGCGACCGCGAGCGATCTGCTCACGATGGGGAGATCCACCGAGCGCCACACCTGCCACGGCGTCGCGCCCAGCGATGACGCCACCTCCCGCAACCGGGGATCCACCGCCCGTAGAGCGGGCACGATGGCGCGCACGACCAGCGGGAGGGCCACGAGCGCCTGGGCCAACGGCACGAGCAGCGCCGAGTTGCGCAGGTTGAGCGGCGCGCGGTCGAAGGTGATGAGGAACCCGAACCCGATGGTCACCGCCGAGGTCCCGAGCGGGATCATGAGTGCGGTGTCGAACCACCGGGCCACCCGGCTCGGTGACGGCGATGTTCCGGCTCCGGCACCGTGCCCACCCGCTCGACCGACGATGGCGAGCGACGCGAGCCCCCCGACGACCACCGCGATGATGGTCGCCGCGACCGCGAAGAGCACCGAGTTGCGAACCGCTTCGATCGGTGGGACGAACGCGTTCGAACCACGACCCACCTGATCGAGCGCGCGGTAGTAGGTGAGGCCCCACCCGTTCTCGGTCGAGAACGACCGGATGACCAGCACCGCGAGCGGCGCGGCGAGGAGCAGGGCCATGACCCCCAGGTTCGCCGCCACCAGCGCCCGCTCCCCCAGCGACGTCGGGCGTCGCTCCGCGACGTCGGCCGCCACGAGTCGCAACGGTTCGGATCGCCGCCTCTGCACGCGGTCGTAGACGACGAGGGCGGCCACGACCGCCAGGAGCTGGATGAGGGCGAGGACCGCCGCCACGTCGAGGTGCAGGAACGAGAACGTCTGGGTGTAGATCTCGACCTCGATGGTGTGGAGGCCGGGCCCTCCGAGGACCAGGACGACCCCGAAGGAGGTGAACGTGAAGATGAACACGATCACCGCCGCCGCGGCGATCGAGGGGGCGAGCAGCGGCAGGGTGATGCGACGGAACGCCTGCCAGCGTGAGGCGCCCAGCATGCGAGCTGATTCCTCGAGCGCCGGATCGAGGTTCGCCCAGAAACCACCGACGGTGCGGACCACCACGGCGTAGTTGAAGAACGCATGGGCGAGGAGGATGGCCCACACCGACCGTCGCAGGTCGACCGGCAACGGGCCCCCGGGTCCGAGGAGCTGCAGGAACGCGGTGCCGACGACGAGGGTCGGCATGACGAACGGCACGATGAGCGCCGCCCACAGGAGCCGCTTCCCGGCGAAGCGGAACCGGGCGAACACGTAGGCCGCAGGCAGCGCCAGGGCAAGGGTCAGCACCGTGGACGCCAACGCCTGCCAGAGCGTGAACCACGCCACCTGACGCAGCGTGGGGTCGCCGATGACCGTTGCGACGGCGCCGAGCTCGAGGCTTCCCGCAGGTCGGATCCCCTCGAGCACGATGCGCGTGACGGGCCACACGAAGAGCAGGCCGAGGAACGCCACGGGAACCGCAGCCAGGGCGAGCCGCCCGCGCCATCTCACGCCGAACGGGCCGAGCGCGGTCGGCTCACCGGAGCACCGTGGTCGTCCACGTATCGATCCACTCGTCCCGGTGGGCGCCGATCTCGGCGGGTGGCAGGGACAACGGCGCGGTCGGAACCGAGGCGTAGCGGGTGAACACATCCGGCAGCGCGATGCCCTCGACGGCCGGATACACGTACATCCGCTCGGGGATGTCGGACTGGAAGGCATCGGAGAGCAGGAAGTCGACGAGCAGCGCCGCGCCCGCCGGGTTGCTCGCGTTGTGCAGCACGCCGGCGTACTCGACCTGCCGGAAGCAGGATGCGTCGACGACCCTCGTCGGCGCATCGTCGAGCGGTACCTCGGCGTTGGCCACCTCGTACGGCGGACTCGACGCGTACGAGACGACGATCGGCCGATCGCCCTCGCCGGAACCGCCGCTGAAGGCACCGAAGTACGCCTGCTCCCAACCGTCGACCACGAGGACGTCGTTGGTCCGCAGCTGCGACCAGAAGTCCGTCCACCCATCGCCGAACGACGCGATGCTCGCCAGCACGAACGCGAGCCCAGGTGTCGAGCTGGCAGGGTCCTCCACGACCAACAGGCCCCGATACTCCGGGCGGGTCAGGTCCTCGAGGCTCGTGGGCGGCGCCAGGCCCGCAGTGGCGAAGTACTCGACGTCGTAGTTGAGGCAGACATCGCCGTGGTCGATCGGGGTCACCCGATCCTCGGCGTCGCCTCGGAGCTCGTCGGGCACGCGGTCGAGTCCCGGCGACGTGTGGGGCACGAACACCCCTTCGTCCAGCGCTCGGCTGAGCGTGTTGCTGTCGATGCCGAAGAGGACATCGCCCTCGGGGTTCTCCTTGGTGAGGATGGCCTTGTTGACCATCGCCACCGCATCCCCCTGGCGCAGGATCTCGACGGTGAGGCCGGTCTGCGCAGTGAACTCGTCGAGCACCGAGTCCGAGACGTCGAACGAGTCGTGGGTGAGCATGCGGACGACCCCTCCCCTGCCGTCGCCGGCCGTGCCCGACGACCCGGCATCGACACCCGGATCCGCCGAGCAGGCCGCGGCGAGCGCGACCAACGCCACCACGAGGAGCACCGAACAGGTCACGGTTCGCCTGCGTCCGACCTCGTTGCGGCGGAACCGACCCGGTGGCCGGACGCGACGCCACCGCCGATCGACGACGACCGGCGCCAACTCGACGAAACGGGCTTCAGGGGACATGGGAGCCTCCGGGTTCTCGATGGATGGGTGGTGGCCGGTTCTCGCCGGGGTGTCCGCGTTCGACGGCGCCCGGCGCGGCACGATCGTTGCGAGCGACATGGGTTCCGGCCTCGCCGGGCACGACGACGGCCAGGACCCCGCCCGCGATCGACACCGATGCTCGTGGGCCGAGGTGCTCGTTGCTCACGCCGAGGGTCGATCCCGACGACAGGACGGCGTCCTCGAGCGGGTAGAGCAGGCCGGCGGTGGTGACGCCGCGGACCTCGCCATGGATCGGGAGCAGCGTGACGAAGTCGCCTCGGCGGGCGGTCCATCCCCGATGGCGACGCACGATGTGGATCCACGCCGGCCCGATCCGGGCCGACATCGAAACGCCCGCGAACCGATCTGCGGCCAGCAGCGAGACGTTCGCGAGGAGGTGATCGAGTCGGCCGCCTGCGCCACCACCGACCACGATCTGCTCGGCCCCACCGGCGATCGCTGCTTCCACCGCCAGCTCGAGGTCGGTGGCGTCCTTCTCCGCCGGATGGCGAACGATCCGCGACCCGGCCTGCTCGGCCCGAGCCAGCCGCCGGGGATCGACCGAGTCGAGATCGCCCACGACGACGTCGACGGACCACCCGCCGTCCTGGGCGCCGTGGAGGCCGGAGTCGGCAGCGATCACGACCAGACGCTCGGGACCGGCGAGCTCGACGGCGTCGACGAGCGCGGCGTGGTCGGCGTCCGTCGGGGGATCGCCTCCCGCGAAGACGACGGCCACGACCGACGGGCGCGATCGTCCGTCGTGGTCGTCGGGTGGGGTGGCGTCGAGGTTCGTCATGGCATCGGGGAACGAGGACACGACGAGTTCCGAGGCTCCCTTCGCCGGCATGACCCGGATCAGGTGGTGACGGTCGGAGGCTGCTCGCCTCCCTCTCAGCCCGACGTACCGGGCTCCCGTGTCCGTGGCGACCTTACCCGGACCGAGCTGGCGCGGCCAAGGTCGAGCCTCGACGGCTCGATGCTCACGGCTGGAGCGTCGTGTAGACGAGCACGGCGACGCCGATCCCGTTGATCGTCATGTGGGCGAAGACCGACGGTCCCAGCCGGCCGAACGACCGCGCCAGGATGGCCAGGACCACGGCGTAGCTCCCGATGACGGTGAGCAGCGTCGCCACGCTCGCCACCGTTCCCGCCTGGAAGTGCAACAGGGCGAAGATCAACGACGATCCCACGACCCCGACGACCGGCCCGAAGCGGCGCTCGATGGCGCGGAGGGCGAGACCCCGGAAGAACAGCTCCTCGACGATCGGCGCGCCGATCGCACCGCCGATGGCGAGCAGGACCAGGCCGACGGTGTTCCCCTGCTGACCGCCGAAGATCTGTTCGGTGTTGCTCGCCTGCTCCTCCCCGACGAGCCCGGCGACGACCTGGGAGAAGATGCCGGTGGCGATGAGCGTGGCGAACCCTGTCGCGAACCCGATGACCGGATCGATCCAACGGAACCGGAACCCGAAATCCCGGGCCAGCGAGCCGAGGCCCTTGCGGTGCGACGCGTAGACGACCCACCCGACCATCCCGGTCCACGACCCGACGAGCGCCACGACCGCCCACAGCCCCGTGATCTCGCCCGATCCGCCGCTGGCGACGATGGCCGGGACGGCGAACAGGATGGAGCCGGCGAGCCACGCCGCCAGACCCGCGAACACGTCGCCGACGCCCCATCGGGGTCGGGGTCGGTCCGGCGGGATGTCCATCCACGGCGGTTCCGGCCTCGACGCCGGACCGGGTGCGCTCCAGGGATTCGGGGTCTCGATCATGGTCGGGCACAGTCTGGCAGTCGTGTCGTCCGCCGTCGCGCCGCCCGTGAGGACACCGGCGAGCGGCGATCTGACGGCCCCGACCCCCCGCCATACGCTCCCGACCATGGAACGAGAGCTCTTCACGGACGACCACGACCAGTTCCGGGCCAGTTGGCGGGCGTTCGTCGAGAAGGAGATCGCCCCGCACCACCTCGACTGGGAGCAGGCCGGCATCGTGCCGCGGGACCTGTTCAGACGTGCCGGCGATCACGGGTTCCTCGGCATGGCGGCGCCGACCGCGCACGGCGGCGGTGGGGTCGACGACTTCCGCTTCAACATGATCATCGCCGAGGAGATCCATCGGGCGGGCGTCGGCGCCAGCGGGTTCGGCATCACCCTCCACAACGACATCTGCCTCCCGTACTTCCTGTCGCTCACCACCCCCGACCAGCAGGCGCGCTGGCTCCCTGGCATCTGCTCGGGCGAGTTGATCACCGCGGTGGCGATGACCGAACCGGCCATGGGCTCGGATCTCGCCTCGATGACCACGACCGCCATCCTCGACGGCGACACCTACCGCGTGAACGGGTCCAAGACCTTCATCACCAACGGGATCAACGCCGACCTGGTCATCACCGCCGTCAAGACCGACCCGTCCGAGCGGCACTCGGGGATGAGCCTCATCGTCCTCGAACGCGGGATGCCCGGCTTCGAGCGAGGCCGCAACCTCGACAAGGTCGGACTGCACGCGCAGGACACGGCCGAGCTCTTCTTCACCGACGTCGAGGTTCCGACCGCCAACCTCCTGGCCGGGCCCGATGGCACCCGCGGGGAAGGAAAGGGATTCGGCCACCTCGTCCGCAACCTCCCCCAGGAGCGGCTCTCGATCGCCGTCTCCGCGCAGGCCGCCGCGGTGACGGGGTTCGAGCAGACGCTCGCGTACACGAAGGAGCGGACCGCCTTCGGCCAGCCGATCGGATCGTTCCAGAACTCCCGGTTCTGGCTCGCCGAGATGAAGACCGAACTGGAGGTCACCCAGGTCTTCCTCGATCGCTGCGTCACCGATCTCAACGCCGGCACGCTCACCGCCGAGGACGCCGCCATGGCGAAGTGGTGGTCGACCGAGCTCTACAAGCGGGTGGTGGATCGTTGCGTCCAGCTGCACGGCGGCTACGGCTACATGCTCGAGTACCCCATCGCCCGGTCCTACGTCGACGCCCGGATCCAGACCATCTACGGGGGCACCACCGAGATCATGAAGGAGATCATCGGCCGGTCGCTCGGGGTGTGAGCGTCGGTGTCCGTCGGGTCGCCGGTCGCAGGGGATGCATCGCCGTCCACCGGCCGCGTGCCATCGAGATCCATGAGCGCCGGGACGGCGGCCACCCTGGCAGACTTCGGCGCATGGGACGACAACACCCGCACCTCGATGCCGACCTCACCCGGTGGATCGGCGAGCAGCACCTGTTCTTCGTGGCCTCGGCCCCGTCTGCGGTCGACGGACACGTCAACCTGTCCCCCAAGGGCTACGACACCTTCCGGATCCTCGGCCCCACCACCGTTGCCTACCTCGACCTCACCGGCAGCGGCATCGAGACCGTGGCGCACCTGCGCGAGAACGGGCGCCTGACGATCATGTTCTGCGCCTTCGAGGGCAAGCCCCGGATCGTCCGCCTGTTCGGGCAGGGCGACGTCGTGCTCCCAGGTGACGATGACTGGGAGGATCTCCGTGGCGCCTTCCCGGCGCTGGCGGGCGAACGGGCGATCATCCGCTCACGCCTCGACCGCATCGCCGATTCGTGCGGGTACAGCGTCCCGTTCCTCACCTACGCGGGCGAGCGGGACACCCTCGTCGACTGGGCGGTTCGTCGGGGCCCCGACGGCATCGCGGCCTACCACCGGGAGCGCAACGCGGCGAGCATCGACGGCCTCGACGGCCTCGACGGGCTCCGTGGCGACACCCGCCCCGACGCGTGACCGACACCACCGCCGACGTCGACGGAGCCACGATCAGATCCGACGACCGCCCGAACACCGCGGCCGGGCGGCGGCGCCTTCCCGGGCGAGAACCGCCGACACGCGCCGAGACGATCGGCCTCACGCTCGCGAGCGCGTCGGTCTTCGCCTTCGCCGCGTGGATGATGCGCCGTCGAGAGGTGTGGTTGGACGAAGCGTTCAGCTACACGGCCGCAAACCTGCCGTTCGGACAACTCGTGTCGTTCGCGATCGATCCGCGCGGCGAGCTGAACATGGCGCTCTACTACGTCGTCCTCGGGCCGTTCGCCGCGATCAGCGCGTCGGGCTGGTGGCTCCGGTTGCCGAGCCTGATCGCCACGGTCGCCACGGTCGGGTTCGTCTGGCTCATCGCCGACCGGGTCAGCGGACAGCGCTTCGTGCGGGTCGCCGCCGTGCTCCTGCTGATCAGCCACCCGCTGACCATCGACTACGCGTTCGAGGCACGCGCCTACGGGATGCTCTTCGCCGCGACGACGGGTCTCACGCTCCTGCTGCTCGTCGCCCTCGACGGCTCCCGGCGAGCACGGTGGGCCTACACCGTGCTCCTCCCCCTCCTGATCACGCTCCACTTCCTGGTCATCTTCGTGATCGCCGCGCACGCCGTCGCCATCGTGGTCACGACACCCGGATCGTGGCGGCGTCGGCTGGGTCGAACGGCCGCGCTCACCGGACCCGGGCTCGTGGTCGCCGCGATCGCGTCCGTCGCCGTGTTCCACAACCAGGGAACCCTGGCGAACAACGAGTCGCTCTCCCCCTGGTCGTTCGGATCAGCGGTCTACGCCGTGACCGGCCGGGCGGGACCCCTGACGTTCCTGGTCATCGCCGCCCTCGTCGCGGCCGGCCTGGCCATCACGCGCTCCCGCTCGACCCGCCCTGCGGGCATGATCCTGCTGATCACCGCGGCGGTACCCGCCGCGCTCAGCCTCCTCGCGTCGATCCAACGGCCGATCTTCACCCCGCGCTACCTCGTGAACCTCGTGCCGATCCTCGCGTGCGTGGCTGCGATCGGCATCGCCGCCGCCATCGCCGACCGCCGGTGGCGCCACGTGGCGCTGGCGACGATGGTGACCCTCGGGCTCGTGGGCCAGGGGTTCATCCTCTGGGCGCCCAGCCACGAGACCCCCGACACGGCGAGCGCCTTCGTCGTCGACCACGCACGACCGGGCGATGTCGTGGTCTTCGACAACCCCTTCGCCCAGATGCCCTACCAGCGCTACCTCGACGCCACCGGCGAGGCCGGGCCGGTGCAGGCCGATCTGCTCACGGATCCGGCCTTTCCCACCCGGTACACCCGGGGTCCCGAGCTGGGACCCCTCGTGGAAGATCTCCCACCCGGTGGCAGCGTGTGGATCATCGAGAACCGGTCCGGTCCGGCGCGAACCGCGGTCCTGCGCGCCGAACTGGCCGGAACCGGCGGGCTCCACGTCGCCGAGCGGACCGACTTCGACGCGGTCTCCGTCGAGCGGTGGACCCGTTCGCCCTGATCCTCGGGTCCACCCTCGACCGATCCGTCAGCGACGGAGGAGGTCCTTGGCGATGTGGGTGATCTGGATCTCGTCGGTGCCGGCGTAGATCTGGAGCACCTTGGCGTCCCGTGCGAGTTGCTCCACCTTGAACTCGGCCATGTACCCGTTGCCGCCGAACAGCTGGACCGCTTCGAGCGCCACCTCGGTGGCGGCGCGGGCCGAGTACAGCTTCATCGCGGACGCCTCGGCCAGGGTGAGCCCGACCCCGGCCTGGCCCATCTCGAGGGTGCGGAAGACCAGGTTCTGCACGTTCAGCCGGGCGACCTCCATGCGAGCCAACTTGTCCTGGATCAACTGGAAGTTCCCGATCGGCTGCCCGAACTGCACCCGGTCCTTGGCGTAGGCGACCGAGAGCTCGAGGCACTGCTCGATGATCCCGAGCGCCATCGCCGCCACGCCGGCCCGCTCCATCGAGAACGTGTCCTTGGCACCCTCGCGACCGCCGCTCTTGACCTCTTCGGTCTCGCCGATCAAGCGATCGATGCCCACGCGGACATCGGTGACGAACAGCTCGCCCGTCGGCGAGGAGTGCATGCCCATCTTGCGCAGGGGCTTGGACTGCTCGAGCCCCGGTGTGCCCGTGTCCAGCACGAAGGAGAAGATCTTGCGGTCCTCGGGGGCGTTGCCCTCGTCGAACTTGCAGATGAACACGATCGTGTCGGCGTACGGGCCGTTGGTGATGAAGGTCTTCGATCCGTTCAGCACGTACTCGTCGCCGTCGCGCCGGGCGGTCGACTTCATCGATCCGAACGCATCCGAACCCGAGTTCGGTTCGGTGATGGCCCACGCACCGATCTTCTCCATGGTGAGCAGGTCGGGCACCCAGCGCTCCTTCTGCGCGATCGTGCCCTTCGACTGGATCGCCGCGGCGGTGAGTCCCATCGACACCCCCATGGCTGTGACCATCCCCGGGCAGTAGCGGCACAGCTCGATGATCGGGATCATCGTCATCGACGAATCGGAGCCGCCCGAGCGCGCCGGCTTGGCCGGGACCTCCTCACCGCGGGCGAGCGCTGCGGCCGCATCCTTCTCGGCCTGGATGCGCTTCTCGAACCCGGCCCTCGCCATGGTGTCCATGCCGAAGGTGGCGAAGAGCTTGCGGAGGATGTCGTAGGGCGGCAGGTCACCGTGCTCGAGGTCGTCCTGCAGCGGCACGACCTCCTTCTCGATGAACTGGCGCACGTGGTCGCGCACCATCTTCTGCTCGTCGCTCCAGTCGAACATGTCCTACCCCTTCGCTCCCGCTCCGTCCCGGTCGGGCCGAGCGACGAGGACGACCCCCGCCCGGTCATCGTAGGGACACCGCGGGAGCCCGCTCGCCACCGACACCGGCGCCCTCGACGACCGTGTGCCGGGTGACACAGAACGGCACACGGGCGCTAGGGTCCACCCCCACACCGCAATCGCAGCGGTGTGACCGTGGGGCCGGAAGGAACACGAGTTGGAGAGTGTGCGAGGCGGCGGTCGGACCCGATCCGAGACCATCGCCGGAGCGGGGAGCAACGCGACGTCGCGGGTGACCGACCGGCGCCTGGCGCACATCCCTGCCCTCGACGGCCTGCGCGGCGTGGCGGTGGCGGTGGTGCTGCTCTTCCACGGAGGTTTCTCGTGGATGGTCGGCGGCTACCTCGGCGTGTCGACCTTCTTCACGCTCTCGGGGTTCCTGATCACCGTGCTGCTCCTCCGCGAGCGAGCGGCCACCGCGTCGATCGACCTCCGTAGCTTCTGGACCCGTCGGTTCCGTCGCCTCCTGCCGGCGGCCCTCGCCGCGTTGGCACTCGCGACCCTGTTCGGCGTCACGGCAGCCGATGCGGTCCAACGCCGGCACCTGGCGGGCGATGTCACCGCCAGCCTGCTCGACGTCGCCAACTGGCACTTCATCGTGTCGGGCCAGGCCTACGCCGACCTCTTCGGTGCGCCGTCGCCGGTGTTGCACTTCTGGTCGCTCGCGATCGAGGAGCAGTTCTACCTCGTGTTCCCCGTCATCGCCTGGGCGGCACTGCTCGCCTTCCGCGGATCACGAGCCTGGTTCGCCGCCCTGCTCGTCGTCCTGACCGCCTGCTCGATCGGGCGGTCCCTCGGCGCGGGGCTCTCGCCCGACCGCATCTACTTCGGAACCGACACGAGGGCAGCCGAGCTCCTCATCGGGGCGCTGCTGGCCACGATCGTCGCCAACCCGCGCGCGTCGCGAGCGCTCGCCCACGATCGACGGCTCCGCGTCGCGATCGTCACCATCGGACCGTTGGCGCTCGCCGCATGCGTCGTCCTGTGGTTGACCGCCGCCCAGGAGAGCACATGGCTCTACCAGGGCGGGTTCGCGGCGTACGCCGTCCTCACGGCGATCGTCATCACGGCATCGACGGTGTCCTACGGCCCGATCCGCCGATTGCTCACCGCCACCCCGCTCCGGCGCCTCGGCACGATCTCGTACGGCCTGTACCTGTACCACTGGCCCATCTTCCTGTGGCTCACCCCCGCACGAACGGGATGGTCTGACGCCGAGCTGCTCGTCCCACGCCTGCTGCTCGCCTTCGGCCTGGCGATCGCCTCGTACCACCTGCTGGAGATGCCGATCCGACGGGGCCTGCCCCTCTTCGGCATCCGCCCGATCCGCTTCGTTCCCGCCGTCGCCGGCGCCCTCGTGCTCGTCACCGTGGGCATCACCGTCGCGGAACCCGAGCCACCGGTCGACTTCGACCTGGCCGCAGCCGAGCTCGAGACGATCGCCGCCGTCCCGCCGCCTGCTCCGACCACGACTCGGCCGATCGCTCCGGTGGCCTGGGTCGCCGGTTCCGAGCCGGCGCCCCCCGTCGCCGGTCCGCCACCCCGACCCCGAGCGGCCGTGTTCGGCGATTCGACCGCGATGATGACGGCCATCGGACTCAACCGCTGGGCATCGACGGCGGGCGAGATGGACGTCGTGCCCGGCGCAGCGTGGCTCGGTTGCGGTGTCGGACGCGGCGGAGAGCGCCGGTCCGGCAACGAGTACGGGGTCGTACCCGAGAACTGCAACGCGTGGGCCACCACCTGGGCCGACCGGATCCGCGCCAGCCAGCCGAACATCGCCGTGGTGCAGATCGGACCGTGGGACGTGACCGACCGCCGACTGGCGGGCGACGACACGTGGCGAGCGCTCGGCGACCCTGTCTATGACACCTACCTGCTCGAGGAGATGTCCCAGGCGGTCGACACCCTCTCGGCCGAGGGAGCCCAGGTGCTCTGGCTGAGTGCCCCACCCGTCGGTGCGGGGACGTTGGGTGACGGGCAGGCCGTGCGCGGAGTGGCCGCCGATCCGGCGCGCACCGCTCGCCTCAACGAGCTCATCGCGGAGCTCCCGAGCCGGCGCCCGGGCAAGGTGAGCGTGGTGGATCTGGCCGGTTGGCTCGACGCCACGGGCGAGGACATCCGTCTCCGCCCCGACGGCGTCCACTTCGGCGCCGATCAGGCCGCCGAGGTCGCCGAGCGCTACCTGGGCGGGGCGCTCATCGAGGCGTTCGACCGCGACTGGACGACGGCGGAGACCCAGCGCCTCGCTGATGCGGCGAGGGCGCGCCGTCGGGTCCTGGTGCTCGGAGATCCCTCGGCGCAGACGATCGCCGAGTCGCTGGCGAGCTGGGGCCTCGACTCGGGACGGGCCGATGTGGCGACGATCGGTCAACCGCCCTGCGGGTTCCTCCCGAGCGCGAGACGACGTGGACCGCACGGCGTCGAGACGACTCCCGACGAGTGCGCCAGCCTCCAGTTCGGGTGGCTGCAATCCGCCGTGGCGGCGAGAGCCGACATCGTGCTGGTCGTGCCCAGCGCGTGGGACCTGACCTCCCTCTCGTTCGACGACCAGACCGACCTGCACGACGCCAGCGACTCGACGATCGATGACCGGCTCCGAACGACGATCACCGAGCTGACCGGTGCCCTGGCGCAGACCACCACGCGCGTGGTGTGGCTCTCGGCGCCGCCGCTGCCTCCAGCGGCGTCGGGCGATGACCGCCGCCCGCCGGTGACCGACGCCGCCCGGCTGCGCTACAACACCGTCCTCGCCGAGGCCGCGACCGCGACGCCGGCGTCAGCCTTCGTCGACCTCGGCGCCGTCATCGGACAGGAGCCGACGTTGTCGATCGACGACGGCACGGGCGGGGCGAGCTTCGTCGTGCCCGCCGACGAGCGAGCCGAGCTCGGCGCGCGGCTGGGCCCGCTCGTGGTCGGCGACGGCTGACATCAACCGACCCGATGCAGCTCAGCGGCAGTTCGCCACGATGAAGGCCGACACCCGGTTCGAGGGGCCGGTTGCCTCCATGGCCTGGTCGAAGCGGACGGGGTCGTCGATGGCGGTCCGAGCCTGCTCGACGGTGGCGTCGACCTCCGACTCGATCTCGGGTGGTGCGGCGGCGACGTACTGATCGATGACCGCTTGGTTGTCGCGCACGAACCCGGCGAACGCGGTGCGGAACGCCTCGGCATCGCTGGGCGCGACCCCTCCGAGCTGCGTCGTCGCAAGATCGTCGAGCTGGGCGCTCAGCGCGCAGAAGGCCTCGACCGACGACGGCTCGACGATCAGCACCGATCCGTCTCCGACCGAGCCGGTCGGCACCGACCCGCCGCCTGTGCCGGTGGCGTGATCCTGTGACCCCTCGTCGAGTCCGGCTGACGAGCACGCCACCACGAGCCACGCGGCCGCCACGACGGCCACCAGCGTCCGACCGCCGCCCACGAACCGGCCGACCCGGTGCCGGTTCGAGTGATGACGACCTGCGAGCTCCACGGCGCTCCTCAGCTGCCTCGGCGTGCACCCCGGTGGTGGCCCGACTGCTCGGCGACCCTACCGGTGAACGCCGGCAGCGCTCCACGCAGTCGGGCACCGGGCGCCGGGCACCGGAACCGTCGAACATGGGAGACTCCCTCCGGCGTCAGCCCCAGGAGGCACCGCACGTGGACATCCCCGGCTACGGAGCGATCACCGAGATCGGCCGCGGCAGCGCAAGCGTGGTGTACCGAGCCGAACAGGAGCAGTTCGGACGCACGGTCGCGGTGAAGGTGCTCGCGGTGGGCACCGTCGAGGACCGACTCCGTCGCCGCTTCGAACGCGAGTGCGCCGCCACCGGCCGCCTCACCGGGCACCCGAACATCGTCGCGGTCCTCGACAGCGGCTTCACCGCCGATGGGAGCCCGTACATCACCACGGCGCTCTACGCCCACGGATCGCTCGCCGACCGGCTCGTCCAGGGCGGCCCGCTTCCGCTCGACGACGTCCTCCGCATCGGGGTGAAGATGAGCGGGGCGCTCGAAGCGGTGCACCAGCAAGGGATCCTGCACCGTGACGTCAAACCGTCGAACCTGCTCGAATCGACCTACGGCGAGCCTGCGCTCACCGGTTTCGGGATCTCGGCCATCGACCCGTCCCGCCACGCGATGACGAGAGCGCAGTCGTTCGCCGCGGTGCACACGCCTCCCGAGGTCGTGATCGGCGAGCCGGCCACCGAGGCCTCCGACACCTACCAGTTGGCCTCGACCCTCTCGACGCTCCTCGTCGGGCACGCTCCGTTCGAGACCGGCGACGACGACGGCATCTTCGCCCTGCTCGGACGCATCCAGGACGCGCCCGTTCCGCCCATCGGGCGACCCGACGTCCCGTCCGCCGTGAGCGAGGCGCTGCAGCTCGCCATGGCCAAGCGACCGCAGGACCGCTTCACGACCAGCGCCCGGCTCGGCGAGCGGCTCCAACAGATCCAGCGCGATCTCGGCCACCCGGTGACCCATCTGGTGACCGCGATCGACGCATCACCACCTCGCGGTGCTCGTGGAGCCTCGGATCACACCGTGCTCATCCCGGCGTCCGCCGTGCTCGACCACGACTCGTCGGGAGCTCGTGGCGATCCCCCTCCCGCGTCAGCCGTGCTCGACGAGTCGCAGACGCCGCCACGCGCCTGATCGGTCGACGCGACGCGACCTGACGCCGGGCGCGGCGATCAGCCGAGGTCGACCGGCTCCCACGCTCCCGAGGACCGGTCGAAGGCCAGGAACGCCTGCTGCCCGGGGTTCCACACGACGTAGGTGTCGAGCTCCTTGTCGAGGAAGGGGTTCCCGCTCTTGGCGTTGGCCGGCAGCCGGAGCCCGAGACCGCTGGTGATTCCTTCGGCCCGCAGTGCCTTCTCGGCCTCGGCGCGATGCACCGACATGGGCCCGGCGCTGACACCGTCGGGTCCGACGATCACCAGGTGGCCGACCCACTGGTTGTCGACCACGAACGTCCCGGCCAGCATGTCCTGGAAGCCCTTGTGGGCCTTCGACCAGAACATCGGGAGCGGCGCCGTCAGGACGAACAAGCACCCGAGCTGGGCGTACAGCGAGAAGAAGACCGAGCGGGCCAACGCCCGGAGCAGCCCCGGCGGACGGCCGTCCCACCGCACGCAGCGGACGCCCACGAACACCATGCCCGGCGTCCAGCCCCAGAACCCGAGCGTGATCACCTTCGTGACCACGAAGTACACGAGGTAGACCACCACCAGGAGGCCGATCCGAGCGCCCTGCTCGCCGGCGTTCGACGGCAACGGGGTGTACGCGGCCGATGCCTCGATGTCGATGCCGAACGCGGTCGCCAACCCGACGATCAGCATGGCGTCGATGATCCCCTCGAGGAAGCCGCCGAGGATCCGTCGACCGACGACCCGGGTCGGGTCGCCACCTTGCCGGTTGAGCTCCGCCACGCCGCACTCCTTCGCCGACCGCCTCGCCACGATCGTAGACCGCACCGAGATCACGAACGCGTTGACGTGGCCCCTGATCGCTGGCTGCGAGTCCGCCGTTGCGGCTGCAACGTCCTCACGCCGCGGGGATGACGAACGCGACGGTGGGCTCGATCGCTCCCCGCACCGAGATGATGCCGTTGATCTCCCCCAGCGGAAGCTCCTCGCGTGGGGCGAGGATCGACACCGCGACCGACTGTCCGGGAGCGAGGTGGCCCTGGGTGGGTCCGGCGGTGCTGAACCCGGACCCGGTGACGAGCCACTGCTGGGCGAGACCTCCCTCGTTGGCGATGACCACCGTCGCGGATCCGTACCTGGGCACCACGAGCCGGCCGGCGCCGTCGCGGGCGTAGGAGACCACCACTCGCGACGGCGCGAACGTCGGCGGAACGGTCGTGACCGCTGGCGCGGTCGTGGGCGCCACGCTGACCACCGGCGGAGCGGTGGTGGTGGCGAGCACGGTGCTGGGCACCGCGTCGGTGGTGGTCGTGCTCTCGGTCGTGGTCGACGTCGAGGACACCGACGTCGAGGTCGACGTCGACGTGGGCGTCTCCGCGGGGTCGGCCGTCGACGTCGGGGGCACGCCCGTACTGGTCGTCGCCAGGCGATCGCCGCTGGCCGTCACCGTGCCGTCGGGTCGACCCGTCCCGCGGCCGCCGATCAGGAACCCGACCACGAACCCGATGACGACGGTGGCGACCGCACCGGTGACGAGGAGCCGGACGGGTCGGGTCGACGGGTCGGTGGTGGCGGCGTCCGCGTGCGTCATCGGGCGCGGCTCGTCGCACGCCGAACGACGATCGTCGATCCGGTCACTCGCGACGACGGCGTCGGGCCACGATGCGCGGCTAGCCCGCGCACGGGAGCAGCGTGCCCGAGTACGAGACGAGCACACCGGGGATCCACAGTGGGGTCGGGGCGATGATCTGGATCCAGACCTTGGAACCCTCCACCGGATCCCCGTCAGATGCGCACTTCGCGGTGATCACCGTTCCGTTGTCCACTTCTTGCTTCACCACCGAAGGAGCCCCCCTCGACGGCAGGCTGTAGAGCTGAGCGGGACAAGGAAGGGACCCCCTCGGGCACACCACCGTGACCAGCACGCCGATCGGCGGCCGGGTCGTGGGCGGCGCTGGCGCCGTGGTGGTCGGCGCGGTCGTGGTCGGCGCCGTCGTGGTCGGTGCGGTGGTGGGCGCCACGGGGTCGGGTACCTCGACGACCGGGACGGTGGTGGGCGCGGCGGTGGTGGTGGACGAGGTCGGGAGCGTCGTGGTGGTCTCGACGATCGATTCGACGGGGATGACGAGCGCGGTCGTGGAGGTGGCTCGACGGACCTGGGTGCCGACCGTGGGACCGACGGCCAGCAGATCGGGGCCCCGGTCGTTGCGCTCGCGCACGAGGGAGACACCCAGGACCACGGCCAGGACGACTGCGGCGGCGGCCACGATGATCGGCAGGCGCTCCTTGAGCGTGGCCTTCTTCTTGGTCTCGGCCACGGCCAACGTGGCGGCGGAACCGGTGCCCTCGACGGTGAGCGCGCCGGGGTCGGGCTCGTCCGCATCGGAGGGGTCGGCCGCCTCGGCCGCGTCGGGCGCCTCGGCCGCGTCCGGCGCCTCGGCACCGTCGTCGACGGGAAGCGGAGCATCGGCTGGTGCGGTGTCGTAGGACGGTGCGCCCCACGGCTCGGCGGCCGCGGCCCCGATGGTCACCGCCGCGGCGCCGCCGACCGCAGCGCCGGCCGGCAACGCGCCGCCGAGTGCCGAGTCGGCATCGAGGCGCAGCCGGGTGAACGTCGCCGCCAGTTCGCCCGAGGTCGGACGCGACGACGGATCGGCCGCCAGGCTCGACCGGAGGGCGACGAGGAACGAGGACATGACCTCGGGCAGGGTCATCGGCACCGCCGCCGCATCCGCGGTCAGGTCGATGTCGTCGAGGTCGTCGAGGTCGTCGAGGTCGAGATCACCCGGACCGCCGGGACCGCCGGGACCGCCGGGACGGTCGGCGTCGTCGAACGACAGGTCTCCGATGCCCCGCGAGGTCGGCGACGACGCGTCCGATGGCGGCGCAGCGTCGTTGTCGGCCTCGACCGGATCGGCCGGTGCCGGGTCGGCGGCTGGGGGTTCGTCGATCGGCGTGCCGGTGAGCCCGAACGAGAGGGTGGCCCCGAGGGCGTACACGTCGGCGGGCGGTGTGGGATCGCCGCCACCGTTGCCTCCCGGAGCCGGGATCGGCTCGACGTCGCCGATCAGCATCGCCGGAGCGAGGCGCCACGGCCCGTTCTCGAGGCGAACGATCGCACCGGGCCCCACGTGGCCGTGGACGCGCCCGCCGTCGTGCTCCTCGGCGAGGCTGCTGGCGACCTCGGCACCGATGTCGAGGATCTCCGCGAACGAGCGTGGCCCCGAGTGCTCGACAGATGCGGCCAGCGTGATCACACCGCTGACGACCTCGTCGGTTTCGTTCTCCAACCCCATCTCCTGTCGTGGACCCCGCCGACCGTCGATGGCGCCGCGGCTCCTCGATTGTAGGGACTGGCCGGCCGCGAGTGGCGCCACCGCGCCGGTGTCGTCAGCGCTGCTCGCCGATGAAGGGCGCCGGGTCGACGACCTGACCGAGCACGCGCACCTCCCAGTGCAGGTGCGGGCCGGTCGAGTAGCCCGTGCTCCCCACGAAACCGATCACCGAACCACGCCGAACGACGTCGCCTTCCTTCACGGCGATGAGGCTCTGATGGGCGTAGAGGGTGGCGAGGGTGTTGCCGTGGTCGATGATCACGGCGTTGCCGTACCCGTCGATCCACCCCGACGCGACGACCCGGCCGTCGGCGGCCGCTCGGATGGGATCGCCCGACTGTCCGTTGAAGTCGATGCCGGGATGACCTCGTGCCACGCCGAAGATGGGATCGACCTGGTTGCCGAACGGCTGGTTCACCCGTGGGTTCGGCAGCGGCGACAAGAAGATGCCCAGCGTGCGTTCGGGCGGGACCTGCCCTGCCTGCGCGGTGGCCAAGACGTTCGAGATCGAGTCCCGAACCGCTTGCACGCGGGTGTAGCCGGCCTCGATCTGCGCCTGCAGCTGGGCCGCCTCGGAGAGCAGTTGGATCCTGGCCTGTGCGTTCGCCGCATACCGCGACTCGGTCTCCACGGCATCGTCGCGTCGCTTCTCGAGCTCGGCCCGACGGGCTTCGAGGCCGTCGCGGGCGCGCGTCGCATCGTCGCGATCCGCATCGGCCTGATCGAGCAGACCGTCCACGCGGTCGCGAAGCTCCGCGGTCCTGCCGATCAGTTGGCGGTCGTCGTCGACGACCGCGTTCCCGTAGGCCCGCGACACGCCGGCCTCACCCAGCGAACCTGCTCCGAGGATCGCCGCCTCGGCCCTCGACCCCGTGCTCCCACCCATGTACGCCGCGACCGCCCGCTCGCGCAGACGGCTCCGTTCGCGTTCGAGCTCCCGCTCGGTGTCGGCGAGCTTGATCTCGGTCTTCGCCCGCCGGGCTTCCGCTTCGGTGAGCGCCGACTGGGTCTGGTCCAGATCGCTCTGCGCCGATGCGAGTCCGCCCTCGAGCATCGACAGCTCGGTGAGCAGATCCGACGACATCCGCTGGATCTCGCGGTACCGGTTGATGAGGTCGACCTGCTCCGGCGGCAGCTCCCCGCCGATCAGCTCACCCTCGTGATCGGCGTCGGGGTCCGGCGCCGTGGTCGAGGTGGTCGACGACGGCTCGTCGGGCTCATCGGGGACCTGCGTCGTCGTGGTGGTGGTCGAGGTCGCCGGCGCGGTGGTCGAGGTGGTGGTGGTCGTGGTGGTCGACGGGGTCTCCGTGGTCGGGGTGGTCGGGGTGGTCGGTACGGGCGGCGGCGAGACCGGCGTCTGGGCCGGCGCCGCGGACGCGGCGACCACCGTGGCCGCGACGACCAGCACCGATCCGATCGCCGTGGTCAACGACGCCCGAAGGGACCGGCGGACGGCGCGCCGATCGTGGTTCGGTCCAGGTGCGTTCGGTGACATCGGGCTCCCCACCTCGACAGTCTCGCCCACGCGAGCCCGTCGCTGCACCCGTCCGACCCGGCCGGGTCGCCCCGACGACACGCCGACACCGTTCTGTTGCGTGACGCGGGGCGATTTCTCTGGCACCCTATGTCTCATGCAGATAGGAACCATCTTGAGCTCGAAGGGTTCCGACGTGCTCGTCGTCGCCGGCAGCGCCTCGGTCCTCGAGGCATCACGCCTGCTGATGTCGGGAGGAGTGGGAGCCCTCGTCGTCTCGGTGGACGGGGTGACGATCGACGGCATCGTCTCCGAGCGGGACATCGCCCACGTGGTGGCCCGCAGCGGGGCCGAGGGACTGACGGACACGGTCGAGCAGATCATGAGCCGCGACGTCCTCACCTGCTCGCTCGACGACACGATCGACGACCTGATGGCGGTCATGACCCAACGCCGGGTGCGCCACCTCCCCGTCGTCGTGGACGGGTCGCTGGCCGGGATCGTCAGCATCGGCGACGTCGTCAAGCACCGGCTCGACGAGCTCGAGGTCGAGACGCGCACGCTCCACGACTACATCGCCTCCGGGCGCTGAGCCACCCTCGCCACGAGACGGTCACCGGTGCCGGTCGGGCGCCGGGGCGGACCCGGGCGCGGCACCCGAACGCGCCGCCGGTAGCGTGCGACCACCCCTCCCCGACCCCGACGGTTGCTTCGTGCCCGACCTCCCCGACCACCTCCCCGACCCCATCGACGCCTCTCGGATCCTGAGCGAGGCCGATGGCCCGCTCCGCACCGACGTGCTCGTGGACCGCCTCGTCGCCGCCGGGCACGACCACGCCGACGCCACCGACGTGGCCGCGTCGGTCGCCGACCTCGGAGGCGTCCACGTCCTCGCCGACGATCGCGTGGTCGACGCCTGGGTCGCCCTCGACGGCGCGCAGGTCTCCCACCGGCTGACCTCCGCGGAGCTCGATCACGGGGTCCTCGTCCCCGGAGCCGACCTCCTCGTGCTCGCCGACCTCTTCGACCCTGACGACGGCGACCTGTTCCTCGGTGACGGCATCCACCTCCACGAGGTCGATCCGGCGTTCGACACCGACCTGCTGCGGCTCTACGACATCCCGGTCGAGGCGGTCCCGCCCGGCGGCGCGTGGTTGCTCGTCGGCGTCAGCCTCGAGACATCGAACGCGGACGACGTGATCGTGGTCGCGGTCGACGGTCGCCAGGCCAGGCTCATCGGCCCCTTGCCGGGGACCGAAGCCGGGCTCGTCACCCACGACGCGACGTCCGCCGCCGGGGTCGCCTCCGCGTTGCGCGAAGGCTGGCGGCGGGCCGGCCGTGGGGATGGCGAGGACCGCGACCCCGGCGCCGATCAGGTGCCGATCCCCGTCGTCGATCTCGCCTTCGAGATCCTCGTCGCCGACCCCTGGGTCTTCGGACCGCAGAGCATCCCGTTCAGCCAGAGCCTCGAGCTCGCCGGGTGGGTGACCAACGGCGACGTCGTCGGCGCCACGGAGGCCGATCTGGAGCGTTGGGAGCTGATGATCGAGGCGACCGAGCTCGCCGTCTTCTACCGGCTCGACCAGGACCAGGCGTTGGCCCTGGCGCACCTGCTCGCGCTCTTCGATCTGGTGAAGGATGCGGTCGAGCGCGAGCCCGGACCCGGATCTGTCGCCGGAGCGTCCCCGATCGGTTCCCCGATGCCCTCGGTGCCGTCCCCGCACCACATCGATCTCGGTGAGGGGGCGGCGGTCACGTTGTCGTGGCTCGCGGATGCCGACGTCGCCAGCGCCTTCGTCAGCCAGGCCATCGGGATCCGGGTCGACCACGCGCTCGCGCTCGTCCGGTTCGCCGTGAACGCCCGCGCCTGCGCTCCCCGGGCCGCCGAGGCCGCCACCCTCTGGCTCGAGGCCAAGGCACTCGCCCGACTGGGACTCGCGCTGCCGGCGGCGGAGCGCCTCGACGAGGCCGTTCGGATCGACCGATCGTTCGTGCCCTTGCTGCTCGATGCCGCCAACCTCGCGTCCGATCGCGGCGATGCCGACGCCGCGATCCGCTTCGCCCGGGCGGCCGGGTTGAACGACGACGACGACTTCGTCCGCACGCTCACCGACCTCGCCCCGCCCGCCCCGCCCGGCCTGGGACGGAACGAGCCGTGCTTCTGCGGATCGGGCCGCAAGTACAAGCACTGCCACCTCGGGCGCACCGAACTGGATCTCGACCAGCGCGCCGGATGGCTCTATCGCAAGGCGCTCGAGTGGATCCAGGACACGCCGTGGCGCCTCCGGCTCCTCGAGATCGCCGAGGCGTACGCACCCGAGGAGGACGACGATGCCGTGCTCCACCTGGCGATGAGCGAACCGTTCATCGCCGACCTCGCGTTCAGCGACGACAGCGCCTGGGCCGAGTTCGTGGCAGATCGCGGCATCCTGCTCCCCGCCGACGAGCGGGAGCTGGCCGCGAGGTGGGCGACCATCGGACGGTCGGTGTACGAGATCGTCGCGGTGCAGCCAGGCACCGCGGTCGAGGTCCGAGATGTCCGCACACCCGGCGCGCCCGCTCTCACCGTTGCCGAGCACAGCTTCAGCATCCACGCGGGCCTCGGCGAGATGATCCTGGCGAGGGCCCTTCCTGCGGGAACCACCCCGCAGTTCTTCGGCGGCATCATCTCCCTGGGACCCGACGAGCAGGACGACGTCGTGGCCGCGCTCGACTCCGGCGCGTCGGGCGTCGAGCTCGCCGGCCTGCTCGGGGGTCTGCGCGACGGTCCTCGCCTCACGAACACCGAAGGCGAGCCGCTCATCTTCTGTGGGGCCACCTACGCGCTCGCCGACCCTGCCACCGCCCGAGCGGCACTCGATCGCGATCCGGACCTGACCCGCGATCGGGACCGACCGACCGACGGCGAGGCCGAGGGCATCGACGCGTTCGATGCCGCCTGGATCGAGCCGATCGTGGTCGACGGCCGCGACTGGATCCGCGCCCGGTACACGCTGCGCGCCCACGAGTTGGTGCTCGAGGCCAACTCCGAGGCTCGCATGGCCCGGGCCCACCGGCGGGTGGAGACCACCATCACCGGCGCCGAGCTGATCCACGAGGAGCAGCGACCGCTCGACGAGCTCGCCGACACCGCTCCGTTCGATCCCCGGACCCTCCTCGGATCACCGGCTGAGGTGAGCACCGAGCTCCAGGCGGTGTTGGACGAGCTCGGTCGAGCGGGCGACCGCTGATGGGGCTGGTGCCGGCTCGGTCGCACCTGCGGTCCGCCGTCCGGAGGCCCCCGACCGCTGCGTGAGCGAACCCGGCCGGTATCCTGCTCTCGACCGGCACACCCCTGGTGGAGGGAACCATGACCGATACCGATACCAACACCGACCCTGTCGCCCGCACGGGACCAGAACCCGAATCGGGGGCGGCCGTCGAGAGCTTCACCACCCTCGTCGACGGTCTCCGAGCGACGTTCCGTGCCGGCCGCACGCGTTCGATCGACTGGCGCCGAGAGCAGCTCGGTGCCATGAACGCCATGCTGGTCGACCACGAGGCCGAGTTCGTGGAGGCGCTCCACGAGGACCTGGGCCGACCAGCGCTCGAGGCCTACGCGGCCGACCTCGGCACCACCAAGGCGGAGATCAAGCACGCCATCAAGCACGTCGCGTCGTGGGCGAAGCCGAAGTTGACCAACCCCGGCCTCACCTCCATGCCGGGCATCGGACGGGTGATCCCCGAGCCGCTCGGGGTCGCGCTGATCATCGCTCCGTGGAACTACCCGGTCCAACTCCTCGTCAGCCCCATGGCGGCCGCCATCGCCGCCGGCAACTGCGTGGTGGCCAAGCCGTCGGAGATGGCGCCGGCCTGTTCGACCCTGCTCGCCCACCTGATCCCGAGGTT
>JBBSTY010000031.1:0-29767 GCA_038235385.1 Acidimicrobiales bacterium | reverse complement strand
CCCCCCGGGCCCGCCCCGGCCCGCCGGGGCGGCCCCCCCCCCCCGGGCCCCCCCCCCGCCGCTCGGCTCCTCGACGGCGAGGCCGAGATCCTGTTGCGACCGGTGTGACGCGACTGGAGCGGTGTAACGCGACTGTTCGGCCCGCAGGTGACACTGACCCCGGCGGCATCCGGATGCTGGTTCGTCGGGCGAGGCGGTCCCCTTGGGGTCGTGCGACGGACAAGCTCTGAAGGAGTCGGCGGCACGGGACCGAGGCGGGTGACCCGTGCCGCCGCCCCCGGAGCCCCCTCCCGCACTCGGCGACGGCGCCGAACCGGTGCCCCCGTCGCGGAAACCAGGTTGGAACCGTCCGCGCGACCGGATAGTTTGCGAAGCGAAGCAACAAGTTCGCTTGGCGAACCATCTGACCGAGGATCCCCATGAACGTCTCCCGTCCCGCCACCGCCCGCGATCACCGCGCCGAGCCGGCCGGCGACGAGGCGGCGATGGCGGGGCGCCTTCGCTTGAGCGCCACACGACTCGCCCGTCGCCTGCGCCAGCAGTCCGACAGCGGCCTCACGCCGACCCAGCTCTCGGCGCTGGCAACCGCCGATCGACACGGTCCGTTGACCCTCGGCGACCTCGCCCAGCACGAGCTCGTCGCTCCGCCCACGATCACGCGGGTCGTCGCCAAGCTGGAGGCCGAGGGCCTCGTCACCCGCACGGCGGATCCCGAGGACCGTCGGTCCTCGCTCGTGACCAGCTCCGAGGCCGGTCGCACGCTCATCGAGGCGACCCGCACCCGGAAGGACGCGTGGTTGGCGTCGCGGATCGCCGCGCTGGACGCCGACGATCGGGCCCACCTCGAGCAGGCGCTCGACGCCCTCGATCACCTCAGCGGTCAGGACGACTCGTGATCCCCGGACCCGCGACCGCTCCGGTCGACGACAACCGCATGTTCCGCTCCCTGCGGAGCCGCAACTTCCGGCTCTTCTTCGGCGGTCAGATCATCTCGCAGGTCGGCAACTGGATGACCTTCGTCGCCATGACGTTGCTCATCTACAAGATCACCGACAGCGGGTTCGCCATCGGGCTGCTGGCGGTGGCGCAGTTCGGTCCGGTGCTCGTGTTCGGACCGTGGGCCGGCCTGCTCGCCGACCGGTACCCCAAGCGCACCATCTTGCTCATCGTGCAGTCGATCGCCATGGCGCAGTCGTTCGCGTTGGCGGCGTTGGCCTTCCAAGCCGATCCGAACATCGCCGCGGTGTTCCTGGTGGCGCTCATCGGCGGGTTCACGACGGCGTTCGACAACCCGGCCCGACGGTCCTTCGTCACCGAGATGGTGCCGGTGGCCGACATCAACAACGCGGTGAGCCTCAACAGCGCGCTCATGACGTCGTCCCGCATGGTCGGCCCGGTCGTGGCGGGTGTGCTCGTCACGACGGTCGGGTTCGGGTGGGCGTTCCTCGTCGACGGCCTCAGCTACATCGCCGTGATCGTCGCGCTCGCCATGATGCGCAACTCCGAGCTGCGTTCGTCGATCGTCGTCACCAGGGCCAAGGGCCAGGTGCGTGCGGGGATGCGCTACGCCCGCAGCGTGCCGGAGCTCTGGATCCCGCTGGTGATGATGGCGATCGTCGGCACGCTGGCCTTCAACTTCAGCACGGTCCTGCCCCTCTTCGTCACCCGCGACCTCGGCGGCGGCGACGTGCTGTTCACCGTGCTGCTCGCCGTCGTGAGCCTGGGCTCGCTGGTCGGCGCCCTGGCCACCGCCCGTCGACGGTCGATCAGCGTGCGCCAGGTCGCGGTCTGCTCGCTGGCCTTCTCGGGCGCGATCGGACTCCTCGCGCTGGCCCCCACCTTCGCGTTGGCCGTTCCCGTCGCCATCGCCATGGGTGGGGCCAGCATCGCGTTCATGACCGCATCCACGGCCATCGTGCAGATCCGGTCCGATCCGCAGATGCGGGGACGCGTGTTGGCGCTCCAGTCGATGGTGTTCCTCGGGAGCACCCCGATCGGGGGCCCCACCATCGGTTGGATCTGCGACACCTTCGGCGCCCGCTACGGGCTGGCGGTCGGCGCCGCCGGAGCGCTCGGCGCCGGGGTGTGGGGACTGCGGCGGGCAGCCGGCAGCGAGGCCTACTCGGTCAAGGGCGAGCAAGCCGAGGCGGCCCTCGATGACGCCATCGAGGAGCTCGCCGGCGGTGTCGACGTCGCCCCGCACGTCACTGCCGAGGTGCTGATCGACCTCGCCGGCCCGGACGCGGTCGACGTTCCACGGGACCAGCCGATCCGGACGGGCTCCTGACCCGTTCGCAACCCCCTGGGAACGTTTCGACCTCGGCGGGCGACTGCCCGGTTGCGCCCGGATCACCCCGACCGGCGTGCCCACGAGGAGACCCCGATGTCCGCAAGGATCCTGCGTCGTTGCCTGGCGGTGCTCGGCGCCGCCGCGCTGCTCACCATCCCCACGGCCGCCGGTGCCCACGTCGAGGCGTCCGGTGAGACGGCCGATGGCATCACCGCGGTGACGTTCTCGTTCCACCACGGCTGCGACGGTCTGGCGACCACGTCGTTGCGGGTGAAGCTGCCCGAGAGCGCCACCGACGTCGTGCCCCAGGACCCGCCGGGCTGGACCAGCACCGTCACCGACGGCCAGCTCGAGTGGAGCGGCGGCACGGTCCCGGCCGACGGCGTCGGGACCTTCGTCGCCACCATGCGGATCTCCGACCCCGAGGGGTCCGTCGTCTTCCTGCCCACCGTCCAGGGCTGCCCCGACGGCAAGGAGGCAGCCTGGATCGACCGCTCCGACGACCCGGAGGCCTCGAACGCCGCGCCGCGCATCGTGGCCGGTGTGGTCGTCGGCGCCCCCGCCCCCGCCCCCACCTCGGAGCCGACGACGACGATGCCGGCCGCCACCACCAACTCGGTCGACGAGACCACTCCGATCACCGGCGCCGCGCCGGCTGCCGAGGATGCGTCGAGCTCCACCGCACCCCTCCTCATCGCCGTCGTCGCCGTGATCGTCATCGGCGGAGCCATCGCGCTGGTCCTCTTCCGTCGTCGATCGGCGTCGTCCTGACCCGTACGAAACCATTGGCGGCGAGACTGCCACTACATTGGCCTTCGTCACGATCAGAGGGGATCCCATGCAGACCGTCATCCTGGGGAGCGGCAGCCCACTTCCCGACCCGGACCGAGCCGGCCCGTCCACCCTCGTGCGCACGTCGATCGGGGACCTGCTCGTCGACTGCGGTCGAGGGGTGCTCATGCGCACGGCGGCCGCCGGGTCCGCCGCCGGCGCGCTCCGGGCGCTGCTGCTCACCCATCTCCACAGCGACCACATCACCGACCTCAACGACGTCATCACCTCGCGCTGGGTCATGTCGTTCGCCCCGAACCCGCTCACCGTCTACGGACCGGTCGGGACCGAGGAGGTCGTGCGGAACACCGAAGCCATGCTCGACCCCGACATCTGCTACCGCCTCGCCCATCACGACGACCTCAGCTGGCGGCCCGACTCGGTGGTCCACGAGATCGCCGACGGCTCCGTGCTCGCCGACGGCGGCGTCCGGGTCACCACCGCGCCCACCGACCACCGGCCCGTCCACCCCACCGTCGGCTACCGGATCGACGACGGCGACCAATCCGTGGTGCTCGCCGGCGACACCGTCCCCTGTGCCGGCCTCGATGCGCTGTGCGCCGGCGCGCAGGTGCTCGTGCACACGGTGGTGCGCCAGGATCTGATCGCGTCAATCGACATCGCCCGCCTGGTCGACATCCTCGACTACCACTCATCGGTGCAACAGGCGGCGCAGACGGCGGCCCGGGCGGGGGTGCGGACGCTCGTCCTGAACCACTGCGTTCCCGCGCCACCGCCCGAGGCCGAGCACGAGTGGATCGCCCAGGCCGCCGAGCACTTCGACGGTCACGTCGTCGTCGCCCGCGATCTCACGACCATCGACGGCGCCAACCCCACCGCGGTCGGCTGAGCGCTCCGTCCTGCTGCCTGGCGATGGCCTGGCCTGGCCGAGCTCGAGCTCCCAACCCGCCGATCTTCGATCATCGACTCCCCCGGTAGGTTGGCATCCATGTCGTCGTCGCCCCTGACCGCAGCCGACGTCGACGCCGCCGCCGCGCGCGTCGAACCCGTCGTCCGCCGCACCCCGCTCGAGCACAACACCCGCCTGTCCGAGCGAACCGGCGCCGAGGTGTGGCTCAAGCGCGAGGACCAACAGGTCGTGCGCTCCTACAAGCTGCGCGGCGCCTACAACCTGATCTCCCAGATCGCAGCGCACGACGCCCGCCGGGGCGTGGTGTGCGCCAGCGCCGGGAACCACGCCCAGGGTGTGGCGTTCAGTTGCGCGACCCTCGGCGTCCCCGGACGCATCTTCGTCCCGAGCACCACCCCCCGACAGAAGCGCGACCGCATCGCAGCCTTCGGCGGCGACCGCGTCACGCTGATCGTCACCGGCGACTCCTACGACGATGCCGGAGCGGCGGCGGCCGCCGACGCCGACAGCACCGGTGCCATCCTCGTCCCGCCGTTCGACCACCCGCACACCATCGCCGGGCAGGGAACCGTCGCGGTGGAGGTGGTCGAGCAGATCGCCCGGGCCGATCGTCTCGGCGCCGCCATCGCGGTGCCCGACGTGTTCGTCGTGCCCGTCGGTGGCGGCGGACTCGTGGCCGGGATGGCCCTGTGGCTGCGCGATCGACACCCCTCCGTGCGCATCGTCGGCGTCGAGCCCGAGGGTGCCGCCTCGATGGTCGCGTCGTTGGCCGCGGGCGCACCGGTGACCCTCGACGAGCTCGACCGGTTCGTCGACGGTGCGGCGGTCCGGCGCGTCGGTGATCTCACCTTCGCGCTGGTGCGCGATCTCGTCGACGAGGTCGTCACCGTCGACCCGGGCGCGGTGTGCACCGAGATGCTCGAGCTCTACCAGATCGAGGGCATCGTCGCCGAGCCGGCCGGCGCCCTGGCGTCCACGGCGGTGCTCGATGCGATCGACGCCCGGCCCGGCCAGACGGTGGTCGCCGTGGTGTCCGGCGGCACCAACGACGTCAGCCGCTACGGCGAGATCGTGGAGCGGTCGTTGATCCACCAGGGGCTCCGGCACTACTTCCTCGTCGAGTTCCCCCAGGAGCCGGGCGCGCTGCGTGGCTTCCTCGACGACGTGCTCGGCGAGCACGAGGACATCACCCTCTTCGAGTACGTGAAGAAGAACAACCGCGAGACCGGACCCGCCCTGGTCGGGATCGAGATCGACACCCGCGAGGACCTCGAGCCGCTGCTGCGCCGGATGGGCGCAAGTCGTCTGCGCATCGAGCCGGTCGCGCCCGGTTCATCGCTCTTCACGTTCCTCGTGTCCTGAGCCGACGCCATCGGGCGACACGCCCGTATCCTCGGGTGGTGGCCGAACTGCTCACCGACCAGGGTCCCCGGAACGTCCCCGACCGCGTGCTCGTCGTGAGCGCCCACCCCGACGACGTCGACTTCGGCTGTGCCGGCACCGTGGCGGCGCTCACCGACGCCGGCGCGTCGGTCACGTACTGCTTCGTCACCTCCGGCGAGGCCGGGAGCGACCACCTCACCATCGACGCGGCCGAGCTGGCTGCGCTCCGTGAGGAGGAGCAGACCGCCGCCGCCAAGGAGGTGGGCGTCGCCGACCTCCTCTGGTTGCACCACCCCGACGGTGCCGTCGAGGTCACCCTCGACCTGCGACGAGACCTCACCGGGGCCATCCGCCGCGCCCGACCCGATCTGGTCATCTGCCAGTCGCCCGAGCGGAACCTCGATCGCATCTTCGCATCGCACCCCGACCACCTCGCCGCCGGCGAGACGACGCTGCAAGCGGTGTACCCCGACGCGCGCAACCCCCGCGCCCACCCCGAGCTGCTCGCCGAGGGCCTCGCCCCGCACACGGTGGGCGAGGTGTGGCTCGTGTCCCACCCGTCAGCCGATCTGCGGATCGACGTCACCGACACCTTCGACCGCAAGATCGCCGCCCTGCGGGCCCACCAGAGCCAGACCGGCCACCGGGACGATCTCGAGGAGATGATCCGCGGGTGGTTGGCGCTCAACGCGGACGCCGCCGGCATGGCCGATGGTCGCCTGGCCGAGTCGTTCAAGATCGTCCCGACCGGCTGATTCGGCTCAGGCCACCTCGTCGAGCGCCGCCGGGTAGTCGCCGGTGACCGCCTTCCACGCTTCCGCCGCGCCTCGCTGGGCCACCAGCCGCGCCACCGCCAGGGCCACACCCGACGACACCGTCCACACCAGCGCCTGGGCCCAGGTCACGCGTGGCGCAGCGGGGTTGGTCGGCGGTGCCTCGTCGCGCACCCGGGTCCACACGAAGACCATCACCTTGCGGGTCACCGCGCCGGCGGCGATGCCGCTCACCGCGCCCACGATCTGCCACGTTCTCCGCTCGTCCATGGCGCTGTCCCTACCCGCGCGCGGCACCGGCGAGAACCCGCCGTCCTCAGCCGTCGCTGCGCTGGGCCTCCATCGACCGTGAGACCCGGGTGACCTTCGACGCCTGCCGGGCCGCGATCAGGACCGGGTCCCAGACCGGGCTGAACGGAGGGGCGTAGGAGAGGTCGGTGAGCTCGAGGTCGGTGGCGGTCATCCGGGCGGTGATGGCGGTGGCGATGACGTCGATCCGCTTGGCCGAACCGGTACCGCCGACGATCTGCCCGCCGAGCAACCGCCCGGTGCCGCGCTCGGCCACGATCTTCACGGTGATCGGCTCGGACCCGGGGAAGTAGCCGGTGCGGGTGGAGCTCGTGATGCGACCCACACCGACCTCGAAGCCGGCGGCGTGCGCCGCTGTTTCGGTGAGACCGGTCCGGCCGATCTCGGTGTCGCACAGCTTGGTGACCGCCGAGCCGAGCACGCCGCGCGTCCGGGCGTAGCCGCCGCCGAGGTTGATGCCGGCAACCCGAGCCATGCGGTTGGCCAACGTGCCCAGTGCGATGTGCGCCGGGTCGCCGGTGATGAGGTCGCGCGATTCGCAGCAGTCTCCCGCCGCCCACACCCCCTCGGCGCTGGTGCGCTGTCGGGGGTCGACCCGGATGGATCGCTTGGCGCCCAGCTCGATGCCCGCGTCGGCGGCGAGCTCGCTGTTCGGGGTGACCCCGATGCCGAGCACCACGAGATCGGCGGCGATCGGATCGCCGCTGGTCAGCACGCGTCCGGGTTCGAACCCCTCGACCTGCACCCCGAGGCGCGCCTCGATGTGGTGGCGCTCCATCGCGTCGAGCACCAGCTGGGCCATGTCGCGATCGAGCGTGCGCATCACCTGATCGCCGCCCTCCACGACGGTCACCTGCGCACCCCACTGCACGAACGCCTCGGCCATCTCCAGGCCGATGTAGCCACCACCGACCACGACGACGCTCTTGCACCGGCTCTCCTCGGCGTGGCGGAGCAACACGTCGGCATCGTCGAGGGTCTGCACGCCGTGCACGATGTCGAGGTCGATGCCCGGGAGCTTCGGACGGGTGGGTCGGGCGCCCGTGCCGATGAGGAGCTGGTCGAACGGCTCGTGGCTCATGCCGCCGCCGTCGAGGTCGTGCACGGCGATCGTGCGGGCATCGAGATCGATCTCGGTGACCTCGTGCCCCGTGTGCACGGTGATGTCGCTGCGGGCGAACTCCTCGGGGGTGCGGGCCACCAGCTCGTCGAGCGAGTCGACCAGCCCACCCACGCGGTAGGGGATGCCACATGCCGAGTAGCTGGTGCGAGATCCCTTCTCGAACGCCACGATCTCGAGGTCGGTGGGGTCGGGACGGAGCCGTCGTGCCTGCGCCGCGGTGCCCATCCCCCCGGCATCGCCGCCGATCACCACCAGTCGTTCGGTCATGGTGGCCAACCTATCGGGCAGGCTCCTCGGAAGGTCCGGCCGGCGCGGGTGACGGCGCGGGAACGCGAACCGCGACCTCCCGGTCGTCGGCGGTGAGCGTCCAGCCGAACGACTCGACGGCCCGGCGCAGCTCGGTGACGGTGGCGGCACCGGTGCCCGGATCGGCCCGCAACGTCACCATGATCGCGTCGCCGTCGGTCCGGACGTCGAGCTCGCCACCGTCGGACTCGCGGGCGATGGCGATCAGCTCCTCTGCGAGCAGGACGAGCAGAGCGGTCCGAGCGGGCGACAGGTCGTCGGTGACCGACCACACCACGTCGACCACGACACCGGACTCCTCCCGGCTGGCCTCGGCCATGAGTCGAACGGCAGCTTCGGTGTCGGCGGACGACCCGTCGAGCGGAGGCTCGTCGTCGGGGAACAGGCGGAGCCGATCGCGCCAGAGCCGCTCCATGCGCCGCCGACCGAACGCCCACATGCCGTCGGCGTCGAACAGCCTGATCTCGAGGGCGGCGGCCAGTTCGGCCTCGACCACCGCCGCCGACTCCGACGCGGCGAGCGCCCGCTCCTCGGATCGATCGGCCCGGTCGATCGCCTCGGCCACCTTCTCCTCGGCCTCCTCCGATCGTCGTTCGGCATCGTCGGCGCGCCGCTCGGCGGCGGTGGCGCTCGACTCGGACGCCTTGGCTCGGCCCTCCGCCTCGACCGCCCTCGCCGATTCCTTGTCGGCCCGCTCGGACGCGCTCGCCGCGGCGAGGTCGGCCTCGACGAGCTTGCCGTCGAGCTCCACGATGCGGGCCGAACGGGCGCCGCTCTGACGGGCGAGCACCACGATCCACACCAGCAACGCGACGCACACGACGCCGAGGGCGACCACCACCACGATCATCCGCCGACCCTACTTGTGGGACACACCAGCGATGGCTTCTGGGACCCGCCGGTGATGGCGACCGAGAGACGGGGTCACGGGTAGCATTCCCGGCCATGCGCCGATCCGCCGTCCCCATCCTCGTGGCCGCCCTGTCGTTGCTCGCGGTCACCTTCGGCGCCGCCGGAGCCGGCGCCGACAGCCGCTACCCGAACGACGACACGCTCCGGCTCAACGAGCTCCAGGTGCTGGGCACCCACAACAGCTTCCACCTCCGGCCCCAACCGCAGTTCCGTGACCTCATCGAGACGGTGATCCCGGGCATCACCGCCGAGTGGGACTACGAGCAGCTCCCGCTCGCCGATCAGTTCGCCGACCAGGGCGTGCGCCAGATCGAGCTCGACGTGTGGGCCGACCCCGACGGCACCATCTTCTCGGACCGCAAGTCCCACGAGGCCGCCGGCCTGCCCGCCGACCCCGGGATCCCCGAGCTCCACGAGCCCGGGTTCAAGGTCCTGCACATCCACGAGGTCGACGTCGAGAGCACGTGCTGGAACCTGCGCACCTGCCTCGCTGCGGTCAGGACCTGGTCCGACGCCAACCCTGGTCACGCACCGTTGACCATCCTGATCGAGGCCAAGCAGGACGTCGTCCCCGACCTCCTCGGCCTCGGCTACGCCCCGATCGTTCCCATCGGGCCAGCCGAGCTCGACGAGCTCGACGCGGAGATCCGGGCCGCGTTCGACCCCGAGGACATCATCACGCCCGACGACGTGCGCGGCAGCCGCGCCACCCTCGAGGAAGCGATCCTGAACGACGGGTGGCCGACCCTCGGCGCGTCACGGGGGCGCGTGCTGTTCGCGCTGGACAACGGCGGCGCCGTCCAGAGCAGCTACCTCGCCGGACACCCGTCCCTCGCCGGTCGGGTGATGTTCACCAGCGGTTCCGAGCCCGGCAACCCCGAGACCGCGTTCATCAAGTACAACGACCCGATCGGCGACTTCGCCAGGATCCAGTCGGCCGTGGCCGCCGGCTACATCGTGCGCACCCGGGCCGATGCCGACCCTCGCCAGGCCAACCCCGACCTGTTCGCCGACCGCGACCAGGCGCTCGCCAGCGGGGCCCAGTTCATCAGCACCGACTACCCCGTCCCGGACCCGATCCGTGAGGCCGAGCACCCCGACCGAGCGGTCCCCTACCAGGTCGTCATGCCGGGAGGCACCCCGGCGCGCTGCAACCCGATCTCGGCGCCCCCGTCGTGCGCGCCGAGCGACATCGAGGACCCGGACGCGCTGGGACCCGTCCCCGATCCGGAGCCCACCACCACGACCACCACCACCGGGGTCCCGGCACCGACGACGCCGATCCCCTCGACACCGGCACCGGCACCCGTCGCCGTGGTCGTCGTCGCGACGCCGGCTTCACCCGTGTCGGTCCGGCCCCGGTTCACCGGGTGACCGACCCCGCTGCCGTCGCACCCCTGCGGGGCAAGACCATCCTCATCACCGGACCCACCGGTCAGGTCGCCCTGCCCATCACCCGAGCGCTGGCGCGCGAGAACACGGTCATCGGTCTGGCCCGCTTCACCGACGCCGCCGAGCGGGAGCGGCTCGAGGTCGACGGCGTGCGCTGCATCCCGGTCAACCTGGCCGACGGCGACTTCTCGTCGGTGCCCACCGAGGTCGACGTCGTGCTCAACCTGGCGGCGGTGAAGTCGGGCCGATGGGAGGTCGACCTGCGGGCCAACGCCGAAGCGGCGGGGTTGCTGATGGCCCACTGTCGTGACGCCGGCGCGTTCCTGCACTGCTCGTCCACCGGCGTGTACCAACCCGCCGGCGCGCACCTGCTGCGCGAGACCGACCCGCTC
Source organism: Acidimicrobiales bacterium (assembly GCA_038235385.1). Classification (GTDB taxonomy): domain Bacteria; phylum Actinomycetota; class Acidimicrobiia; order Acidimicrobiales; family Acidimicrobilacustridaceae; genus JBBSTY01. The sequence goes on along the minus strand of JBBSTY010000031.1, from coordinate 19,185 downwards.
GGCGACAACCACCGGGCGATCATGCCGACCTACTCGATCGCCAAGATCGCCGCCGAAGCCGTCGTGCGCACCGGCGCCCGCCAGTTCGGGCTCCCCACCACCATCGCCCGGCTCAACGTCCCCTACGGCGACAACGGGGGCTGGCCGAACTGGCACCTCGAGTGCATCCTCGCCGACCTCCCGATCGACGTGCACCCGAACGACCCGAACCTGTTCAACCCCATCCACGAGGACGACATCATCGCCAGCATCCCGGCCCTGCTCGCCGCGGCCGCGGTTCCGGCGACCATCGTCAACTGGGCAGGCGACGAGCAGGTTTCGTTGATGGAGTGGTCGCGGTACCTCGGCGATCTGGTCGGCCGCGAGCCGCGCCTGGTCGAGACCGATGCCAGCATCGGCGGGGTCACCGTCGACATCACCCGACGACGCGAGATCACCGGCCCCACCACCGTCGGGTGGCGCGACGGGCTGCGGCGCATGGTGTCCACGCGTCACCCCGAGCAGCTCTGCGACTGATCGGTCGCCAAACCGGCCCGAAGCCACACGATAGGGTCGCGGGCTCGGGCGGCACCTGCGCTCGTCCACGCCACCGGAGGAGCCTCCCCGATGACCGTCCTGTTCGCGCAGTACAGCAGTTCGTCCAGCTTCGGACCCGCCAACTTCATCGGCATCGCTCTCTGGGTGCTGATGGTCGCCGGTGCGATCTACACGATCGTCGACCTCAACAAGTACCCCGAGTGGGCGTGGCAGCAGAGCGGCCAGAACAAGGGCCTGTGGATGGGGCTGCTCATCGGCGGCGCGGTGGTCGGCTGCTGCTGCTTCGTCATCGGGCTGGTGCCGATCATCATCTACTTCGCCAGCATCAAGAAGAAGCTCGACGCCGCCCAGGGTGGCTACGGTGGCGCCTCGCCCTTCGGCCCCTACGCGGCGCCGTCCGCGCCCGGCGGCTACCCGGCACAGCCTCCCGGCGGCTACCCACCGGCGGCACCCGGTGGCTACCCGCCCCCCGCTCCCGGCGGGTACCCGCCAGCGTCGGGCGGCTACCCACCGCAGCCCACCGACACCAACGCGTACCCGCCGCCGACCCCGGCCGATCCGGGCATCGCCCCGACCCCCAGCGGCCCGTTCGACGCGCCGCCCCCGATCCCGCCGGTCCAGCCGTTCGAGGCGCCCGCGCCGTTCGAGGCGCCACCCGTCGTCCCTCCGGTCGAGGAGACGACACCTCCGCCGGCGGCCCCGAGCACCGAGCCGGTCGACACCGGCTCGAGCACCTGGTCGCCGCCCTCCGCGTACCAGCCGGCGGATCTGGACACCCCCTCGACCGAGTCGCCGACCGATCCGGGGCCGCCCCGCGACCCCGACGCACCGCCCGCACCCTGACCCGCGCGCCGCGAGGGGCGGCGCGCGAGCGCCGTGTCATCCGGTGCCGACCGCTGTTCCGACGGAGACGACCATGGCCAGCTTCCCGTACGCCGACCGCTTCGAGATCAACCGGCGGATGCCCGACACGGGCCGTCCACGCGACGAGATCATCGCCGAGCTCGAGACGATGGGTTTCGAGGAGGACCAGTTCTGGCGTGACGGCAAGGTCTCCGGGACCATGTACTGCGGCGACATGGACCACTACGCGTTCCTCACCCGGGCGTACCAACCGTTCGCCCATGTGAACGTCCTGCAGCGCGACATCTGCCCGAGCGCCACCAAGTTCGAGGCCGAGATCATCGCCATGACCCTCGACATGCTCCACGGCGACGCGGTGGCATCGCATCACCCCGACGAGACGCCGTGCGGGTCGGTCACGTCGGGCGGCACCGACAGCATCGTCACCGCCATGCTCACCTACCGGGACTGGGCGCGCGACACCAAGGGGATCACCTCGCCGCAGGTCATCCTGCCCGTCACCGCCCACCCGGCGTTCGACAAGGCCTGCCACCTGTTCGGGATCGAGCCGGTCAAGGTGCCCGTCGGCGACGACACCCTCGTCGATCCCGCCGACGTCGCCGCCCACATCGGTCCGAACACCATCGCCCTCGTGGGCTCCGCCGGCAACTACCCCTACGGCACCATCGATCCCATCGCCGAGCTGTCCGAGCTGGCCGTCACCCACGACATCGGCCTGCACGTCGACGGCTGCCTCGGCGGGTTCATCCTCCCGTGGGGCGAGGCGCTCGGCTACGACATCCCGGTCTTCGACTTCCGGCTCCCCGGCGTCACCAGCATCTCCGCCGACACCCACAAGTACGGCTACGGGCTCAAGGGGACCTCGGTGCTCAGCTACCGCAGCAAGCAGCTGCGCTCGTACCAGTACTTCATGTCCACCGACTGGCAGGGCGGCAAGTACCTCTCACCCGGTCTGGCCGGCAGCCGCTCGGGCGGGCTCATCGCCGCCACCTGGGCATCGATGGTGAGCCTCGGCCGCGAGGGGTACCTGCGCTACGCCAAGGACATCTTCGAGACCGCCTTCGCCATGCAGGACATCGTGAAGAGCCACGACGAGCTTCGCCTGATGGGCGATCCCACCTGGTGCTTCTCGTTCACCTCCGACGTGTTCGACATCTACCACGTGAACGACGCCATGCGTCCCAAGGGCTGGCGCTTCAACGGCCAGCAGTACCCCAACGCCATCCACATGTGCGTCACCCGGCCCCAGACCCAACCCGGTGTGGTCGAGGCGTTCGCCACCGATCTGGCCGACGCGGTCGCCTACGCCCTCGATCCGCCCGCCCCCGATCCCGCCTCGGGCGCCATCTACGGCGGCGTCGCCGGGGGACCCACCCCCGAAGCCGACGCCTTCGTCCGCGAGTTCATGGTCGCCATGCTCGACGACATGCAGGACGTCCCCCCGCTCGACGCCTGAGCGAACCCGGCCCTACGACTGGGGGAAGAGGAAGGCGGCCTTGCTCCCCGAGTAGCCGACGGTTCCGCCGGTGTCGTTGACGTCATAGGCGTTGCTGGTCTCGCCGGCGGTGCCGAGCAGCACGCTGCCGGTGTCGGCGTGCCAGCGGAAGGCCGTCGGCAGGGCACCTTGTGTTGATCCGACGACCGTGCCACGGTCGTTGAGGGTGAAGGCCACGCCTGGTCCCACTCCGAGATCGGTGGGATGGGGCGAACCCGGCGACCAGATCGCCGCACTGCCATCGGCAGCGGAGCCGACGATGGTGCCGTCGTTGCCGATGTCGGAAGCGAAGGCGAGACCCGTCGTGGGCCGCAGGTCGGTGACGGTGCCAGCGGCGAGGTCCCAGAGCACGGGTATGCCCTCACCGTTCACGCCGACCGTCCCGACCGCCTGACCGACGTCGTTGAGTCCCCAGGCATAGGACACCTCGGCGTCGGGCAACTCGGGGAGGGCGACCGGTGAACCCATCGCCGGGTCGTACACGAAGGCGTGGCGGCCGGGTTGGCCGGGCACGACGAGATCGAACCCGACGATGACCCCCGCCTCGTCGAGGTCCCTCGGGAATGCGTCGAAGCCGAGGTCGGTGATCTGATCCGACGCGTCCCAGGCGACCACCGACCGGGAGGATCCGAACGAAAGACCGACCGTCGTGGCTGCGTCGTTGATCTTGACGGCCAACGACGAGGTGTGGCCGGGAAGCGTGCCGAGATCCACGGCGGTGTTGTCGGCCAGGCGCTTGAAGGCGTGGTTCGTCGTCGAGCCGTCGAGCTCGGAGATGCCGACGACCACGCCGGCGGCGTTGATGCCATAGGCCTCCGATGTCGCCCCACCCAAGTCGGTGACCGGCGCCGTGCACCCGGCCAGGACGCCGATCAGCACCGCGACGACGGCCACCGCTACGACCCGTGCCTTCATGACCAGCTCCCCATCTTGGCTGCAGCCTCCACCCGTCCTCACCGAGCTGCACACGATAGTTCGCCCGGGCCATCTCGCCGCTCGTGGTCAGACCGAACGCTCGGCCGTCGTCGCGGCCACGGCTCGTCGTTCGGCCTCGGTGGCGATGCCCTTCAGCATCCCGGGGAACACGAAGCGGTGGAACGGGGCCACGCCGAGCCAGTACATCCGGCCCCAGAGCCCCTTGGGGTGGTAGCGGGCGAACTGGTGCACGTGCGAGCCCGTCGGGGTGTCGTCGACGCGCCACTCCAACCAGGCCTCGCCCGGGAGCTTCATCTCGGCACGGAGGCGGAGGAGCGTGGGCGCCTCCACCGCCTCGACGCGCCAGAAGTCGACCGCGTCGCCGACCCGGAGCCGGCGAGGGTCGCGCCGACCCCGCCGCATGCCGACCCCGCCGATCACGGCGTCCATGAGCCCACGGATCGTCCACAGCAGGTCGCTGCCGTACCAGCCGGTCGTGCCGCCGAGCTCGCACAGCACGGCGTGGGTGACCTCGGCCGGAGCGGCGACATCACGGTCGCGATGGTCGGCGAGCACGGTGCCACCGGCCCAGTCCGGGTCGGTGGGCATCGGATCTGCGGGGCTGCGCCCGCCGAGCTCCGCGCTCGCCCAACTGGTCGGAACCTCTCCCGAGCGTTGCCGTGACAGCGCCAGCTCCACCGATTCTCGGTAGTTCAGGAGCGCGCCGGGCAGCAGTTCGGTGATGCCGGGCTCGCCCGCGCCCTGTCCGGGGTCGGCGGGGCCGACGATCACCTCGTTCACCAGGCTCCGCACCAACGGGCGCGCCAACGAACGCGGCAACGGGGTCACCAGGCCGACCCAGTGGGCGGACAGTCCCGGCGAGAGGAGGGGCACCCGCAGCACCCGACGCTTCGGGAGGCCGGCGATCTCGGCGTACACGTCCATCATCTGGCGGTAGGTGAGGACCTCGGGGCCGCCGACCTCGAAGATGCGGCCGGCTGCGGCCGGTTCGTCCAACACGCCGACGAGGTAGCGCAGGATGTCGCGGACCGCCGTGGGTTGGCACCGCGTGTCCACCCACTTCGGGGTGAGCATCACGGGGAGCACCTCCACCAGGTAGCGCAGCATCTCGAACGAGGCCGACCCCGATCCGATGATCACCGCGGCCCGCAGCTCGGTGACCGGCACCGGACCGGCCGCGAGCTCACGGCCCACCTCGTGGCGACTCGACAGGTGCGCCGACAGCTCCTGCTCCCCCGGGTCGGGCTCGCGGCCCAACCCCCCGAGGTACACGATGCGCCGCAGCGACGATCCGGCGGCCTGGTCGCGGAAGTTCGCCGCCGCCGCACGGTCACGCTCCTCCCACTCGTCGGAGGCACCGATCGAGTGCACCAGGTAGTAGGCGGCGTCGACGTCGTCGAAGGCGCTCGCCAGATCGCCGGTCACGTCACCCCGAACCACCTCGACCTGCTGGCGCCACGGCGCCGCATCGAGCTTGCCCGGCGTGCGGGCGAGACAGCGCACCTGGTAACCGGCATCGAGGAGCTGGCCCACCAGGCGACCTCCGATGTAGCCCGATGCACCCGTCACCAGGATGCGGGCACCGGGCGGGACCGCCACGTCGGACTCGTTCATGGTCCCATGAGACCAGGATCACGACCGCCGTGCCGGATCGGGGTCGATGCGCCCGTCACGCGCCGGTCATGTCGTGGCCGCCGCGCCCTGGCCGCGCCCTCGGGTCAGGAGGCTCCCGATCACGATCGAGAGCCCGTAGAACACGACCATGGGCAGCGCGAGCGCGGTCATGGAGACAGGATCGGCGCTGGGCGTGATCACGGCGGCGACCACCGTGATGAGCACGATCGCCTGGCGCCACCACGAGGCCAGCTTGCGGGGGGTCAGGACCCCGACGAGCTGGAGCGCCACGAGCAGCACCGGGAACTCGAACCCGAACCCGAACGCCAGCATCATGTAGGCGATCAGGGTGACGTAGTTGTCGACCGTGTAGTACGGCTCGACGGCGGCACCGGCGATGCTCACCAGGAACTCGAGCGCCGGGTTGAGGGTGACGTAGGCGATCGCGGCGCCGAGCAGGAACAGCGCGGTGGCGGCGCCGACGAAGGGGACCGCGTACTTCTTCTCGTGGTCGTGCAGGCCCGGCGTCACGAACCGCCAGATCTGCCAGAGCAGGACCGGCATGGCGATGACCACCGCCGAGTAGGCCGAGATCTTGATGCGGGTGGCGAAGGGCTCGAGCGGATCGGTGGCGATGAAGTCGCGCCCGCCGTTGAGGCTGTTCAACGGCTCCTTCAGGAACTCGAGCAGGTACGGGTAGAGGGCGAAGCCGATCACCGCGCCGACGAGCAGGGCGAGCGAGCATCGAACGAGCCGGGAACGCAGCTCGGACACGTGGTCCCAGATGGTCATGCGGCCGTCGTCGATGACGGGATCGAGTGCGTGGATCATGGTTCGGTGCTCCGGTCAGACGAACGAGTCGACGGGCCCGTCGGCCCGCACGGACGCGGACGGGGCGGGCGGGACGGGCGGGACGGGCTCGAGGTCGTGGTCGGGGAGCGCCGGCGGTGCGGGCGCGGCGGTGGTCGACGTCAGGTCCATGGCGTTGGTGATCTCGGCGCGGAAGCCGTTCGAGATCCGGCGGACGTCGCCGATGTGCTTGCCGATGGACCGGGCGGTCTCGGGCAACTTGTCGGGTCCGAGGACCACGAGGGCGAGGACCAGGATGACGAGGACCTCACCACCACCGACGTTGAACATGAGCAGGCTCCGGACGTTGGGATCGGGACAGGGGACGAGCGGGGCGGCCGGTGCCGACCCCGGGGTCGATCCCCGGGGCTCGGCGCCGACGCGGCCCTCAGGCGGCGTCGGTGCGGACCGTCTCGGTCTCGGTGACGACGGTGACGGTGGCCGGCGCGACGGCGACCGGCGCGACGACCGGCGCATCCGCGGGCTTGGCACCCTTGGACGCAGCCTCGAACTCCTGCTTGGCCGAGCCGAGGGAGCGGGCGAGGCCGGGGAGCTTGGAACCGCCGAAGAGCAGGACGACGACACCGAGGACGATGAGGACTTCAGGACCGAAGGGCATGGGAACTTCTCCTGTGTTGCTGGTGGGGTTTGGGGTTGGGGTGGGGTGTGGTGTGGTGTGTGGCGGGGTGGGTGCGAGGTTCGGCGCGGTCGCCGGATCTCAGGTGGGTTCACCTCACGGTGCGACCTGGATCGTGGCCTTCATCCCGGGATGGATCATGCAGACGAAGGGGTAGTCGCCGGCCTCGACGGGGGCCGCGAACGAGGCCGTGCCCGCCGGGTCCACGGTGACGTTGAAGAGGCCGTCGGGGGTGTCGCGCATGCCGGAGGTGACGGTGTGCGTGGCGTCGTCGCGGTTGGTCACCGAGACGGTGGCGCCCGGCGCCACCTTCACCACGTCGGGGTCGAACGCGAACGACTCGATCGACAGGTTCGCCGAGTCGGGGCCAGCAGGTGCCGCCTCCGACGCCGTGGACGTGGGGGTGGTCGTGGTCGTGGTGTCCGTGGAGACCGTGCGGTTCACCACGAAGGCGGCGCCGGCGAGCAGCACCACGCCCCCGACGAGCGTCACGGTGAGTCTGCGGGGTTCGATCGGCATGGGAGGCGCTCGCTTTCGAAGGGTTCGGGTCGGGGCGCGGCGGGCGAGGCCCACGCCGGTCCCGGTGCTCGTGCACCGGGACCGGCGGGGCGCCGGGATCCGCCACTGTGGGGAACGGGTGAGCTACGCCGCCGCCTTCTCGGTGGAGGCGAAGGTGTCCGGGACGGGGTACTGACCCGACACGAACAGGAGGATGGCCACGTGCTGCGCGTCGACGACCTGGATCGAGCCGGCGAGCTCGATGGCGTCCTTGGACTGCAGGGTCGGGATGGCCTTCTGGTAGGTGGCCGCCGCGATCTCCTCGAGCATCAGGGCCAGTGCGGCCGCTCCGCCCACATCGGTGACCTTGGCGAACTCGCCGTTGACCGTGGCCTCCAGATCCTTCGGGGGCTCGGTGACGGCGGGCTTGCCGGCGCCGGTGAGCACGCCGTTCCACGCGTCGAGCGCCGCCTGGTGGTGGGCCTTGGCCGTGGTGACGTACTCGGCGACCGCGGGTGGGACCGCACCGAGCTTGCCCGCCGTCGCCGCGTCGAGGGCGGCGCCGTAGGTGTTGACCGCCAGTACCTCGAGGCCGGCCGCGAGCGCGGCCACCTCGAGATCGCCGCCGCCCGAGGGCGCCGTGGTTCCCGGTGCCTTGGCCGTGGTGGACGAGCCTCCGCCGGCCGCGGCCGCCGTGGTGCTCGTGGTCGACGTGGCGTTGTCGCTGCTGCAAGCGGCGAGGGCCACACCGGCGGCACCGACGCCCACCAGGGCGAGGAAGCCACGACGGTTGGGCTTGGCGATGCCTGCCTGTAGACCTTCGAGATCGATGTCGTTCTGGTTGTTCTTGCTCACTTGACCGCTCCTTCCGCGGGCGGGCTGGCCATGTCGGGCTCTTCGAAGGGCTTGGGGAACGCCACGCTGCCGGCGGCCGCGGGGAGCGCGGCGACGTCGGTCGGGATGGCGATGAGGGCGATGCCGGCGTCGCCGGCGGCGACGAGGGCGTTCACGGCGCGCAGCGTCGCGAGGTGCTGGCACTCGACACCCATGACGCTCGCGAAGAGCGCCTTGGCATCGCTGTCGACGAGCAGGGACAGGTTGGCGAGGTAGGTGTCGGTGGCCACCTCCTCGAGGGCCATGGCGAGCGCGACGACGTCGCCGGGACCGGCCAGGGTGGGCTTGGTCTCCTCGACGACCGCGAGGTACTTGGCGTTCGGGTTGGTCTGCTCCGTGCCGCCCAAGGCCTTGGTCGATGCCGCGAAGGCCCCGCCGTGCTCCTTGTGCTGCTGCATGGTCGTCTCGGCGAAGGTCTTCACCACGGCGTTGCCGTTGGCGATGAACGGGAGCTCGAGGGCAGCGCCGTAGGTCGCGACGGCCAGGAGCTCGAGCGAGGTGGCTGTCTGGAGCATCTGGATGTCCATGGCCTCGTCGGCCGACGCCGGCGACGCCAGCAGGGCCACGAGCGACGCCCCGATGCCGGTGGCGAGCAGACCGGCGCCCGCCAGGGCCGAGGTGGTCCGCCCGGCCAAGGTAGAGCGCTCCCCGTTGATCCGGTCGATGGTCGGACGGTCGAGGGGCTCGCTCGGTGCATCGTGATGCAACTCGGTCAGGCCGGCGAGCGCCGGCTTCACCTCTCGCATGGCGTCGCTGTGCAGGTCCTGCGACTCCTCGATCAGGCCCTTCAGGGCGGGTTCGTTCACCATCATGTGATGCCTTTCGAAACGGTGTCCGACCGAGGTGGTCGAAGCACGGCGGAGAGAAAGGGGCAGCGTTGCCCCCACTCGCATTCGTGAAGTGTTCGGCACCGATCGACATCTGGATGACAACAATCAGATTCGCCCACCAGGGTCCCCATTCGCTCGACACCGTTGGGTTTTGACCGACGGTCACGTGCTGCTCGACACCCCCGATCGACGCACCATCAGATCCAACAAGGCTGATCTTTCCGGGCTCCATAGACTGGTTCGATCTGCGTTCTCTTCGTCTCCACAACTGGGTATGGAGCCCGACCTGGCGCGGGTTCGGGATCTCGCGCTGCCTCGGTCATCCGAACCGGGGCACGGCTCCGTATGACCGATGACATGCCGAGATCCTCGACCGACCACCGACACGCCAGCGACGTGAACCTCGTCATCGCCATCGGGCGCTACGACCAGGACGCGCTGGCCGAGGTGTACCGCCGCCACAGCGGGGCCGTCCTCGGCCTGGCGCTGCGCCTGCTGCGTGAGCGGAGCCTCGCCGAGGACATCGTCCAGACCGTCTTCATCCGGTTCTGGGACCACCCCGACCGCTTCGACGCCGAACGCGGCGCGTTGCGCTCGTACCTGTTGGCCCAGACCCACGGCCGGTCGGTGGATCTCATCCGGGCCGAGAGCGCCCGGCACCGGCGCGAGGAACGGGTCGGGAGCTCCGACGCCCGCCACCGCGATGACGACCTCGAGCGTGAGGTGGTCGACCTGGCCGCCGCCGAACAGGTCAAGGACATCCTCGACACCCTCCCCGACGGCGAACGCGATGCCATCGAGCTCGCCTACTTCGAGGGCCACACGTACAAGGAGGTGGCGGTCGTGCTCGATCAACCCGAGGGCACCGTCAAGAGCCGCATCCGCTCGGGGCTCAAACGGATGGGCACCGAGCTCCGCAAGGCCGGCATCGAGGCACCGCAATGAACGGACACGACGAGCTCATCGATCTGCTGGGCGCCTACGCGCTCGACGCGCTGGACGACGACGAACGCCACGCGGTGGACGAGCACCTCGCCGTGTGCGCCGACTGCCGGGCCGAGGTGGACCAGCACCTCGAGGTCGCCGCCGCCCTGGGAACCACCGCCGCGTCGGTCGCGCCCGACGAGCTGTGGTCGGTCATCGCCAACCACATCGGTGACGGTCCCAGCGAGGTGCCGGTCCCGACGTTCCTGTCGCCCTCCGAACCGGCTCCCGTCGTGCACCTGGCCGACCGGCGCCGTCCTCCGATCGGGTGGATCGCCGGTCTGGCCGCCGCGGCGGTCGTCATCGTCGTGCTGGCTGCGGGTCTGGTGCAGGTCGCCCGCGACAACCAGGATCTCCAGGAGCAGGTGGCGCTCCCGCCGCCCGCCGCCTCCATCGACGACCTGGCCGCCGCCGCGCTCGACAACCCGGCCAGCCGGGTCCTGGAGCTCACCTCGGATTCGGGCGACGAGACGGCCACGGCCGTGGTCACCCCCAACGGCGACGGCTACCTGGTGCGCAGCACCCTCGATCCGCTCTCGCCCGATCGCACCTACCAGCTGTGGAACATCGGCGCCGCCGGCGCGGTGTCGCTCGGCGTGCTCGGCAACGACCCGGGCACCAGCGCCTTCCACGTGCAGGGGCCGGTGACCACGCTCGCCATCACCGCCGAGCAGGCCGGCGGGGTCCCGTCCCCCCAGAACATCCCCCTCGTCACGTCGACGGCGTGACCGATCGCGTCCCGTCGGTTGCCGGGATGCTCAGGGGTCCTGCCTCGGAGGAGCCAGGCGGAGGAGGGCCTCCTGGGCGACCGACACGCCGAGGGTCCCGTCGTGGCTGTGCATGGTGCCGCGGGCCAGGCCGCGGGAGCCGGCGTTGGACACGGCGTGGAGGTCGTAGAGGAACCACTCGTCCACCCGCATCGGCCGGTGGAACCAGAGGGCGTGATCGAGGCTGGCGCCCATCAGGAACTCCGGGCGGCCGCCGTCGGCCGGTGGGGCCAGCGCGCCGAACATGGCGCCCATGTCGGAGAGGTAGGCGAGCAACGACTGGTGCAGCACCGGGTCGTCGCCGATGGGCCGCTTGATGCGCATCCACGCCCGGCGGGTCGACGGGTACCACCCGTGCTCGTCGGGTTCGGGGGCGCCGACCTCACGCATCTCCATCGGCAGGCGCGAGCGCATCGACTCGGGCATGAACATCATCCGTGCGGGGGCGTCCTCGGGGTCGGGGACGCCCGAGGCCATGCCGAGTTGGTACTCACGCCCGTCCTCGCTGCGATGGAACGACGCCGACATCTCGAAGATCGTCTCGTCGCCCTGCCGGGCCAGCACCCGGCGGGTGGTGAACGACCGACCGTCACGGGTGCGCTCGACCTCGAGGTCGATGGGCGTCCCGTTGCGACCGGGGCGCACGAAGTACGCGTGCATCGAGTGGGCGGCGTGCTCGGGATCGACGGTGGCCGACGCCGCATGCAGCGCCTGGGCCGCCACCTGACCGCCGAAGAGGCGTTCGCCCGGTGTCATCTGGCCGTTGGCGGCGCGGAAGCGGTCGGCGCCGGCCGGCTCGAGGTCGAGCACACCGATCAACCGGTCGACCGAGTCGGGACCGTCGACGATCTCGTCGTCGGACGGCAGGGCGTCGATGGCCTCGACGACCTCCGGTGGGAGGTCGGGGTCCGGGCCGGTGCCCAGGCTCGGCGCGGTGCCGGCGTCGGAGCTCATGGGCGGTGGAAGGCCCGGTTCGGGTGCGAGGGAGGGAGCACGAACCCCTCACCCGGCCTCCACCGCGACGCCTTGAGGTCCTCGAGCACGTGGGCCATGTTCAAGATGTCCTCCTCGTAGGAGAACCGCCCCTCGCCGGCGTACACCAGCGTCGAGTACCCCGACTGCTCGTAGCGGGAGCCGTCGGGGCGGGTGCCGGGGAGCTGCTGGGTCCACTTGACGACCACGGTGTCGCCGTCGATGGCGGTGTACTCGACCGGGAAGTTCCAGTCCTCGAGGCCGCGCATGGATTCGTCCATGAACGCCCGGACCTCGTCGACGCCCTGGATGCGACCCCACGCCGGATCGATGTAGACGACGTCGTCGGTGAACAGATCGGCGAGATCGGTCCACATGCCGTCGCCCGCCTCGATGCGAGCACGCAGCTCGAGGTAGCGGTCGACGGCGGCGCGCACCTCGGCGCTCGGATGGCTCATGGATCCCCCTGATGTGCGTACCGATCGCCAGGTCCCCACGACGATCGTGGCGCCGATGTTGCCAGACCGCACCCGACGACGAGACATCGCATCCCGACGCCGCGATCAGCCGTCGAGGCGGTGGCCGGCGGCTCGCGCCGCGTCGACGGCGGTGTCGAGCTGGCGGGCGACGATGTCGAGACCGGCGTCCCAGAACGCCGGGTCCTCGAGGTCGCAGTCGACGATGCGACCGAGCTCGGCCGGCGACAGGGACCCGCCCGCCGACAGGAGCCGGAGGTAGTCGGGCACGAAGGCGGCGCCGCTCTGCTCGTACCGGGCGTACACCGACAGCGCGAGCAACTGACCGTACGCGTAGGCGTAGACGTAGCCGGGCGTGCCGATGAAGTGCGGGATGTAGCTCCACCACGTGCGGTAGCCCTCGGTGAGCTCGACGCTGTCGCCCAACATCGCCCGCTGCGACGCCACCCACTCGTCGCCGAAGCGCTCCACCGACAGCTCGCCCTCGCTGCGCCGGGCGGTGTGCACCGCGTCTTCGAAGCGGTTCATGGCGACCTGGCGGAAGACGGTGGCGATCGAGTCCTCCAGGGTCGACGCCAGCAGCGCGAAGCGCGCCGCCGGATCGTCGAGGGTGGCCAGCAGGGCGTTGTTGGTGACCGTCTCGCCGAACACCGAAGCGGTCTCGGCCAGGGTCAGCGGGGTCGCCTGGTGGAACACCCCCTGCTCGCGCGCCAGGTAGGCGTGCAGGCCGTGGCCGAGCTCGTGGGCCAGGGTGGCGACGTCGCGCGCCCGACCCGTCCAGTTGAGGAACACATACGGGTGATGATCCGGGACGGTGTACGCGCAGAACGCGCCCGGCCGCTTGCCGGGCCGGGTGGGCGCGTCGATCCAGCGACCGTCGAAGAACCGCTTGGCGGTGTCGGCGAGCTCGGGGGAGAAGCTGGCGTAGGCGTCGAGCACCACCTCGGTGGCCTCGGCCCACCCGATGCGTGATTCGTCCGACGCGACCGACGCCATGCGGTCGTAGTCGGCCAGCGTGTCGACGCCGAGCACCTGGGCCTTGAGCGAGTACCAGCGCTGGGGCAGGTCGTAGCGGGCCACCACCGCATCGACGAGCGCCTGCACCGATTCGTCGCTCGCCTCGTTGGACAGGTTGCGCGACGAGATCCACGATGGGTAGCCCCGCAGGCGGTCCTCGACCGACTTGTCGAGGAGGAGGGTGTTGAACACGTACGCCCGGGTGCGCAGCCCTGGGGCCAGCCCGGCGGTGACGGCTTCGGCGGCGACGCGCCGGGTGTCGCGGTCGGGGTGCTGGAGCATCGACAGCCCCTGCTCGAGACCGACGGTGACCGTCTGGTCGGCAGGCGCGTCGGCGTCACCGGCGAGCGATGCCGGGAGCTCGAGCTCGATGGACGAGGTGAGGTCGTTGAACAGCCGGACCCAGGCGGGGGCCGCCGACATGGACGTCTCGGTGAGGACGCGCTCCTCGGGCTCGGTGAGCAGGTGGTCGCGGTAGCGCCGCATCGTGCGGAGGTGGTGGGCCGCATACGCCAGGCGTTCGTCGGTGAGGACGGTGTCGACGTGGCCCTCGTCCGCCTCGGCCCACTCGAGCTCGAAGAACAGGAGGCGGCTGGCGGTCGCCGTGGCCCGCTCGCTCACCTTGGCCATGAGCGCACCACGCGTCTCGTCCACCGAGTCGGTGGCGTAGCGCAGGCTGGCGTAGTTGCCGGCCCGACCGAGCGTGGTCTGGAAGGTGGCGAACAGACCCACGAGCGCGACCAGCTCGTCGGCGCCGAGACCCGCGACCCGGCCCCGGTACGCCTCGATGTCGGTGGCGACGGTGTCGGCCCGGTCGAGCAGCTGCTCGACGGTGGCCCCGTCCAGCAACGGGTCGAGGTCCCACTCGACATCAGCGGCGGTGAGGTCGGTTTCGACGGGATCGAGATCAGCGGCGGCGGTGTCGGTCATGGCGTCGAGGTTAGGTCCAGGTGGTGACGGCGGCCGCTGTGGGGTGATTCGCCCGGGTGGGGTTCCGGTAGGGTCCGGGTCATGGTCGAGCGCTTGTTGGTGATCGTCGACGCCGACACCCTCGCCGGGTGGCGTCGGGCCACCGCATCGCTCGCGCAGCTCCACCACGCCGTGCGCGACCTGCGGGCTCAGGTGCCCGAGGCCACGGTCGCCGTGGTGGGCGATCCGTCGCTGCGATGGGCGCTCGACGACGCGGAGCGCGAGCAGCTCGACGAGGACGTCCGCACGGGTGTGGTGGCGTTCGCTCCCGCCGGAGCCATCGGTGGCCACGTCGGGTTCATCGCCAAGGTCGCCGAGAAGGCGGTCGCCCTCGGGTTCTCGCCCGTGACCATCTCGGACCGCTCCATCCCCGGTGCCACGCTGGGGCGGGCGCGTCGCGACGGTGCCCGTTGGGTCTTCGATCTCGAGGGGGTGCCCGCTCCGACCATCACGGCGGCACCGTCGGCGCACCGTCGGCGCCCCCGTGCCCCGAAGCCGACGGTGGCCTGAGGCCCCTTCCGGCGCCACGGCACCCCGGGCCGGCCGCACTACGATCGACCGCGATGGCCGTAGCGCCGAACACGGAGGCGATCACCACCGGACCCGGCGCTCACAGCGGGTCGGGTCGCGAGGCGCCCGTCGCGGGAGCGAAGCCGGCCGCCACCGGCCCCACCACCGCGCTCGCCGCCACGTCCACCCCGCCAACGCCCGGCAAGCTCCCGCACATCAAGGCGCTCGACGGGCTGCGGGGACTCGCCGTCATCGGGGTCCTCGTCTACCACCTCGAGCTGGGATGGCTGCCGGGCGGGTTCCTCGGTGTGTCGCTCTTCTTCACGCTGTCGGGGTTCCTGATCACCAGCCTGATCCTGGCCGAGCGGTCCGACCACGGGCGCATCGCCATGGGCCGGTTCTGGGGTCGCCGCTTCCGCCGGCTGCTCCCGGCCGCCTGGGCCGGCCTCGCGCTCGCCGTGCTGTTCGCCGCGTTCGGAGGCGACGCCGACCAGCTCCGCCGTCTGCCCGGCGACGTGTGGGCCGCGCTCGCCTACGTCGCCAACTGGCGCTTCCTCTTCGCGGGCGACGCCTACGCCGCCGGTTACCAGGAACCGTCGCCGATCCTGCACTACTGGTCGCTGGCCATCGAGGAGCAGTTCTACGTCCTGTTCCCGCTCGTCGTCGCCGCGCTCATCGCCCTGCGGGCGTCACGACGCATCTGGTTCACCGTGATGGGTGCGCTGCTGGCCATCTCGATGGTGGCGACCATCGTGACCTTCGACGCCAACGAGACCTCCCGCGTGTACTTCTCGTCGATCACCCGCATGGCCGAGATCCTCGCGGGCGTCCTGCTCGCGTTGGTCCTCGAAGGGTGGTGGCGCGCCGCGCGCCGCGCCACCCCGGCCCCCGCCGAGCCCGAGCCCGCGGTCGAGGTCGCGGTCGAGGTCGCGGAGGCCGAGGACGCGCCGCTCGCCAGCCTGGCCAACCCGGTCAACCGAGCGACGCTCACGGTCCTCGCCAACGCCCTCGACCTGCCGCTCACCGGCGCCGCCGGCCCTGCGGCGTCGTCGGACCCCACCGTCGATCTCGAGGTCGTCCCCGTCGACCCGCCGGCGCTCGACGGTTCCCCATGCGAGTCCGGAGCCCCGTCTGGGCCGCTGCTGCGCCGTTCCCCCATCCCGACGCTCGCCGACGGCACACCGCGCCTGTGGATCACCGTGGCCGCGGTGGTCGCCATCGTCGTCGCCGCCCTCCTCTGGGCGCGGGTCACCACCGCCGACGAGTGGATCTACCGGGGCGGGCTCTGGTTCGTCGCCGCCGTGTCGTGCGTGCTCGTCCTCGGCGCCATCACGGCCGGGCCGGTGGCCGCCGCGCTGTCGTGGCGCCCGCTCGTGTTCGCGGGCACGATCAGCTACGGCATCTACGTGTACCACTGGCCGCTGTTCCAGTGGCTCTCGCCCGAGCGCACCGGCCTCGACGGCGTCGCGCTCGTCGTCGTCCGGGTGGGCGTCACCCTCGCCGTCGCCCTGGCGTCCTACCGGTGGCTGGAGCGCCCCATCCGCGAGGGTCGGGTCCGGCTCACGTGGGCCACGGGCTCGGCGTGCCTCGTCGGGGTGCTCGCAATCGGCCTCGTGGCCATCAACCTCGGCACCCACGCCGATGCCCGCGCCGTCGAGATCGCCGCCGATGCCGCCGGTACGCCGGTCATCACCCGTCCCCCCATCACGTCGCCGAGCGCCACCAACCTGTCGTCGGCGTCGACCGTTGCGCCGGCGCCGCCGCCGCCGCCGAAGCGGGTGCTGTTCATCGGCGACTCGCTCCTCCACCAGGCGTTCCCGGTGATCAGCAGCACCTTCGACGAATCCGGCGTCGAGACCGATGCCATCGGTGGTCCGGGCACCAGCCTGCTGTTCGACCAGGCGCGGTGGCTGGGTGAGCTCGAGGAGCGGGTGGCCAGCTTCGACCCCGACGTCGTGGTGATCGAGTCGTGCTGCGGCTACGACGAGCGCCGCGCCCCCTTCACCCTGCTCGGGGTTCCGCTGGTGCCCGACACCGACGAGACGTGGGCGGTGTGGGAGCACACGGCCGACCAGGCGATCACCATCGCCCAGAGCGGCGGAGCGCTCGTGCTCTGGGTCCTCGCCCCACCGGCGCAGACCACGGGCTACTACGGCCCGATCGAAGGTCGCATCGACCGGGCGAACGCCATCGCGCTGGCGCTGCCGGATCGCCACCCGTGCGTCGGGTTCGTCGACTGGCGGGTGATCGCGGCCGACGACGGCTCCTACACCGACACGCTGCCCGGCGCCGACGGCGAACCGGTGGTCGTCCGGGCGCCCGACGGGCTCCACTTCAGCCCCCCGGGCATGAACGTCCTGGCCCAGGTCTCCCGCACGGCCGTGCTGGCCGACTGGAACGACAGCACCGCCACCTGCGCGCCCAGACGTTCGTCTCCGTGAGGTTCCCGACACGAACCGTGGCGCGGTTGGGGCCTGCCACCTAGGCTGAACGACCTAGTCCAGCCAAGGGGGCCTCGTCCATGTCCGAGGGAATCGATCTGCGCTCACCGCGCCACACCGACGATCTCGGGATCCCGGTCTCTCTCGTCCACGACCTCGCCCTGCGTCGCGCGCTCTTCGAGGGTCGCACCTCGTCGGTGCGGCTCGGTCAGGGGCTCGGCCTGAGCCCGCAGCTCATGGTCGGCGTCATCGAGGAGCTGCGCGACCTCCGGTACCTCGAGGTGCTCGGGCTCGAGGGCCGCGACTACCAGCTCACGCTCACCGATTCGGGCAAGGAGCAGGCCAACGAGCGCATGCGCCTGTGCCGCTACGCCGGCCACGCTCCGGTGAGCATCTCGGACTACCGATCCGTGGTGCTCGCCCAGCGGGCCACACCGGAGATCACCCAGGAGGTCATGCGCAACGCGTTCGCCGACCTGGTCGTGAACGACCGGCTCCTCGACGAGCTCGGCCCCGCGCTCCTCGCCGACGGGGCCATGTTCCTCTACGGCCCGCCCGGCACCGGCAAGTCGTCGATCGCCGAGCGGCTCAACCGCATCCACGAGGACGCCATCCTCGTACCCCGCGCCGTCGAGGTCGACAGCCAGATCATCACGGTGTTCGATCCCATCGTCCACCGGCCCGTCGCCACCCAGCCGCCCGAGCTCGACGCCCGCTGGGTCCTGTGCCAGCGACCCGCGGTCATCGCCGGCGGCGAGCTGCGGATGAACCAGCTCGACCTGACCTACGAGCAGTCGAACGGGGTGTACATCGCGCCGCTGCAGATGCAGGCCAACAACGGTGTCTTCGTGATCGACGACTTCGGGCGCCAGCACATGCTCACCCCCGAGACGCTGCTCAACCGCTGGATCGTGCCCCTCGACCGCAAGGTGGACTACCTCGCCCTGAGCTACGGGCTCAAGTTCGAGATCCCGTTCGATGCCAAGATCGTCTTCTCCACCAACCTCGACCCGAACACCCTCGGCGACGAGGCGTTCTTCCGGCGCATCCAGAACAAGATCCTCATCCCTCCGATCGCGGATCACGAGTTCGACGAGGTGCTGGGGCGGGCAGCCGCCACCTACGGCGTGATGATCGACAACGGCGCCGAGGCGTACCTGCGCCACGTGACCCGCACGATGGGCGACGGCGACCTCCGCCCGTACCTCCCCAAGGAGGTGTGCAAGATCCTCCGGTCGGTGTGCGAGTACCAGCGGACCCCGCTCGTGCTCGACCGCGCCAGCATCGACCGGGTCGCCTCGGTCTACTTCACCAAGCTCCAGAGCATCATCGGCACCGAACGCCCGACGATCCCGCCCCCCGACGCCACCATGGCACCGGCGGCGTCCAACGGCGGCGCCGTCACCGTCACGACCGACGCCTGACCGGCCCGGGTCGGCGGTCGCTGTCAACTCGCTCGGTTCAGTCCTTGCGGATCACGAGCACGACCTGCTGGACCCGTGGAGCCGAGATCCCCGGCTGGCGCACGGTGATGCGGTAGGCGAAGGTCGCCGGGAACCCAATAGCGATCGGGTTCAAGAAGCAGCGGCCCGCTCCATCAGTCGGCACCGGACAGACCGGTTGGTTGGTGGCACTCGGCGCCGAACTGGAGAAGTTCGGGCCTTCGACGGTGACGGTGGCTTCGCCGTCGACCCGCCACGACAGCTTCGGCGAGCCCGGAGCGTTGGCGTCGTAGTTGTTCACCGCGTTGTTGGGGCTGTTCCCGAACTCGACGTACACCGGCGTGACCGGAGGGGTGGTCGGCGCGGGGGTTGGGGGTGTCGGGTCGCCGCCGCCCCCGCCACCGCCGGGGGTGGTGGGCGTGGGGGCCCCGGTGGTCTCGACCGCGAGGGTGG
>JBBSTY010000030.1:0-29921 GCA_038235385.1 Acidimicrobiales bacterium | reverse complement strand
CGGCCGCCGGATCGGCGGCGGCCGGGCCGGCCCGGGTCTGCAGCAGGTGCAGCGCCTCCTCGGCGACGTGCAGGTGGTCCGCCGCGAGGCGCTCGGATCCCTCGGCGCGCTCCACCCGGGTCTCGGCGTCGGCGATGTCTTGGGCGGTGACCGCCCCGGCGCCCGGTGTGGCCGGCCGAGGGTGGTGGGCGGACCCGCACACCAGGCACGCCTCACCGGGTGCGAGGTGCGCGGCGAGGACGGCGGCGATGCCGTCGAGGTAGGCCTCGCGCCGGTCGTTGAGCGCCGCCCGGCGATCCTGCAGCGAGCGGTCGGCATCGAGGTGCTCCCGGCGGCGGACCTCGACCAGACCGGCCGCATCGTCGAGCTGCGACGCCGCCTGGGCGCGCTCGGCCCACGCTCGGGCGTCGGCTTCGAGGCCGTCGAGCCGGGCGGCGGCGTCGGCGGCTGCGGCGAGCGCCGATCGCGTGGCCCCGCGGCGCGCGTGCAACCCGGCGAGCTCCTCGCGGGCGCGGGCCAGCTGCGCGTCGTGCTGCTGGGCGCGGAGGTCGTGCTGGTGGGCTTCGGCGACGAGCACGCGATGGCGTTCGGCCACCGCCTCGAGGGCGCGGAGCTCGGTGCGCAGGGCGACCAGCGCGTGCTGGGCGGGTTCGAGCCGGGACGCGTCGAGCCCGGACGCGCCGGGCGTCCCGGGTGCGAGCAGCCGCCCGATCGGATCGGGCAGGCGGATCGGGCTGGCGGCCATCACCCCGTGGGCGTGCTCGGCGGCGTCGGTGAGCGCCACCTCGGTGTCGGCCGCGGCTCGGTGGGCGTCGTCTCGGTGCTCGATGGGCGGCCGGAGCGACGCCGCCGCGGCGGCGAGGTGCAGGTCGGTGCGCAGCGTCTCGACGGCGGGACGGTCGGCGGCGAGCTGAGCCCGTCGGGCCAGCACCTCGCTGCGCCGTTGGATCCGCTCAGCGGTGACGGTCAGCCCGGCCAGCCGGTGGCGGGCGGCGGCGAGCGTGTGCTCGGCGTCGGTGGCCCGGGCGACCTGGCCGGCGGCGGCGGCGCGCACCTGAGCGGCCAGGCGATCGAGCCCGAGCTGGTCGACGGGGCCGACCCCGGCCTCGGGCTCGACCTCGACCTCGACCTGGACCGCGGGGCCGTCAGCCGATCCGGCGACCTCGATCCAGC
Source organism: Acidimicrobiales bacterium (assembly GCA_038235385.1). Classification (GTDB taxonomy): domain Bacteria; phylum Actinomycetota; class Acidimicrobiia; order Acidimicrobiales; family Acidimicrobilacustridaceae; genus JBBSTY01. The sequence continues at coordinate 28,748 of JBBSTY010000030.1, read as the reverse complement.
GTTCGAACGCCTGCGATCGGATCTGGGCGAGGGTGCGGTCGGCGTCGCCGAGCGATGCCGTGGCATCCTTGGCCTCGCGGTCGAGGTGGAGCGACACGCTCTCGAACAGCACGGAGTCGAACAGGGTCTTGAGGAGCCCCTCCCGGGTCTCGGAGCTGGCCCGCAGCACCTGCTCGAACCCACCCTGGGGCAACAGGATCACCTGGCGGAACTGTCTGGCATCGAGGCCGATGAGGTCGTGGATGCGCAGGCCGACCTCGCGGACACCCGATGCCACCGGCACCCAGTCGCCCCCGACGGCCTGGCTGAGCTGCGCCCTGGCCGGCTTGTCGACGAGGCTGGCGCAGCGCAGGCCGGCCCGCTGGTGCGCGGGGACCCGCTCGATGAGCCAACGCTCGCCCTGCGCATCGAACTCGAGGGTGACGTGGGGCGCGGCGGAGGGGTCGGCGTGGTCGGAGCGCAACGAGGCGACGGCGCGTTCGCCGGTGACCTCGCCGTACAGGGCGAACGACAGCGCATCGAGCAGGAACGTCTTGCCCGAGCCGGTCGGGCCGTGGATGAGGAACAGGCCCTCGCCGACGAGCGCGTCGAAGTCGACGGACTCGGTCCCGGCATAGGGACCGAACGCGACCATCGTGAGCCGGTGCGGTCTCATGACGCTTCGCGCCGGGCCTGATCGAAGGCGGTGGTGAGCACGTGGCGTTCGTGGCCGTCGACCGGGAAGCCCCGCTGCTCGTCGAGGAAGCGCAGCGACAGGTCGAACGGATCGGCGCCGCGCACATCGGGCGGCGCCGCCTCGGGGGTGAGCGTGATGTCGGCGCCGATGGCCGGGACGTGGCGGAGCTCGACCGCATGGGGGAACCGGTTGCGCAGCTGGTTCATGGCCTGGAGCGGGAGGTGGCGATCGGTGAGGACCGCCCGCACGAACGCCGGCTCGGCGGACGCGATGGTGGGGTCGGTGAGCAAGGTGTGCAGATCGCCGTGGAGGGTGCGCAGCGCCCGGCCGACGGCGAGCGGCACGACCTGCACGGCGATCGAGCCGTCGGGGGCGAGATCGACGATGCGGACCGATTTGGTGTGGTGCTCCTCGGAGAACGAGAAGGGCAAGGGGGTGCCCGAGTAGGCGATGCGATCGTCGCACCACGCCTGGCCCTGATGGAGGTGGCCGAGGGCGACGTAGTCGATCCCGTCGAACGCATCGAGGCCGACCAGCTCGACGTCGCCGACGGTGAGCTGACGCTCGGACTCGCACGGGGTGGCGCCGTTCACGAACGTGTGGGCGACGACGACCGATCGCGCCGAGCGACCGGCCAGATCGGCCCGCACCCGATCGAGCGCGCCGCGCATGAGGCGATCGTGGGTGACGCGGGGCGACCCGGCCCCGGTGTGCGCCAGCGGATCGAGGTAGGGAACCGGGTAGACCGCCACCGGGGGGCCGCCGTCGCTCGCCTCGAGGATCACGGGCTCGGCGGCACGGGTGGTGTCGCCCCGGATGGTGACCCCGGTGCCCGAGAGGAGCCGGTCGGCGAAGCCGACCCGCACGGCGGAATCGTGGTTGCCGCTGATGGCGACGACCGAGGTGCCGGCGTCGCGGAGCCGGACCAGGGTGTCGTCGAACAGCGTCACCGCATCGGACGGGGGGATGGCACGGTCGTACAGATCGCCCGCCACGACCACCAGCTCGATCCGGTGCTCGACCACCAGCTCGGCGATGCGCTCGAGCACCTGTTGGTGCTCGCGGTGCAGCGACGCCCGGTGGAACTGCCGGCCCAGGTGCCAGTCGGAGGTGTGGAGGATGCGCACGACACGACCCTACGGAGGAGGTGTGACAGCCAAATCACATCGATGTGATTCGCGTCGCCCGGAGCGAAATCCGGGTCCCGGGCCGCACCGGCCATGGCCACGGGGTAGAACCTGCCCCCATGCGTGTCTGGGGCGTCCATGCGGCGACGGCGGTGCTCCTCTTCGCCTTCGTCGCGCCCCTGCTGCTCGTGCCGATGGTCGGGCTCGTCTACCACCGCTACGCCCGGCTCGCCCCGCTGCCGTCGCTCGGGGTGGCCGCCGCCATCTTCTACGCCCTCACGCTCCTGGCGGTCACGATCCTCCCGCTGCCCGCCGATCAGGCCGCCGCCTGCTCGCACCCGGGGGCGGGGTGGCACCTGGTGCCGTTCCGGGCGTTCGCCGAGGCGTGGACGGTCGCCGGCAAGGTCGGCCCGGTGGCGTTCCTCACCAGCTGGACGTTCCTGCAACTGGTGATGAACGTCGTGCTGCTCATCCCGCTCGGCCTGCTGGTGGGATGGCGCTCGTCGCGGCCGGTGTGGGTGGCGGCGGCGGGTGGTCTGGCCACGTCGCTCACCATCGAGATGGCCCAGGGGAGCGGTCTGTTCGGGCTGTACGACTGCGCCTACCGCTACGCCGAGTTCGACGACATCCTCACCAACACGGCGGGCGCCGTCATCGGCTGGTTCATCGGTCGGGCCATCGCCCGGCGCATCCCGTGGCCGACGCGTTTCGCCGCCGAACAGGAACCAGAACCGGGTCGGGAAACGCGTCCAGAAGCGCGTCCAGAAACGCGTCCAGAGCGGCCGCGGGTGGGTCGGCGCGTCCTGGCCGTCCTGCTCGACGCGCTCGGCTTCGTCCTGACGAGCGCGCTGGTGCAGATCGTCGTGCTGCTCCTGGCCCAGAGCTTCGGGTGGTTCGGCGCCGGCGACCCGTACAACGACGCCGCGGTGATCGCGTCGAGCACGGTGATCCCGGCGCTGATCCTGTTCGTCGTCGTTCCCCTCACCCGGTCGGACCGGGCGACGGTCGGCCAGGTGGCCGTGCTGCTCACCGTCCGGGCACCCGACGCCGGCTCGGTGGGTCGTCGCCGCGTCCTGCTCCGCATCGCCCTGCGGTGGTGGACGGTGCTGGTGTTCATCGCCGCCCCCGAGCGTCGCACCGGGCTCCTCCTGGTGGCGTGGATCGTCGCCGAGGTGGTGACCGTCGCCGTGCGACCGGATCGCCGATCGTTGCCCGACCTCGTGAGCGGTCTCACGCTCGTCGCCCGCCCGCCCCGCCCCGGCTGGTGGCGCCGAACCCGCCGGGTCGGTGACGCGGCGCTCACCTCGTGAGCGGCGCGCGCACCGGGGCGGCTGCGGTCGCCGGTGCCCAGCCGGGCGGCATCACGAGGTGGCCGAGCCGGGCCCGCAACGAGGGGGCGTCGCGCACGTCGCGGGCGATGGCGGCGTATTCGTGGGTGGCGATGCGCAGGGGGTTGAACGTGTCGATGTCGTGGGTCAGGCCGTAGACGACACGCTCGCCCTCGGGTTCGAACGTGGCGAACAGGCGGTCCCAGATGATGAGGATGCCGGCGTAGTTGCGGTCGAGGTACTGGGGCTGGGAACCGTGGTGGGCCCGGTGGTGCGACGGGGTGTTGAAGACGTACTCGAACCAGCGGGGGAGGCGGTCGATGGCCTCGGTGTGGATCCAGAACTGGTAGAGCAGGTTGATGCTGCCGGCCGCGAACACCATCCACGGCGGCACGCCGAGCACGGCGAGCACGGGGAAGAAGATCCACTCGTGCCAGTTGGTGACGGGCTGTCGCAGCGCGGTGGACAGGTTGTAGTGCCGGCTCGAGTGGTGCTGCACGTGGTTGGCCCAGAAGAACCGGATCCGGTGCTGGGAGCGGTGCGCCCAGTAGTAGGCGAGGTCCCACGCCACCAGCGCCACCACCCAGGCCACCCACCCCTCACCGAGGTCGACGACGCGGTGCTCCCAGGCGAACGATGCGATCGGCACGCTGCCGGCGATCACGATCAGACCGGTGAGGAGGCTCAGCCCACCCATGGCCAGGCTGGCGGTGGTGTCGCGCCGCTCGAAGCCCGCCAGTCCCCGTTGACGGGCGCGGCTGCGCAGGAACCACAGCTCGCCGAGGAGGGAGAGGACGAAGAACGGGATGGCGACGATGAGGATCGGCGGATGATCGGTCACCGTGCCAGGTCCCGTCCCTCGGGTGGAGCGGATGGCCCGGATGGCCCGGATGGCTCGAGCGGTTCGAGCGGCGGCAGCATGGCGGTGGCCAGCTCGACCAGGCCGTCGACGAGCCGGTCGGCGGCCTCGGGGTCGGGCCGGGCCATCAGGTTGAGCGCCAGCCCCTGCATGGACAGGATCGCCAGGTCGACGGCGCGGCGGACCGTCTCGTCATCCGCGCTCGACACCTGCGCCAGGAGCTCTCGCGCCAGCGCCTGGAGGCGCTCGAGGTGGTCGGCCATCACCGGCTCGATCGCCGCCTGCATCCAGGCGTCGGTGCGGGCCGACGTGTACACCTCGAACGCGGCGCCGAGCGCCGGGTCCGACATGGCGCCCCACAGCATGGCGACCAGGTTGTCGACGGTCCGCTCGCCCGAGGCCAGCGACTCGAACGCGTGCTCGTAGTCCACCCGCAGCCGGGCGAAGACGTGCTCGACGGTGGCGGCGAGGAGATCGGCCTTGGTGGGGAAGTAGCGGAACAACGCCCCGTTGCTCATGCCTGCCCGCCGGACCACCTCGGCGGTGGTGAACCCGGCGACGCCGTGCTCGAGCAGCGAATCGACGGCGGCGTCGAGCAAGGCGGTGCGCGTCGTCGCCCGACGCTCCTGTTGGGTGGCCATGGAACCATCCTCCCGCGGAATCGAGAGAGTGTCCACTCTTTTTAGTCGAAGCGGTAGGCGTCTCCGGTCGCGATGGCGAAAATCGGGGCTCGATCGTCGCCGTGATCGCTACGTTGGCCGCCATGACGACCGCAGGTGACCCGAACGCGGAGCCGACCGCCGTGGTGTCACGGATGCGAGCCGACCTGACGGCGGCCATGCGGGCGCGCGACGCGATCCGCGTCCGGGCGCTGCGGACGGCGCTGGCGGCGATCGCCAACGCGGAGGCGCCGGCGGTGGATCTCACGTCGGGAGCGGGTGGAGCGGGGGGCGCGGGTTCGCCACCGCCACCGGCCCAGGTCGGCCGGCTGGTGGAGCACCTGCGACTCGTGCTCGGCGCCGCCGACATCGACGCCGTGCTGCGAGACGAGATCGACGACCGCCACGACACCATCGCCCAGCTCGCGCCGCATCACCGCGACGAGGAGATCGACGAGCTGCGCCGCGAGATCGGCGTCCTCGAGCCCTACCTGCTCTCCTGATCCGGACCGCCCGGCGCGGCGGTGCGCTCAGGCGGGGGACCAGGGCGGCGTGGGCGACGGGATGCGGTCGAGGACCGAGTCGACGGTGCCGAACCGGCCGTCGTCGGCGTTCCAGGACCGCTGCGCGGCGCTGACCTCGTCGGTGGAGCGGGCGACGAAGTTCCACCACATGGTGATGGGTGACTCGAAGGCCACCCCGCCCACCAGGAGCGCCCGAGCGTCCTCGCGGGCGGTCAGGGCCAGCTCGTCCCGGCCGGATCCGAGGTACGCGAGGTGGCCCGGCTCGACGACGTCGCCGCCGTTCATGCCCCCGACCCACACCGCACCGTCGAGCACCACGAGGGCGTGCTCGAAGGTGGGGTCGACGGCGATGGTGGATCGACCGGATCGGAGCACGAGGTCGATGCCGACGTGGTCGGTGTCGCGGCGGGCGGGTGACGCCGCGCCCAGCGTCTCGCCGACGAGGACGGTGGCGGTGGCGTGATCGAGCTCCACCTGGGGCAGGTCGGCGTGGTGCTCGAACGCCGGGTCGCCGTGGCGGGTGCGCTCGGGCTGGGCCACCCAGAGCTGCACGCCCTCGAACCGGCCACGGTGGTCGGTGCCCTCCTCGGCGTGGGCCACCCCGTTGCCGGCGGTCATGAGGTTGAGCTCACCGGGTCGGATCACCTGATCGGACCCGAGCGAGTCGCGGTGGCGCAACTCGCCCGACACCAACCACGTGACCGTCTGCAGGCCGGTGTGGGGATGCGGACCGATGCCCATGGTCGACGGATCGTCGACGGTGAGCGGGCCCAGATGATCGATGAAGCACCACGGACCGACGGTGCGCCGGGTGCGCCGGGGCAGCGCCCGGCGCACCCGGTGCTCGCCCACCTGAGCGATCCGACTCTCGGTGATCTCGAGCGTCGGAGCCGAGGCGGCGGGCTCGGGCGGATCATCGGCGACCACATCGTCGCGACGTACGGGGCCGCTCATGTCGTGACCGTTCCTTCGAGGAGGCCGACTCGGATCAGGCATCGGGATCGTGCGTCGGGTTCGGGGATCAGGCGTCGGGGATCAGGCGTCGGGGATCAGGCGTCGGGGATCAGGCGTCGGGGATCAGGCGTCGGGGATCAGGCGTCGGGGATCAGGCGTCGGCGATCGGTTCCCACCACTGGCACCACCACTCGCCGCCGACGAGGATCCGCAGCTGCTGGTGCCAGCAGTAGGAGATGTCGTCGTCGGGGTTGAGGTAGTAGAGGCAGTTGTCGCACTTCTCGTTGCCGTCGTCACCCATGGGGTGGCCACGCAGCACCGCGCGTTCGGCCATGTGGCCGAGCTCCATCGCGTTCGTCTCGTCGATCGGCTTCGGTTCCGGTGGTGGGATCACGTAGTCAGACATGATCTGTGTGTACCACGCCCGATCCCGGTCCCGCGCACCTCAGATCACCGCCGGGCGGAGCGGCGGGCGAAACGGCGTTTGACGGGCGCGCGCGGCTCAGGGCAGCGGGAAGTCCGGCGCGCACAGCAGGTCGATGAGCTCGGATCGGCGCAGCCGGCCGACGCCGCTGAGTCCGAGATCCCGAGCGCGGGTGCGCAGCTCGGCGCCGGTGAGCGAGGAGATCTCGGCACGGTCGTCGACCGAGGCGTGGGCCACCACCCCGTCGCGTCGGCATCGATCGGCCAGCTTGCCGAGGATCGCCGCCAACCCGTCGGGGTCGGCGACGGTGACCGTGAGGCCGGGGTGGCACATGCGACCGGTGGGGTCGATCCCGACGACCGGGCGGACGAAGAGGATGCACACCCCGCGCTGCGCGTTGGTGGCGAACGTGAGTCCGTGATCGGCGAACGACAGCCGGGGTCCGCCGATCACCTTGGACCGCGGGTACGGCCCGCTCACCTCGGCCGAGGCGATGTTGCCGATCGACGTCGCCACGTGCCACAGACCGAACTGGACGACGAGCCGGTCGTGGTGCACCTCGACGTGCGCTCGGCCGGGGGTGACCGCGAGCGGCAGGAGCGCCGCCCGGAACATCGGGTCGAAGCGCAGGGCGAAGGTCAGCACCGGTTGCCCGACCACGGTGGGTTCCGGCGAGCCGTGATCCACGCGGCGCGGTGCAGCCGAACTCGACGCCAACCGTCCGATGCGGTTCGGGCGCGGGGCGTCGGTGGACTCGGGGTCGAGGGAGAGCGAGGGCGGGGTCATCGTTCGAGTCGGCGGTTGCGGAGGGCGCGACCACAACTGCTGGTCGTCATGCTAGGGGGTGGCCGTCGACCGTGCTCGTCCGTCCGGTTCCGTGTCGGATCGTCGTCCCGACGGCGTGGTCGATCAGTCGGCGGCGGCGGCGATGTCGTCGAGCTGGTCGAGCGCCTCGGCGGCCAGTTCCGGCTCGTCGGGGAGCCGGGTGTCGTCGACCCGCGCCGCGAAGCGGGCTCGGTCGTCGGCCGACTCGAACCACACGATCGCCCATCCGTGGGTCTCCCCGGCGCGCTGCAGCGTCTCGTGCCGGTGGTTGCCGTCCTCCAGGAAGAACCCGCCGTCGCGGCTCGACACCAGCAGCGGTGGTGGTTCCCACCCGTGGTCGAGCGCATCGACCATGTCGCCGATGTCGTCCTCCCACACCTCGTCGGCGATGGGGACCACGACCTCGTCCTCGTCGGGTCCGGCCATGGGGGTCAGCTCCGCCAGTTCGAACCGGATGGGCCCGAGGTACCAGAGCTGGCGCTGCGCGAGCGCGGCGGCGAGCACCTCGTTGTCGCTCCCGGGGGCGCACAGGAACTGGCCCACCCACTCGTGGAGCAGCCCGTCGGCCCCGGCGTGCACGGCCGACGCCAGATCGAAGCGGTGATCGTCGTCCGGCGTGTCGGGCGTCGAGTCGTGGGGTGGCGTGTCGGAGGTCTTGTCGGGCGTCATGTCGGGCGTCGGGTCGGGCATCGTCTCGACCTACCCCGTCGGGGTGTCGAACCGACCCGACCGTCGGGTGGCCGACCGCGATCGCGTGTGGGCCGCAGCGATCAGCGGGAGCCGGCGATGAGCTCGGCCAGCTCGCTCAGTGACCCGGTTCGCTCGAAGTCGGCCTCGTGGTGGAGGTCGAAGGGGTCCATGAGGAACGGCCGGAGTCCGGCGCGGCGCGCGCCGACGACGTCGATGGCGGGCATGTCGCCGACGTACCAGGTGGCACCCGCCTCGACGCCGGTGACGTCGAGCGCCGCGTCGAAGATGCGTGGATCGGGTTTCGCCACCCCGACGTTGCCCGAGTCGATCACGCACTCGATCTCGACGCCCAGGCCGGGTCCGACCTGGCAGATCTCGAGCTGGGCCAGGCGCTGGCCCATGATGCCGTCGGCGTTGGACACCACACCGAGCCGGACGCCCGTGTCGGCCAGGGACTGCAGGCCCTCGCGGCAGCCGGCGATGGGGTCGACCCACAGCGCCGCTTCGGCGAACTCGCTGTCGAGGTGGCGGTGGGCCTCCTCGCGTCGGTCCTCGGCGACGCCGCACGCCTCGATGTAGGCCTGGAGGTACGCCAGCCAACACGGCCCCCAGTCGGCTTCGACGTCGAGCTCGGTGCGGAAGGTCGTCGCCGCCCGGTAGTGGGCCTCGGGGAGGACGTCGGCGGCCACCGGGCACTCGGCCCGGGTGAACGCCCCGATGACGCGGTCCGGATCGGGCAGCACGAACACGCCGCCGGCGTCGAGCAGGACGAGCTCAGGTTCCATCGCCCCAACCTAGTGACCCTCGCCGGGCGCCACCGCGGCGGGCCGAGGCGTCGAGCCGTCGGTCGTCATCGGCGGGTGCCGGGACGGGTAGGGAGTCGGCGACGGGGCGACCGCGCCTCGGACAGGAGGCCCCGATGACGCACCGAGACCGTTCCGGCATCGTGCGTTCGTTCGCGTTGTCGCCATGATCCACACGGAACGACTGATGCCCGATCGCCATGTGGTCCTGATCGGGGCCATGGGGTCGGGGAAGACGACCATCGGGCGCCTGCTGGCGGCGCGCATCGGGCGTCGGTTCATGGACAACGACGAGACCCTGATGGCGCGCGCCCGAGCGGCGGCGTCGGCCGTCGCCGATCGCGACGGGATCGACGAGTTGCACCGGGTCGAGGCGGAGATCCTGGTGGACCACCTGGCGACCCACCTCCCCGCAGTGATCGCGGCTGCCGCCAGCGTGGTCGACGACGAGGACGCCCGCCGCGCCCTGTCGGGTCCGTGCCTGGTGATCTGGCTCGAGGGTGATCCCGGGGTGCTGGCCCGACGCGCCGGCGGCGGATCGCACCGGCCGTTCGCCGGTGAGCCCGACGAGCAGAAGCGGCTGGCACGTGCCCGGGCGGCGAGCTTCGCCCTCACCGCCGACCTCGTCGTCGACGTCACCACCTCGACGCCCGCCACGATCGTGGCCCAGATCATCGACGCCTTCGCCCCGACCGGCCGTTCCGCTCCGGCGGACGACCGCCGGCAGGGTGCGGCGAGCTCGCCACCTGCGACCGACCACCGCATCGGCACCGAGCGGCGTCGCTAGCCGCGCCGGATGGCGTCGTTCGCCTGCCCGCCGCCGGGCGGGAGGCCGTCCGCCGGTGAGGCCGGTGACGGTCAGACGGTCAGACGGTCAGACGGTCAGACGGTCTTGGGGGTGTTGACCTTGTCGGGGGTGATGACCAGGATGATCCGGCCGTCGGGGCCGATCGGGTTCTGGTAGTCGGTCCCGAGGTACTTCTGGGCGAGCTCGTCGATGTGGTCGCGGGCGCGTTGGCCGTCGACCGTCTCGGTGACGGTGCCGCGGACCTCGGCCCAGTCCCACGGGTTGTCGGCCGAGTGGATGAGCACCGTGACGCGTGGGTCGCGTGCGACGTTCTTGGCTCGCTGACGCTGCGGCTCGGTGTTGACGAGCACGTTCTCACCGTCGGTGTCGACCCAGGTGAGCAACGCCTGCGGACGTCCGTCGTCCATGAGCGTGGCGACGGTTGCGAGGTTCGCTCCCTTGGCAAGTCGGGTGGCATCTTCGTCGAGCGCCATGGGTGGCTCCCTTCATCGGTGGACGGTGGAAACCTATCCAGCCACCGGTCGATCGCCACCGGACCTCGACCGATCGGTGCGGCGCGCCGCTGCGGTGGGGCGGAGACCTCCGGCCGGGATGACGATCAGCGGACCAGTGCCTGGGCATCGCCGATCGTGAGGGGGATGGTGGTGGTGCGGGTGAGCGGATCGAGGGTGTCGGCGGTGCCGTCGGTGGCGGTCCAGGCGATGGTGTAGGTGATCGTGGCGGTGAGGGCCAGGGTGGTGCCGGCGGGCGTGTGGCGTTGGTAGGTGTGGGCGCAGTCGGTGGTGGTGTCGGGGTGGGCGGGGTCGAAGGTGGCGCCGGCAGTGGTGCAGGTGATCGGTGCGGTGCCGTCGCCGGGGTCCCACCGGACCGACGTGGGGGTGGCGGTGACGGTGGCCGACGTGCCGGCCAGGGTGGCGGTGGCGGTGTAGGTCTGCCACGTGGTGGCGATGGCGAACCAGGTGGCGACGCCGACGAGCTGTGGTTGGTCGGCCGGTGGGGAGGTGGCGATGTCGGGATCGGGGAGGGGCAGGAGCTCGCGGGCGAGCAGGGCGGCTTCGGCGCCCGCGTCGAGGGTGCCGAAGGGCAGGGCCGGGTGGTACACGAAGAAGTCCTCGTACACGCGACGGTTGTCGTCGTAGCACGAGAGGATCACGGGCTGGCCGTCGTCGGGGACGATGGCGCCGAAGGTGGTGTCGGCCTGGAACGGCAGGTCGGCTCCCGGAGCCGTGCCGCCGAGGCGGTAGTAGACGCACCGCCAGGTGGAGCCGCCGCCACCGCCACCCCCGCCACGTCGGTATGTGCGACGTGCGATCACACCGCCGTCCCCGTCATAGGCCACGACGACCGCCGGCGTGTCTCCCACGATCTCGCCCCGCGGCGTTGGCTGCGGCGGCAACTGTCCAATGGGTCCTGTCTCGCCAGCGGCAGATCCGGCGCCTCCGAAGGCAAGGGCTACGTACACAGCGGTGAAGGCGGCGCGTCGGGCGACGTTGGGTGTCACGCAGGAAGCTCGGCGCAAGACACGACCCCTTCCCTTCGATAGGTCTGCTCTCTAGTGGTGATCCGCCAGGTGGCGTCGGCCTTATGCAGGGTGGTGGTGTAGTTCGACGTCGTCACGGTGTCGTTGACGACCGCTTCATTGGGCCCTTCGACAATCTGAAGATCGTCGATTACGCACTCGGTGACAGTCGCCCGATCGGGCGCCTCGAACGTGACTGCGGTGACCTCTCGTGAGAAGGCTGAGTTCTTTGGCGTAATGACTCGTTGGCCCTTCTGCGCCATCGATTCGATTGAACCGAGAATCCGAATGTGGGCTTGGTCATCGAGAATCGTTGAGAGTTCCTCGTGGTCATCGCCAGGGGCAGATGTAGCCGCTAGAAACGCGTCCCAGTAGCGGTCGATGGTGGCGCGGACCTCGGCGTCGTCGCCGCTGGGGGCGGTGGTGGTTGTGGTGGGTGACGCCGTGGCGGGTGGGTCGGTGGCCGCTGGGGTCGAGACGGCGGTGGTCGAGGTGGGTGGTTCGGACGTGGCCGTGTCGTCGCTGCCGCAGGCGGTGGTGGCCAGGCCGAGGCTCACGCTGATCGCCAACGCGGCGACGATGCGCCAGCCCGGGGTGGTGCGACGAGTGGGCACGGGCTCCGGGGTTCGGCCGAGCGGGATGGGGGCGGATCGGTTGGAGCGGTTCTCGGATCGGCTGGAGCTCTCGGGGAGGACGGGGTTCGCCGGGCGGCCGGCGTCCTCGGTCCGGTCTGGTGCGGACCGGCGTGTCCGGGAGACGAGTGGGCGGTGTCGGTGGGGGCGACGCATGGCGGGGGGTTCTCCTTCGGCTCGCTCCCCGGCGCTGAGGGATTGGCGACTCGCGGACAGCACGTCCTTGGAGGTGCTGGTGGGACCGTACGCACCGCGCCACCGATGCACAAGGGTCCTTCTCCGTGAATCTCGACCCTTCGCGCCCTCCGTGGTTGGGCTCGCGCTCAGACAGGCGGTTCGGAACCCGAGAGGTCGCGGCCGACGTGACGGCGTCTCGTCGCTGAGGTCGGGAGCGCCGACGGCCGCTGGTCGGCGCCGCCGGCAGTCCACCTCGTGCGGCACACCGCATCCATTCGAACGAGGAGCGCGAGGAGGGGCGGGACCCGCCGACGACGCGGCGACGACGACCACCGACCCGATCGTGCCCGCGTTGCGAGCGGTCGTCGGCTCGCGCCGGTCGACCACGGCGTCGTCGCGGGCGAGCCCGCGGAGCAGCTTCGGACGTGGTGGGACTCGACTGCGTGGTCGGCGTCCGGGCGTCAGCCGGTCCGGCGCGGGTCCGGGGACGGCCGGTCGCGGCTCGGGAACACGACGGACCCGTGGTCGGCGTGGCTGACCGGGTGGCGGGCGCCGGGTCGGGGCCAGTGGCTCGGATCGGGCGGCGGGCCGGCGCGTTGGCGGCCGTGTCGCTGGCCCCAGAAGATCGTGCCCGACGCCGACCGGAACACGGCCCAGCCGTCGGCATCGACGAGCACGTGCCAGCCGGTGCGGTGGGTGACACCGTGGTGATGTCGACAGAGGCACACCAAGTTGCAGAGGTCGGTGGCGCCGCCGTGCTCGTCGTGGATGCAGTGGTGGATGTCGCACCAGGCGACACGGGCGCCGCACCCGGGGAACGTGCAGCCGCCATCGCGGTTGCGGGCGGCGCGACGTTGGGGCTCGCTGGCCCAGCGGACGTGTCGGCCGAGGTCGAGTGGCACGCCGAGCCGGTCGACGATGAGCGCGTGAATGGCGGCATCGCAGGACAGGAGGCGGGTCGTGCCGTCGGCCAGCGGGACGCCGTCGGGGTCGGTGGCCGAGGTGGGATCGTCAGCCTTGATCACCATGGTGACCTCGGTGATCGGGCCCTTGGTGCGGTCGAGGTCGATCCCGAGCGCCTGGCGGATGAGCTCGGTGAGGGCGAGGGCGCGCAGGGTGGATCGAGACGGGATCTCGAGATCGCTGCACGCGGCGCGGTCGGCGACGGCTCGCCGGTGGAGCTCGTCGGCCTTGGCTTCGATGGCCTGGGTGACCACCTCGGCGTTCTCGCCGGTGAGGGTGGCGGCGAGGGTGGTGAGGCCGTCGATGGTGGTCCCGTAGGACAGGCGGTTCTTGGCCGGGTCCTCATTGGGGTCGTAGCTGCCGTCCTGATCCCACAGGCGTGCGAGCGCGCGCACCTCGGCTCGCCAGTGCTCGAAGCGGCAGCGGTCGGCGAGGCCCAGGATCATCTCCTGGTTGGCGGCCACGATGTCGATGATGCGGGGGTTGGCGACCTCGACGATCACCCGGGCGTGCTCCCAGCTGATCGTGCCGGCGGTCAGTGCATCGAGCACCTCGCCGAAGTGGGTGCGCAGCTTGGCCGCGACGGTGACCCGCGCCTTGCTGACCGCGAACGGCAGGTGCGCCTCGCGTGCGAGCCAACCGCCGGTGGTGAGCCCGTACTCGCGGTCGCAGGCTGCTCGAGCCTCGAGCTCGGCGAGCACCACCGCGGTCTCGGCGTCGAGCGCGGTGCGCCGTCGCTCCAGGTCGGCCGCCCAGTCGGCCAGCACGACATCGTCGGTGACCGCCACCTCGCCGACGTGGAACGGGCCAACCGCGTCGGCATCGATCGGGACGGCGCCGATCCGGCCGGTGTCGGACGGGTCGGCATCGATCGGGCCGGTGTCGGACTCGACCGCGGCAGTCAGGTCGGCATCGATCGGGGCGGCGTCGGACTCGACCGCGGCAGTCAGGTCGGCATCGATCGGGGCGCCGTCGGACTCGACCGCGGCAGTCAGGTCGGCATCGATCGGGCCGGTGTCGGACGCGACCGCGTCGGCATCGACCGGGACGGCGTCGGACGCGACCGCGGCAGTCAGGTCGGCATCGACCGGGACGGCGTCGGACTCAGCCGCGGCAGTCGGGTCGGTATCGATCGGGGCGGCGTCGGACGCGACCGCGTCGGTGCCTGTTGACCAGCGGTCGCGAACGGCGACCGACGCCCCGGGCTCGTCATCGTGCTCGGCGGTCGAGCGGGCCGCTGGTTCGGTGCCGGAATCGCGATCGGAGCGGGGATCGGAGCGTCGGGACCAGGGCCGGGAACATGTCGCGTCGTTGCTGGTCACCTCGTCGGCGTGCGCCCCGTTCGTTCGGCTAGCATCGAACACATGTTCGATGCTAGCCGGCTGACGTCGACTCCTCAACGGCAAAATCGGAGGAATCAGAGGAATCAGAGGAATCAGAGGAATCAGAGGAATCAGAGGAATCAGAGGAGCCGGAGCGGAACCTCGTCGATCGCGGATGTGACGGCCGCACCGCCGGGGCAACGACGACGCAGCCCGTCGCTCGGCACGCTCAGCTCTCGTCGATCCGCGGTCACTGCTCGGGAAGCGAGCTGGTGACGCCGCTTTCGTGGACCGTGACGTGCTGCCCGACGGTCTCGTACGCCAGCAGGCCAGCGTCGGTCTCCGTCATCGCGATCCACGCGGAGCCGACCGCCAGCTTGACGGCGGGGCGGCCATCGATCTGAGCACCCTCGATCGTGAGGTCAGCTTCCCTGCCGAGCAGCTCCAACGCGGCGGCCCGCGACGATGGCGGCACCGAGGGCCACGAGAGAAGGACTCCTACCGCGAGAGCGACGTCCTCCCCGGAACCGTCGACCGGGAGCAGGTCGTGGGCAACCAGCCACTCGCGCACCGCGCTCGGACGGTCGCCGATCGTTGCGCTGGAACCCGGTGCCCACACTGCGTAGACCGGGTCGAGGTCGTTCACACTGGGGATTCCGAAGCCAACCGGTTGCGAAGCACTCGGAGCGCCGCTGGGGTCCAGCTCGGACTCGATGCGTTGCACGGTCCCGGTCCCGTCGAGCGCCATCCAGTACTGGGAGTCCTGGGAGGTACGGACCGCTTCGGCCTCGCCATCGTCGACGACGAAGGTCGAATCGCGCAGCGTCGTCGTGTGGAGGTAGTAGTAGCCGCCCGGTGGGAGGACGGGCGCCGTCGCGCCAGCCGCAGTAGCGGCGAGCTCGTCGACCGTTGGCCCGCCGGGCACGGATCCGAGCGCAGATGCTCGGCTCTGGTCAGCATCCGCCGAGACGGTGGTGGTCGGAGCGGTGGCGACACCCATGTCCGTCACGTCGCGAGGAGCGACGACGAGCGCCGCCCCGGCGACGAGGACCGCAGCCGCCGCCGCGATCGACACGAGTCGGAGGGACCGGGCACCGGAGGATCGCTCATGCTGTCGGGCCCCGTCGATCGAGATGGTCGGCGAATCCGATTCGGTGTCGACCGGTGACGTCTCGTCGGGTGCCGATGGGTCTGCCTCTCCGAGTGCCCCTGCGACAAGTCGCTCGCGCTCGGCGGTGGTGATCGGAGCGGGTGAACGGACCGCCCGGAGCAGGTCGATCTCATCCATCGGTGCCTCCTTGTAGGTCGATTCCAGCAGCGATGAGCTGCGATCGAAGGGCCAGGCGCGCTCGGTGGATCCGAGAACGGACCGTCCCGATCGGGACGCCGAAGGCGCTCGAGATCTCCGAATAGGTGAGCCCCTCCCATGCGAACAGCAGGAGCGACTCGCGATCATCGGAGCGGAGCGTTGCGAGTGCTCGCCCCAGCGCAGGGCCAGCGTGCGACGCGTCCACACGTGATCCGATCAGGTCTTCGTCCAGAGCCGACTCGGCACCCGCGGAGACGCCATGTCGAAGCTCAGCCTGCAACGTGAGGAGGTGGCGTTGCCCGATGTGTCGATGCCTGCGGACGACGTTGCTCGCGATCCCGAACATCCATTGGCGGACCGTCCCCCGCTCGGGTCGGAAGGTCGACCAGGAGCCGAACGCTTGGGCGAACACCTCGGCCGTCAGCGCTTCGGCGTTCGCGGAGCCACAACGCCGTGCGACGAATCGGAAGATGTCATCGACGTTGTCGACCACTGCCGCCCGGAACTCGTCAGAGTCAACTGGTGCGCGCTCTGCTCGGCGTTCAGGCATCGCTCGGGTGGCCATCACTCTCTACTTGCACCGTCGGAGGGAATCGGTTCTCGGCGGTCGTTGCACCCTCGCCCTGTTGACACCATGTTGGACGGGAACTGCCCCGCTTCGTTTGGACACGTGCTCCGGAACGTCCCGAGCGCATCGACCACGAGGGCATCGCGGACCGCGGGCTTCATCGCGTCACGCCGGTTTGCGGTCGCCAGCGCTTCGGTTCAGTCGGTCTGGAGTCGTTCGACGGCCTGGCCGGTGACCTCGGCGATCAGGTCGAAGTCGTTGTCGAGGTGAAGCCCCGTGAGCTCGGCGAGCTCGCCGTGGCGGCGATGAACAGGTCGGGGATCGCCGGTGCGCGGTGTTGGGCGCGGTCGGCGAGCAGCCGCTGCACGTCGAGTGAGCGTTCCTCGATGCGAGGGGTGAGGTGCTCCACCGGCATCGACGCCAGCGGTGGCTCATCGAAGAGGGCCCGGTGATCGGCGGCGGATCGGGCGGAGAACCCGACCTCCAGCTGGGCGCGCTCGAGCGCGCGACGGAGGAACTCGGTGCGCGAGAGGCCCACGCGTTAGGCCTTGGCGTCGATGGCGGCGAGCACCTCGTCGGGGACGTCTCGGATCAGATGTCGGTCACGGACACCTCCTCGTGATAGCTGACGATATTGGAGGGCGAGCCTCCGAACGACAACCCGTCGGTCAGGAGAAGATCCCGCAGTCGCGGACGCCTTCGAGCGACTCGGTGATCTCCCGCACGTTCATGCGCCATCGGTCGCCGTCGAGGCGGAGCGCGGTGGTGTACTCGACGGTGGCCACGTCGTCGTCGATCACGATCAGGTGGTCGACGCCGGCGGCGTCACGGAACGGCTCATCGGCGACGATGCGGAGGTCGTCGACCACGCACTCGCGCACCGTGGCCAGGTCCTCCTCGCCGAAGGTGACCGACATGGTGTGGTGCTCGAACACCGAGGGCTCGGGCATCTCCACCCGGTGGTGGGCTCGAGCGAGGTCGGTGATCCGGCCGAGGACACGGAAGTTGGCGTCGCCGCTGAGCATGGCACCGAGCTCGGCGTGGTCGGCGTCGGGGGCCATCATCGAGCGCAGGTAGATGGGCCAGTAGTGGTCGATGAGGGCACGGACCTCGAGCTCGGCGGCGCTCGGCGCCGGCGTGGGGCCCGGTGCCGAGCTGCCGGGCGGCGTGAGGTCGGGCGAGCCGGCGCCGGCGTCAGGGGCTGGCGCCGGTGACGAGGGTGGGGTGGCCGGTGTCCGCACCGCCGAGTCGGTGCCGCACCCGCTGGCCAGGATCCCCATGAGCGCGGCGACGACGAGGGCGAGCGGCGCCAGGACGGTGACGCCTCCGGCCCGGCGTCGTGACCGCTCGCCGCCGCCTCGGCATGTGGCGAAGGCGGGACGCCGCAGGCGGGGGCGCTGGGCGCGGAGGGGTCGAGGGGTCATCGTCTGCTCCTTCGGTCCGCACGCTGACGCGCAACGGTGCGGGTCCGTCGTGGTCGGTCTGATGTCCGGACAATGTAGGAGACGTGATGTCAGGCATCAAGAGCATCTTTCAACTCTTTTCAATCCCTCCCGTTCCGCTCAGCGCTCTGGCCAGTTCGTGCCCCGAGCGGCCGGGTCGAGCGTCGCCGCGCCGAGCGACCGCACCGACTCGATGGCGCGAGGCGCCGACGGGGCGCTCGGCTGCCGAGGCGGCCGTCCGGTCGGCGCCGTCGTGCCCGGCGTCGGTGGGCTCGACGCTCCAGCCGAGATCGTTGGACGTACGCCGCACCCGGTCGTCGGTCGTCGGTCGTCGGTCGTCGGTCGTCGGTCGTCGGTCGTCGAGTCGACCCGTGGCCGTGTCGTCGCCACCGCCCATCGGTTCCGTCGGGCCACGCAGCGATCTGCGGGCGTCCAACGCCGCCGATCAGGCGGCGATGGTGGTGATCGTCGCCACCGCGACGAGCCGGGCGTCGGTGCCGCCGTCGAGCACGCGCACCTCGACGAGGGCGCGTCGGTCGTCGACCGCCAGCACCCGCGGGATGGCGCGCACCGGGCCCACCTTGGCGGGCGCGAGGTAGCGGATCATCTCGTTGGTCGCCCGCACCGGCCCACCGAGCGCCGTGGCGCCGGCGAGGTCGCCGGCCAGGTCGACGAGGCACGCGGTGACCCCGCCGTGGAGGATGCCCCAGGGGTTGCGCAACCAGTCGTCGAGGGCCACCGCCACCGAGCCGGCATCGCCGACCCGGAAGCCGAGGTGGGTCGCGATCGGTCGATGCTCGATGGGCATCGTGAGCGCCTCGGGCGACGGACCGCGGAACTCCTCGCCGATCGGGAACTCGAGGATCGACCGGTCGAAGTCGAACGGGAAGGGACGTCCGGTCGCGGTGCCACCACCCACCGCCCGGCCGGCGCCTTCGTCGTGGAGCGAGAAGGCGGCCACCGTCGTCGTGGCGCCCGCGCGGACCACCTCGACGTCGACCCGCATCGGGCCCACGACCACCGGTGCCGTGAGGTGCACGTCGAGGTCGGTGGTCACCACCCAGAGGTCTCGGTCGAGCACCGCCGCGCCCGATGCGATGCCGGTGGCGACATCCACCGCGTAGGTGGCCGCACCGATCCGCAGGGCGCCTGTCTCGTCGAGGAGGTCGTCGCGCACGTCGAGACGGGTCGAGAGCGACCGCTCGTCGGAGCGGACCGTCACCGCCCGGAAGTAGGCGGACAGATCCGAGGTGAGGGCCGGTGATGCTGACTCGTCGGGCATCGGTGCACGCTACCCACCGTCGCCGGTGCTCGGATCGGGCCCAGCGGGCCAGACGGAGTGGGCTCACCCTCACCGGTGGGGAGGTGCACCGACCCACCGACGAGAACGGCGAGGGTCACTCGCCTGCGACGCTGCCGCGGTGGTGACCTCGACAGCGGCCGGGCTGGGGCGAGCTCTCCGTCGGGGGGGGTGAGCGGCGACCCGATCCCGGAAACCGATCGGCGATGACTACTCGCAGGCGACGCCGTCGCCGTCGCGGTCGAGACCCCGTCGATAGCCGGGCTGGCCCCGCAGCAGCGGAGCGGCGCCGGCGGCGCGAACGGCGGCGCAGTTGGCGTAGTAGGCGTTCTCGTCGAGCGCGGGAGCGACGGGCACGATGGGCACCACGGCGGTGGTGACGGGTGGAAGCGGTGGAGCCGGCAGTGGCCTGGGGGTGGTGTCGACCGCGGTGTCGGGGTCGCCGCACGTGTCGAGCATCTGGCCGAGCGCGTCGCGTTCGAGGGTCGTGGCCGTCAGCTCCCAGCGCACCTTGATCGAGAGCCACCGGGACGCGTACTGGCACCAGATGTCGCGGTTCGGGGGCCGCCAGGCGTCCGGGGAGCGTGACCCCTTGGACCGGTTGGATCCCTTCGACACCGCCCACAGCGAGGCCTGGTCGTTGGCGAAGGCGGCGCGGCGGTCGGTGGACCACGCCCACCCGCCGGACTGGTGGGCGTTCTCGAGCGGGACGACGTGGTCGACGTCGATGTCGGCGGGCGAGGTGAGGACCTGGCCGTCGTACGCCGACGACCACGTGCCGCTCACCACGTTGCAGCCGACGGCCTGGGCGGGAGGGTTCGATGCGGCGAGGAGCGCCTGCGAACGAGCGTCGCAGCCGTCGTTGTCGACGTCCTTCCACGTCGGCCAGTCCTCGCGGCGGTAGTCGGACCGCGTCGGCCCGTCGACGATGACGAGCGCGGCGAGCGCGGGAACCTCGGCCGGCGGCGGTGCTTCCGTGGTGGAGGTGGTCGTGACCGGCAGGGAAGTCGTGGGCGGCGCGTCGGTGGTCGCCACCGAGGTCGAGGTGGACGCTTCGGCGGCGGCGGACGACGTCGATGTCGACGTCGACGTGGGCGACGCCTCGAGCGATGCGCACCCGCAGAGCACGAGGACGACGACCGCAGCCAGCCACCCCGCACGACGCGACCTGATTCCTCGGCGGCGGCGTATCGGGGCGCAACGCGGCGGTGTCACCGTCGGTGGATGCGGCGCGTCGTCCACGGTGCGGTGCCCGCCCGCGGAGCCGATCGGTTGGTTCGGCTCACCGCCGAGCGGCACCTGGTCGACCGGTCCGATCTCGGACGTCGGGCCATCCACCACGCCGACGCCGACACCCACCGCAGCCCGATGGTCCAGACGTGGCGACGTTGCCGCTCCGATGGACTCGGAGGCGGGTGGGTCCGCTGCCGATCGCCCGTGCCCCTGGAACCCGTTGAACCGACTCATGCCGCTCCGCCGCCACCGCCGGCTGACGACCGGCTCGACCCGGAGGGTACCCGGTCGGTGTCGGCGGGCGGCGGCGCGTGGTCCCACGGCGAGAGAGTCGGCGCGATCCTTCTCGTCGAGCGCCCCGATCGCCGCTCGCTGCGTCGATTCGAGGGGGACATCGGGTCGACCGTCGATCGTTGACCGTGGCGCTGGCGTCGCTCCGTTCGTTCGGCCGACGGCGATGGGGCGAGCCCGTGAGGTCGACAGACGGTGGCCTCGCCTCGAGCGCGGCGGTCGTCGCAACGTAGGTCCGCAGCCCCAATTCCTACGAGTCGGACCTCCCATCCTTACCGGTGCCCGGGCTCGGCCGATGGATCGGTGAGCCACGATGGAGACCGCGCAAGAGGGCGGGGTCGGTGCACGCGTGGCGAGGCGGAACGATGCGGAAGCTATGGGTCCTGTTGGTCATCGGCGCGCTCGTGCTCGTAGGTTGCGGCGCGAGGGCCCCGGAGAAGACCCTGGTGTCGTCGAAGATGGGCGTGACCACGACCGCCACGGCAACGCCGAGCACCACCGAGCGGGTGGCCACCACGGTCCCAACGACCGCAACGCCATCGACAACGGCGCCAAGCACGACGGTCCCGCCGACCACGGTCCCGCCGACGACGGCTGCTCCCACGACCACGCCGCCGCGAGCCCCGCCTCCGACGGCACCCCCCACCACCGCAGCGCCGGTCTACACGCCGCCTCCCACTGCAGCGCCTGCGCCGATCAACTGCCCGAACGGGACGTACACCAATAGCGCTGGCAACGAGGTTTGCCGGCCCTACGAGTCGCCAAGCGCCCCTGCTGGGGCTTCGGCAATCTGCCGGGATGGGACCTACAGCTTCTCGCAGAGCCGACGAGGGACGTGCTCTGGCCACGGCGGAGTCGCTACCTGGCTCTGACGCGCGACGCAGGGACCCAGAAGATGCGCTGGTTGCGACCGGCATCCGATGTGGAATCTGCGGAGCATCCTCACGCCACCGCTGCGGCGAACGAGGCGAAGAGGTCGCCGGGGAGCGGGTGGTAGAGCGTCCACGTGATGGCCATGGGGCGTTCGCCGACGTGGCGGACGTAGGTGGCGATGACCTGGCGATCGAGGCCCAGATCGTGGAGGCGTTGTGCGGTCGACCACACCTCCGGCGGGTCCCCGTCGAGGATCTGGTTGGCCACCGCGGCGCGGAGTCCGTGGCCACCTCGTCGGGGTCGACGTCGTCGCCGAACAGGAACTGACCCCGTGCCTCGTCCGTCGCATCATCGAGGGCTCGACCTCGCGACGCGCGTAGGCGCCTTCGTAGCGCTCAGGAACCGCGGCCGGCCAACGCCGACCAGAGGTCGTCGGGGAGCGGCGCCGCCAACAGGTCGAGGTCGGTCGTGAGCTCGGCGCACGAGCTGGCTCCGACGAGCACGGTCGCCACCGCGGGGTGGCGAGCGGGGAACTGGAGGGCGGCGGCCGCAAGCGTGGTCCCGTGGGCCGCACAGATCTCCGCCATGCGTTGCGCGTCGGCGAGCACGTCGTCGGGAACCGGCGCGTAGTGGAAGGGAGCGCCGGGGACCGGATCGGCGAGCACGCCGCTGTTGAAGACGCCGGCGGCGAGGACCGACACGCCCCGCTCGAGGCAGCGGTCGAGGAGCGGCAGGCCCGAGTCGTCCAGCAGGGTCACGCGGCCGGCGAGGAGGAGCCAGTCGAGGTCGATGCGCTCGAGCACCGCGTCGCCGATCCAGGCGGGGTTGGTGCCGAGGCCGACGGCGCCGATGACGCCTTCGTCGCGCAGGCGCAGGAGCGCCGGGTAGGCGCCGGCGAAGGCCTCGTCGAGGTGGTCGTCGGGGTCGTGGACGTGGACGAGGTCGAGGCGGTCGATGCCGAGGCGCTCGAGACTGGCCTCGATCGAGCGCAAGACGCCGTCGTGGGAGAAGTCGAACTGCGATCGCAACGGTGGGGTGTCCACGAAGATGTCGTCATCGCTGCCGTCCACCCCGCCCTCGGCCCGCTGGCCATCGGCCGGCTCGACCTCGCCCACCGGCACGAGCAACCGGCCGACCTTGGTGGCCAGCAGGTAGCGATCTCGATCGCGACCCTGCAACGCCGCGCCGAGGCGCGTCTCGGACAGCCCGTAGCCGTAGTGCGGCGCGGTGTCGAAGAGGTTCACGCCGTGCTCGAAGGCGACGTCGACGAGGCCTTGCACGTCGTCGTCGCTGACCGCCCGGTAGAGGTTGCCCATCGGCGCGCAGCCCAGGCCGAGCGGGCCCGGGGCGAACGGGAGGGTCACACCCGAACGACCTGGCGCGACGAGCCGAGCCCGTCGATGCCCAGCTCCACCACGTCGCCGGCGCGCAGGTACGGGGGCGGGTCCATCGACAGGGCCACACCGCCGGGGGTGCCGGTGGAGACGAGGTCGCCGGGGAGCAGCGTCATGAACCGGCTGAGGTGGCTCACGAGCTCGGCGACGCCGAAGATCATCTGGTTGGTGGACGACTCCTGACGGCCCTCGCCGTTCACCGTGAGCCACATGCGCAGATCGGCGGCGCCGGGTGCCAGCTCGTCGGGGGTGACGATGCACGGGCCCACCGGCGCGAAGGTGTCGCACCCCTTGCCCTTGTCCCACTGCCCGCCGCCCCGCTCGAGCTGGTACTCCCGCTCGCTGTAGTCGTTGTGGAGCACGTAACCGGCCACGTGGTCGAGCGCGTCGGCTTCCTCGACGTAGCGGGCGACCCGACCGATCACCACGGCGAGCTCCACCTCCCAGTCGGTCTTGGTGCTGCCCCTCGGCAGGAGGAGGTCGTCGTTCGGGCCGACCAGCGCCGAGCTGGCCTTCATGAACACGACCGGCTCGACGGGTGGCACGGCGCCCGTCTCCTCGGCGTGGTCGCGGAAGTTCAGCCCGATGCAGACGATCTTGCTCGGACGGGCGAGCGGCGGGCCGAGGCGGGCGTCGGCGTCGAGCCCGGGCAGCCCGTCGGTGACCCGCTCGGCCAGCCGGGCGAGGGCATCGCCGGCGAAGAACGCCTCGTCGTAGTCACGGTGCCCGAGGTCGGCGAGCACCGTCGCCGTGTCGAGACGGGTGCCGTCGGCGCGGAGCACGCCCGGTCGTTCGTGGCCGGCCTCGCCGACGCGGATGAGCTTCATCGATGGTCTCCGATCGAGGTGATATCGGTGGGGTGGACCCCGGCGTCACCGTCACGATGGCCGGGGCGGGGGCGGGTGGAGACGTCGGGTCGCGCGCGAACGGGGGTCATCGGTGCACGCCGGTGAAGCCACCGTCGATGAGGTGGTTGGTGCCCGTGACGAAGGCCGCCTCGTCCGAGCACAGGTAGGCGGCGAGGGCGGCGATCTCGGCGGGCGCGGCCATGCGGCCGATGGGCTGGGTAGCCGACAGCGCAGCGAACTGCTCGTCCTCACGCCCGGCGTAGTGCTCGGCCAGGTAGCGGTCGACGAACGGCGTGTGCACCCGGGCGGGCGAGATGGCGTTGCACCGGATGCCGGCGTCGACGTAGTCGGTGGCCACCGAGTACGTCATGGTGAGCACGGCGCCCTTGGTCATCGAGTAGGCGAAGCGGTCGGGGATGCCGACGACCGAGGCGATCGACGCCAGGTTCAGGATGGCCCCGCCCCGCCCGAGGTGGCCGACGCCGGCCCGGAGGCAGTTGGCCACGCCCTTGACGTTGACGGCGAAGAGGCGGTCGAGGTCGGCTTCGGTGGTGGTCTCGACGGTGCCGACGTGGGCGACCCCGGCGCTGTTGACGAGGATGTCGAGGCGGCCGTGTTCGGCAACCACCTCGGCGAACGCGGCGTCGACCGCGCTCCGGTCGCTCACGTCGCAGCGCACGTCGGCGGCGTCGGCCAGGTCGAGCACGACGACGGTGGCCTCCTCCGCCCGGAACCGCTCGGCGATGGCGGCACCGATGCCCGACGCCCCGCCGGTGACGATGGCGACCTTGCCGCCCAGGCGCTCGCTCATGAGCGCACCTCCGATGATGGCGATGGCGATGGCGATGGCGACGGCGACGGCGACGACAGGATCGCCTCGGCCGCCGCCTGCATCCGGTCCACGGCGACGGCGGCGTCGAGGCCCCGGAGGGCGTCGTGGATGGTGCCCCAACCGGCGTCCTCGACCTCGGGGAAGCGCACCAGCGGGGGATAGGTGAGCATGGCCGACACGATGGTGGCGGTGGTGATGGCCAGACGCTCCCGGTCGACGGCGTCGATCGGTTCGTGCTCGGCCAGCGCCTGCTGGTGCGCAGGGATGCTCCCGCCGGCCGCGTCACGCCGCCCGGCCTCGAGCGACGCCATCTGCTCGATGAACGAGACGGCGCCGTCCACATCGCCGCACGTCGTGGGGATGGCCCACCCGTGACAACCCGAGTACGACCGTCCGCCGGGGTAGCGGGCCGGGGCCAGCCGGTCGGCGAGGCCGCTCGCGCGGATGCGCTCGGAGCCGCCGGGCCACGCCGCGGCGGCGCTCACCCGACCGTCGAGCAGGGCGTCGTCCACCTGGTCGTAGTGCCAGTCGGGAAGATCGGGGGGACCCTGGTCGGCGAGTCGTTGCAGGCGCTCGACCGCGGCCACCGCCGCGGGCACCGCCAGCACCGGGCGCCGCGCCGAGTCGAACAGCGGCGCGCCGGCCGCGGCCATCAACTCGTAGAACAGACCGAACAGCCCCGACTCGCGCCCGGTGAACCCGAACACGAGCGGGCTCGCCTCGACGTCGTGCCAGGAGACCGGTGGGGCGTCGGCGAGGTCGGTGCGCCACCACAGCACCCGCACGTCGATGTTGCGTGGGACGCACAGCAGCGCGCCGTCGAACCGGCACAGCTCGATGGCTCTCGGTGCCAGCTGCGCCAGCACCGCCGGATCGATCAGCTCGTCGAGTGGGTGGAGCCACGCCGCCTGGGACGGCGCGTACTTGCCGTGGGTCGAGATCACGTCGAGCCGCTCGCCCGCGGCGAGACGGGCGGCGACCTCGCGGTTGAGCGTCGGGTGATCCGCGTGCACCACCACCTCGACGTCGTCGGCGAGATCGGCGTAGAGGCCGTCGTACATCGGTCCGCCGACGAGTGCGACGCGCACCGTCATGGTTCGACCCGATCGTGCCGACCGCGGGCGAGCTCGGCGTCGAGGCCGTCCTCCATCGGTCCGCCGACGAGTGCGACGCGCACGGTCATGACCAGTGCTCGCCGTCGGGGTAGCGGTAGGTGGCGATCGACTCGTCGAGGAGCTGCACGCCGACACCGGGACCGAGGGGGGCGAGGTAGCGCCCCCCATCCACCCTGAGCCGCTGCACCATGTGCTCGTGGAGGTGGTCGGCGTACTCGATCATGCGGCCGTCGAGGCTCCCGCTCACGGCCACGTAGTCGAACATCGAGAAGTGCTGCACGTGCTCGCACAGGCCCACACCGCCGGCGTGCGGGCACACGGGCACCCCGAAGTGGGCGGCCAGCAGCAGCACGGCGATCACCTCGTTCACCCCGCCGAGGCGGCAGCCGTCGATCTGGGCCACGTCGATCGCGCTCGCCTGGAGGAACTGCTTGAACATCACCCGGTTGTGGGCATGTTCGCCGGTGGCCACCCGGATGGGCGCCACCGCCTCGCGGATGCGGGCGTGGCCGAGCACGTCGTGGGGGCTGGTGGGCTCCTCGATCCAGTACGGGTCGACGCCGGCCAGGGCGTTGGTGTCGTCGATCGCCTGCTGCACGTCCCACACCTGGTTGGCGTCGAGCATCAACAGCCGGTCGGGACCGATCTGGCTGCGGATGAGCTCGGCCCGGCGCAGGTCGTCGGCGACGTCGCGGCCCACCTTCATCTTGAGCGCCGTCCAACCGTCGGCGATGGCGGCCTGGCACTGGGCCCGCACCTTGTCGTCGTCGTAGCCCAGCCAGCCGGCCGAGGTGATGTAGGCGGGGTAGCCCTCGGCTCGCAGGTGCGCTTCCCGCTCCACCTTGCCCGGTTCCTGGGCGCGGAGGAGGTCGAGGGCGGCGGCCGGGGTCAGGGCATCGGTGAGGTGGCGCCAATCGACCGCCGAGACGACCTGCTCGGGGCTGAGGTCGGCCAGGTACTTCCACAGCGGCACCCCGGCCCGCCGGGCGAGCAGGTCCCACTGGGCGTTGACGAGCGCGGCCGTGGCCAGGTGCACGACGCCCTTCTCCGGCCCGAGCCAGCGCATCTGGCTGTCGTGGGTGAGCGCGGTGGCGATCGACGCCAGGTCGGTCTCGAGGTCGGCGACCCGTCGACCCACCACGTGGGGCCGGAACGCCTCGATGGCCGCGCAGCACAGGTCGTTGCCCCGCCCGATGGTGAAGGTCATGCCGTACCCGGACAGGTCCGGGTCGTCGGTGCGCACCTCGACGTAGGCCGCCGAGTAGTCGGGGTCGGGGTTCATGGCGTCGGACCCGTCGAGCAGCTCCGAGGTCGGGAAGCGGACGTCGTGCACGACGAGGTCGGTGATCGTGAGCTCCCCCGGCTGGTTCATGGGGCCATTGCTAGCGCATCGCCGTGACCGAGATCGGCGGTTGCTCGCCGGGTGGATCAGCCGCGCGTGGTGCGGCCGCGGAGAGCGAGCAGGGCCAGGCCCTGGCTCACCACACCCACCGCGGCGATGGCGGCCACGCCCTGGAGCAACGCCGTGGAGTCCCACCCCACGATGAGCAGCGATCGCAGGGCCGCCAACACGTAGGTGACGGGGTTGTAGGCGGCGATGGTGGCGAGCCACCCCGACAGCGCCGCCTCGGGGAGGAAGGACGTGGTGAGGAAGGCGAACGGGAAGAACAGGATGAAGCTGGCGTTCACCGCCGCCGGGCTCCCCGTCTTCAGGGCGATGGCGTACGGGAACCCGGTGAACACGAGACCCCACGCGCCGGCGACGAGCAGGAACACCGGGATCCCGGCGAGGCCGCTGGCGAAGGAGACGCCCAACGCGAAGCCGAGGATGAGCACGGGAACGGACAGCGCGATGACGAGCACGAAGTCGGCGACCATCAGCCCGAGCAGCAGCGCCACCCGGTTGAGCGGCGTCATCAGCAGGCGGTCGAAGTAGCCGTCCTGGATGTCGGTGACGAGCGTCGAGGCGCGCGACACCCCGGTGACCGCGAAGATGATGGCCACGGGGATCTGGAAGGCCTTGTAGTCGAGGCCCGGGAACGCCATCCCCGACACCTGCTGCAACGAGCCCAGGTTCACGACGAAGAAGAACACCGGCACGATGAGCGCGGGGATCACGCCCTCGAGGTCCCGTGGGATCAGCTTGAGGGCGCGCGTGGCGACCGCGGCGACGTCGTGGGCGAAGCCGGCCCGGCGCGCCCCGATGATCGAGGGCCGGGCAGTCGGTGTCGGCATGGCGGTGGCGGTGGTCGACCGCTCCCCGCCAGCACCCGGGTCGGACCCGGTGTCGGTGTCGGTGTCGGTGTCGCGGCTCATGATGTCGCCTCCTCGGTGCCGTCGGACTGGATGTGCGCGCCGGTGAGTTGGAGGAAGACGTCGTCGAGGGTCGGGGTGCGCAGGGTGAGGTCGATGACGGTGACGTCGCAGCCGTTGAGCGCGATCGCCACCGGGCTGATGAGCGCGGCACCGTCGCTGACCGACGCCGAGATCTCGTCGCCGCGGACGCTGACGCTCTCCACGCCGTCCACCGCCTCGATCGCCCCAACGGCGAGGTTGGGGTCGCCCTGGACGCGGGCGATCACCAGGTCCGATCCCACCTGGCGCTTGAGCTCGTCGGGTGCGCCCTCGGCGACGATCGTGCCCTCGTTGATGATGCCGACCCGGCCGGCGAGCACGTCGGCCTCCTCGAGGTACTGCGTGGTGAGGAAGATGGTGACGCCCAGATCGTCGTTGAGGTGACGCACCTCCTCCCACACCCGCAGCCGGCTCACGGGATCGAGCCCGGTGGTCGGCTCGTCGAGGAACAGCACCTCGGGGTTGTGGATGAGCGCGGTGGCCAGATCCAGGCGTCGGCGCATGCCGCCGGAGTAGGTGCCCGTGCGCCGGTCGATGGCATCACCGATGTCGACCAACTGGAGGACGTCGTCCATCCTCTTGGCGATCTCGTCCCGGTGCAGGCCGTAGTAGCGACCCTGGAGCACGAGGATCTCCCGACCGGTGAGCTTCGGGTCCAGCGCCGCGTCCTGGAGGGCGGCGCCGATGCGCAACCGCACGGCGTTCGGTTCGCTGGCGACGTCGTGGCCCGCTACCCGTGCGCTGCCGCCCGACGGGGCGATCAGCGTGCACAGCACCTTGACGGCGGTGGACTTGCCGGCCCCGTTCGGTCCGAGGAACCCGTAGATCTCACCTCGGGGCACGGCGAGGTCGATCCCTGCCACCGCCTCGAAGTCGCCGAAGCTCCGCCGCAGACCGG
>JBBSTY010000029.1:0-30365 GCA_038235385.1 Acidimicrobiales bacterium | reverse complement strand
GCCCGGGGGGGGGGGCCCCCCCCCGGCCCCCCCCCGCCGCGGACCGGCCGATGAACCCCGTCGGTCGCCCCGTAGATTGACGAGATGGGGAGGCCACGATGCACTCGATGATGCGGTCGGACCCCGAGGCGATCAAGGGGGTGACCATCGGCCGACCGCTGGTCCGCCGGGTGCTGCACGAGTTCGCTCGCCCCTACCGGTCGATGCTCATCGGGTTCGTCGCCGTGATCATCGGGGGGGCCGTCGCAGATCTCGGACCGCCGTTGCTCATCCGCGCCATCATCGACGACGCCATCCCCGGCGGCGATGCCGCGCTCCTCACCACCCTCTCGCTGGTCGTGGTGGCGCTGGCCGTCGTGAGCGCGGCCCTCTCGTTCGGCGAGCGGTTCTTCTCGTCCGAGATCGGCGAGGGTCTCATCTTCGACCTCCGGGTGCGCCTCTTCGACCACGTGTCCCAGATGCCGATCGCGTTCTTCACCCGCACCCAGACCGGTGCGCTGATCAGCCGGCTCAACAACGACGTCATCGGCGCCCAGCGCGCGCTCACCAGCACCCTCGGCTCGGTGATCTCGAACATCATCGTGCTGGGCACGACGCTGATCGCCATGTTCCTGCTCGACTGGCGGCTCACGCTCGTCGCCCTGGTGCTCCTCCCGGTGTTCATCGTTCCGGCCAAGCGCGTCGGCCGGCGCATGCAGGCGCTGACGCGCGACGGCATGAACTACGACGCGGAGATGAGCTCGCGCATGACGGAGCGCTTCAACGTGAGCGGCGCCATGCTCGTCAAGCTGTTCGGCGATCGCGGGCGCGAGAACGACGAGTTCTCGGTGCGCGCCGGCCGGGTCCGCGACCTCGGCGTGCGAACGGCGCTCTACGGGCGGACGTTCTTCATCGCGCTCGGCCTCGTCGGCGCCCTCGGAACCGCCGCGGTCTACTGGCTGGGCGGGCTGTCGGTGATCAACGGGACGATCACCGTGGGCACGTTGGTGGCGATGGCCGCGTTCGTCACCCGCATCTACCAACCGCTCACGGCGCTCACCAACGCTCGCGTCGACATCATGACGGCGTTCATCTCCTTCGACCGGGTGTTCGAGGTGCTCGACGAGCCCAACCCGATCACCGACCCCGCCGACCCCGTCGAGCTCGAGACCCCGCAGGGCCACATCCGCTTCGACGACGTGTGGTTCCGCTACACCACCTCCACCGACCGCTTCATGGCCACGCTCGAGAACCCGGGTGCCGCCCCGCCCCTCGCTCCCCCGACCCGTCGCGAACGATCCTCGGCGGCGGCCGCCGCGGTCGAACCGACGACACCGGCGGTCGACGGGGTCGACGGGGTCGACGGGAGCGACGGCCCGACCCGACCCGCGGAGGGCTACGTCCTCGAGGGCGTGTCGCTCGAGGTGCGACCCGGCCAACTGGTGGCGATCGTCGGTCCGTCCGGCGCAGGCAAGACCACGCTCACCTCGCTCCTCCCGCGGCTCTGGGACGTCACGTCGGGCGCGGTCCTGGTCGACGGGCACGACGTGCGGGACCTCTCGCTCACCAGCCTGCGGTCGGCGATCGGCGTGGTGAGCCAGGACCCGCACCTGTTCCACGAGCGGGTCATCGACAACCTGCGTTACGCGGCGCCCGACGCCACCGACGAGCAGATCGTCTCGGCGTGTCGGGCCGCGCAGATCCACGACGTCCTCGAGGCCCTCCCCGACGGCTACCGCACCATCGTCGGCGACCGCGGCTACCGGCTCTCGGGCGGCGAGAAGCAGCGGTTGGCGATCGCGCGGATGCTGCTGAAGGACCCTGCCGTCGTGATCCTCGACGAGGCCACCAGCCACCTGGACGCCGAGAACGAAGCCCTGGTGCAGGAGGCGCTCGCCGGCGCGCTCGCCGGACGCACGTCGATCGTGATCGCCCACCGCCTGTCCACCATCGTCAACGCCGACCAGATCGTGGTGCTCGACCGGGGTCGCGTGGTCCAGTCCGGCCGCCACGGCGACCTGCTGCGAACAGGTGGTCTGTACGCCGACCTGTACCGCACGCTGGTCCGCGCCGAACCTCAGCCGGCGTGACCGACCGTCGCCGGCGCACCTGACGCCGGATCGTTCGGGTGGTTTTCTTGACGAGATCTTGACCCTGGGCCCATGGCCTCGGGCCACCCGATCCGGTATCGTGTCCCTCGCGCTGAGGGAAGCGTCGGATCGTGAACAGCCCACCCGTTCCGGTTCGACCTCCATCAGAGAACCGGTCCGACCCCTCCGTCGGGCCGGTTCGTTTCGATTCGTGCCCCTGTCGGCGGACCCGCCCCGCAGACAGGGGCACGGCTCGATCCTGTTCTTGGGCTCCTTCCGGCCTGCGGCTCCCGCCGTCTACGCTCTCGGGCAATCGACGACCAGGGAACGACATGAGCGACTTCTTCCAGGGCTTCGGCGACCAGGCCGGCGGCATGCGGGGCCTGGCCCGGGACTTCGGGTTCCGCTTCACCGAAGAGCTCGACCGCCAGTACAAGCACGACAACCCCCAGGGCATGCCGTCGATGCCGCTGTTCCGCAACGGCACCTCATCGCCGATCGCCGAGCTCTGCTACGGCCACTTCGGCGGGATCGAGGTGCAGGTCTTCGACTACAAGACCTACACGTACGCCGATGATCCCGGCAACGAGCACCGTCTCTGCGTGCTGTTCACCTTTCCCGCGGACTTCCCCATGCTGACGGTCGGTCCCCACACCCGTCTCAGCCGGATCAACGAGCGCACCCGCAACCCGTTCAACCAGCGGTACCGGATCGCCAGCCGGGATCCCGACGCCATCGAGCTGATCGTCGACGACACCATGCAGCGGTGGCTGATGACCACCGACACCAGCCTGCGCATCGAGTGGACCGGCGGGGGTGTGCTCGGCCACGTGCCCTACGCGGATCCGGATCTGATCCCGGTTCTGCTCCAACAGGTGTACGGCGTGTTCCTCCGCATCCCCGACCTCGCCTGGGCTCGCTACGGCATGGGCTACGCCCCCTGATCGGGTGCCCGCCCGGGGTGGGCGCCCGACGGACCGACCCGACCGGGATCAGGCTCGCGGACCTCGGTGATCAGGGTCGGGTGAGCGTCGAGGACGCGGTCTCGGGATCGACGACCAGGGCGTAGCCGGCCGCCTCGAACCGCTCGGGCTCGCGATGATCGAGGAGGTCGCCGCAGCGCGGCGCCGGGCCCGACCGCGCCGCGTCGTCGGCCGCTCGGCCGATGGTGATCACGTCGTCGAGCAGCGATCGGTCGCCGTCGTCCAGGAGCGCGAGGTCGTCGGACACCAGCACCATGCCGCCGGACACGGCGACGGTGTGCGCCCAGGTCCTGGCGGCCTGCGGGGTCAGGTCGGTCTCGGACGATCGCAACATGAGGCAGTCGGGATCGTTCAACCAGAACCGCCGGTGGAGGAACGAGCGGGTGACGGTGTTGGTGAAGGCGAAGCGGGTCGCCGGCTGGACGTCGAGGTACCCGGGCACCACCTCGGCGGATCGATCGAGGGTCCACAGCGGGGCCACGTCCTGACCGATGCGGTTGCCGTCCACCGCACCGAGCACATGTCCCATGGGAGCCCCGCACCCCAGGATGAAGGTGTCCTCGCCCGCCCCGCGACGGATGGCGTCGTACCCGGCCCGCACCCGCTGCGCCGGTGTGGCCCCCGGGTCGGACCACACGCCGTCGAAGCTGGGGGCGAACGTGAAGTCGAGCTTGAGGTACCCGAAGCCGGCGTCGACGAGGGTCCGGCCGAGCTGCTCGAGGTGGGCGAGCACCGCAGGGTTCGTGGTGTCGAGGGCGTACATGAAGCCGTCCTCACCGCCCGCCCAGATCGGGTTCCACCACCCGCGCAGGGGTCGATCGGCCCGGCCGTCGACGCGGAAGCGAGCGACCCAATCGGGATGCTCGGCCACGAGCCGGGAATCCGGAGCAGCCAGGAACGGGGCGAGCCACAGACCCGGCGTTCGTCCCTCGGCGGCGATGGTGGACGCGATCGTGTCGATCGACGACGGGAACGAGTCGTTCGTCGCGAGCCAGTCGCCGATGGCCGCCTGGTAGCCGTCGTCGAGCTGGAACACGTCGAAGGGCCAATCGCCCGCTTGCGCCAGGTTGGCGCGGAGGTCCCGTTCGGTGACATCGGCGAAGTAGTGGTACCAGCTGCACCACCCCACCTGGTAGGGGGCCGACACCCGACCGCCGTGTCGTCGCCCGACGTCGGTGGCCCACGCGTCGAGCTTGGCGGCACCGTCCACCTCGGGCCGCTCGTCGACCACGACGCCGTGCAGCGACCGTCGTTCGCCGCCGACGAGCTCGGCATCTCCCAGGAACGCCTCGGCGGCCACGACCACCTCGCCCGATGCGTCCCGCCGGATCCGGAAGGTGCCGTCGTGGTCGTGGCCGCCGTCGAAGCCCAACAGCACCGGCTGCCCATCGGATCGGA
This sequence comes from Acidimicrobiales bacterium, assembly GCA_038235385.1. GTDB lineage: Bacteria > Actinomycetota > Acidimicrobiia > Acidimicrobiales > Acidimicrobilacustridaceae > JBBSTY01. Next base: position 25,915 of record JBBSTY010000029.1, on the reverse strand, counting down.
CACCGGCGTCGCGCAGCAGCACCACGAGCTCCGAACGCAGCTCGTCGCCCGCGACCTGACGCTGATCCGCGTGGTACGCCGCCTGCATGAACTCCGACCCTGCGAGCGTCGATGGGTCGACGTCCACCCCGAAGGTCACCACCGATGACGGGCTCCAGGACTGGTAGCCGTGGCGGAAGAGGCGAAGCGGCTCCACCAGGTCGGCCAGGACGAACACGATGGAGATCGACCGCACCCGAACCGAGCGGTCGCCGCGGTTGGCCACCGCCCACGAGAACGTGGGGAACGACCCGCTCTCGATGGTGATCTCGAGCGGACCGATGGTCGCGGTCGTCGGTGCTCCGGTGAACCGCACGCGACCCGAACCGGCGTCGCTCACCGCCTCGATCCAACCCGGCTCCGGCCTCATGGCGTCTCCCCCACCGTCGGTGCGGACGCGCCATCGAGCGCGTCGATCCGCGATGGTCTCACGCCGGTTGCGATGCCAGGAGATCCATCGCCGGGCCGATGGGAACGGGACGGCTGAACAGGTAGCCCTGGGCGAACTCGCAGTCGAGGTCGCGCAGCGCCTCCATCTGGAAGAGCGTCTCGACACCTTCGGCGATGACCGTCAGGCCGAGCGACCGCGCCAGCGCCACCGCCGCGGTGACGATCGCCGACTCCTGCGAACCCACCTTCTCGACACCTTCGATGAACGACCGGTCGATCTTGAGGTAGTCCGCCATGGAGAAGTGCCGCACGTAGTCGAGGGACGCGTAGCCCGTGCCGAAGTCGTCGATGGCGATGCGCACGCCCAACGCCTTGACCTGCAGCAACGCCTCCTTGGCCTGCGCCACGTCGTGCACGAGCGCGCTCTCGGTGACCTCGAGGCAGAGCCGACCCGGCTCGAGCCCGGTGCGTTCGAGCACCTCTCGGACCTTCGGCACCAAGAGCGTCGAGGCGAGCTGCCGGGCCGAGATGTTCACCGCCACCTCGACCTCGGCCCCCCCGGGCAACCGGGGCCACGCCGCCGCCCGCCGGGCCGCCTCCTCGAGGATCCACCACCCCATCGGCACGATGAGGCCCGACTCCTCGGCCAAGGGGATGAACTCGCCGGGGGCGACGACACCGTGGCCGGGACGGTTCCACCGGACGAGCGACTCGACGTGGCTCATCGTCCCGGTGGCGAGGCGCACGACCGGCTGGAAGTACATCTCCAGCTCGTGGCGGTCGATGGCCTGACGGAGCGCCTGTTCGAGCGCCAGCTGCTCGACCGCCTGGAGATCGAGGTTCTCCTGGAAGACGACGTACTGGTTGCGGCCCTGGTCCTTGGCCCGGTACATGGCCACGTCGGCATGGCGGATGAGCGACTCGGGCGACGATGCCGACCCGTCGGCGAAGGCGATGCCGCACGAGGCCGAGACGAAGATCTGACCTCCGTCGAGGGTGAACGGCTCACGCAGCTGGTCCAGGAACCGCTCGGCCAGGTTCGCTGCGGCCGCTTCGTCGGGCACCCGGCTGCACACCACCATGAACTCGTCGCCGCCGAACCTCCCGATGGTGTCGCCCGGTCGGAGCGGACCCTGGAACCGGGACGCGACCTGGCGCAGCAGCTCGTCTCCGAGCGCGTGTCCCATCGAGTCGTTGATCACCTTGAAGCGGTCGAGATCGATGAAGAGCACCGCGACGCCCGTGCCGAGACGGTCGGCGCGCACCAGCGCATCGTCGATGCGGTTCTTCAGCAGGGCGCGGTTGGGCAGCTCGGTGAGGCTGTCGTAGAGCGCCTGGTGCTCCAGCGCCGACTCGAACCGGCGACGCTCGATGGCGATCGCCGCCAGGTTCAGCGCCCGGTCGAGGAGGTCGGTCTCGAGGTTGGACAGGCGTTCGGTACCGGCGTGGAAGACCGAGAGCGAACCGAGGAGATCGCCGGTCCCGGGCGCGAGGATCGGCGCCACGCGACACCGCACGAACCCGTGCGCGGCGAACGGGTTCGGGTGGCCGCCCACCGCGTCGTCGGTCAGGTCGTGCAGCGATGCCTCGCCGTCCGAGCTGCGCACCCGAGATCCGATCGGCGACTCGGGGTCCATGTCGTCGAGGGTGGTGACGATCTCGCGCGGGAGCCCCGGCGCCGCTCGCACCCGGATCACGCCATCGGGATCGAGGATCCCGATCGAGCAGTTGGAGCCGTCGATCACCCGCTCGATCATCTGGGTGATCTTCTGCAGGGTGATCTCGAACGGTTCGCCGCGGGCGATCGCCTCGAGCAGCCCGGTCTGCTCGGCCAGGAGGTCCTCGACCATGCGCCGACGGGTGACGTCGCGCAGGTTGATCACCAGCCCGTTGACCGCGGGGTTGTCGGTGAGGTCGGTGACCGCTGCATCCACCATGCGCCACGACCCGTCACGGTGGCGGACCCGGATCTCGTAGTTCGCCGCGCCCGACGCGAGCTGGGTGCGTTCGGCCCCGCCCCCGAGCGCGGCCTGGAGCGCCGGAGCGATCTCGACCACGTCGTCGGGGTGGAGGAAGTTGCTCGCATCGGTCCCGACCACCTCGTCGGGGGAGAGATCGAGCATCCGCTCGATGGCGGGGCTGACGTAGCTGACCAGCCCGCTGGCATCGACCACGACCACCAGGTCGGATCCACCCTTCATCAGCGCCTGGGCCCAGACCTCGCGCTGACGGAACCGCTCCTCGGCCGCCGAACGCTCGGTGAGGTCCACGCTCGTGAGGAGGACGCCCCGGATGGCGGGATGGTCGATGTGGTTCACCGCATGGACGCTCACCCGGCGGAACGAACCGTCCCGATGGGCGAGCCGGATGGTCTCGCCGAACGAGGCCGCCGATCCGGCGAGGACCAGGCGGAGGTGCGCCATGGCCATCGGAAGATCTTCGGGATGGATCAGCGCCTCGGCCGAGCTGCCCATCAGCTCCTCGAGCGAGTACCCCAGCTGGATCGAGACCGACGGCGACATCCACCGGATGCGGGAGTCGGCCGAGACCACCCAGATCAGGTCGGTGACCGCCCCCATGACCTCGCGGGTCCACTCCCCGGTGCGCCACGCCTCCGCCTCCGCCTCGACCGAGGCGAGTCGGTCCCGGAAGACCGAGACGTACCAGGAGCAGCCGTCGACCGACTCGATCCGCTCGTAGGTGACCTCGACCGGTTGGCTGGCGCCGTCGTGCCGGGCGATGTCGAGGTCGATCGTGATGGCCTGGCCGGTCCGGAGAGCGGTCTCGATCCGGCGGAGGGCCTCGAGGTCGGTGTCGGGGCCGACGAGCAGCCCGGTCGTGTGCCCCATCAGCTCGGCGCGATCGAACCCGCTGAGGGCGAGGAAGGCATCGTTCACGAAGTGGATGCGAACGGTCTCGTCGAGAGGCGTGGCGACGCTGATCACCACGCCGTCGCGCGATCGCTCCGCCGCGGCCCGGAACGCGGCAGACCACAGCAGCGGCTCGCCCGAGACCAGGTGCACCTGGTCGAGACCGTCAGGGTCCCCGGCGGCACGATCGAGGTGACGGTCGAGGATGGCGGGCTCCTGATCGAGGCGGATGACGGCGGTGGTTCGAGCCCGACGGGCGGGCACCGCCTCGATCGGGGACGCGAGGGGGGGAATCTGAGCGGCGCTCACCATGATCGCGGCTCCGCCGACGTCCCGGTATAGGGCAAACGGCCCACGTCGGGCCCGGCCGGTAACCTCCGGCCGTGCGCGGACCCGAGGAGGAGACCTATTCGGTCGGCGAGCTCAACCAACGCATCCGCCAGGCCATCACCCGGCGGTTCCCGGACGACGTCTGGGTCGAGGGGGAGATCCGGGGCCTCAACCGACACCGCTCGGGCCACGTCTACTTCGAACTGGCCGACCCGAGCCCCGACGGGCGCCAGGCCGAGGCCGTGATCCCGGTCGCCCTCTACCGGACGGACAAGGAGGCGGTGAACCGGCTCCTGCGACGGTCCGGAGCGGTGCGGATGGCCGATGGCGTCCACATCCGGATCCGGGGCTCCGTCGACTACTACCCGCCCCAGGGCCGGTTGCAGCTGCAGATGCGCTGGATCGACCCCGAACACACCCTGGGTCGGCTCGAGGCGGAGCGTCGACGGCTCGTCGCCGCGCTGACCGACGAGGGCCTGCTCACGGCGAACCGCGGGGTGGCGTACCCGCTGCTCCCCCAGCACGTCGGGTTGGTGACCAGCCGCGGCAGCGCGGCCCAGGCGGACTTCCTGCACGAGCTCGAGGCATCCGGGCTCGCATGGCGGGTCACCGTCGTGTCCGCGGCGGTGCAGGGCCCGGGCGCCGAGCGCGAGGTGGTGGCCGCGATCCGCACCTGCGAGGTGCTCGGGGTCGACGTCGTGGCGCTCGTCCGAGGAGGCGGCGCTCGCACCGATCTCGCCACGTTCGACAGCGAGCAGGTCGCTCGGGCGATCGCCGGTCTGACCGTCCCGGTGCTGACGGGCATCGGCCACGAGACCGACGACTCGGTAGCCGACCTCGTCGCCGCCCGTCGGGCCAAGACGCCCACCGCCTGCGCCGCGGACCTCGTGCGCGACGCCTTCGCGGCCCGCGATCGAACCCGCCGGGCGTGGGACGCGATCGCGGCGCGTGCCACCGCCGACCTCGACGTCGGCGCCAACCGACTGGTCCGGGTGGCCGATCGCGTCGGCTTCGCCGGGGCCCGTCACCTCGACCGGGCGTCGGCGAGGACCATCCGAGCGGCCGAGCGCACCTCCTCGGCGATCGAGCAGGTACCGGCCGCGGCGGCCGACGAGCTCGAGCGGCGGGGCCGAACCCTCACCACCGGCGCAACGCAACGGATCGAGCGCGGCCGCACCGACCTCCACGATCGGCGTCGCCGCCTCACGATCGACGTGCCCCGCGCTCTGCGACGCAGCGAGTCCGACCTCGCCGGAAAGGCACACCGCGTCGCCGCCGCCGACCCGGCCCGTCTGCTGGCCCGGGGGTGGTCGATCACCCGGTCCGTCGACGGCCAGGCCCTCACCAGTTCCCGACAGGTGCACGACGAGATGACCCTCGTCACCACCTTCGCCGACGGAACCGTGCGCAGCACGGTGCACTCGGTCATCGTCGACGACGACGACGAGCCAGACCGCAACCACGACCACGACCACGACCACGACCACGACCACGACCACGACCACGACCACGACCACGACCACGACGAGGATGGGACCTGATGAGCACCGAACCCGGCGGTGACGACGAGCGTCCGGAGGCGATCGAGTCGCTGAGCTACCGCGACGCCACCGCCGAGCTCGAGGCGATCCTCGTCGAGCTCGAGGACGACGCCATCGACATCGACCAGCTCTCCCGGCGGGTCCGGCGGGCTGCCGCGCTCATCCGCCTCTGCCAGGACCGCATCGCCGGCGCGCGACTCGAGGTCGAGCACGTCGTCGCCGACCTGTCCGTGCTCGCCGGGGCGACCATCGATGCCGCCCGGCCCGCGTCCGACCACGGTGGGGGCGACGCCGGAGGCGCGGCCGACGCCACCGACGACCTCGATGACTCCGACGACACCGACGACTCCGACGACCTCGACGACCTCGACGACTCCGACGACCTCGTATCCGACGGCGGCAGCTGAGCCGCAGCGGGCGGGTTCGGCACCGCCGGCCCACCCATGGCCCGCGTCCCGGCCCGGAGCCCTACGATTGGCGGCGATGAACGGCAGCAGGCGGACCAGCGAAGCCGGAGACGCCGTCGAGGCCGCGGCCGAACGGCTCGATGACCTCTCGCAGCTCCCGGGCGATGTCGTGAGCCTGATCGACGGCGCCGGCGTGATCATGGCCGCCACCGGTTCGGTCCAGCGAACCTTGGGCTACGCGGTCGACACCTACGTCGGCACCGAGGCGGTCACCTACGTCCACCCCGACGACGTCCCCGTCGCGACCGAGGCGTGGCAGACGATCATGGACGACCCGATGCTCGACGGTCGGTGCGAGGTGCGCCTCCTCCACCAGGACGGGTCGTACCGCTGGGCCGAGGTCGTCACCCGCAACGTCCTCGACGACCCCGACACCCGGGCGCTGATCTCGAACTACCGCGACATCCACGAGCGCAAGCTCGCCGAGCAGGCCCTCCAGTCGAGCGAGGACCGCTACCGGGCGCTCGTCCAGAACAGCTTCGACGTCGTCCTCATCCTCGACCGCGACCTCACCCTGACCTACGTCAGCCCTTCGTTCGTGTTGCTGACGGGGCTCGACGAGAACGCCATCATCGGGCGCAACGCCGTCGAGTTCATCCACCCCGAAGACCAGACCGACACGGCCGGTGCGCTCGTGCGGTTGTTCGAAGCCCCCGGTGCCTCGGCCTCGGCCCGGTTCCGGACCCAGCGCGCCGACGGGGCGTGGCGGTGGGTCGAGGCGGCGTGCGTGAACCTGCTCGACAACGAGCACGTCGAGGGCATCGTGTGCAACCTGCGCGACGTCACCGAGCGCCACGACGCCGAGGAGGCCCTCCGTCGCAGCGAGGAGCGCTTCCGGGCGCTCGTCCAGGACGGCATGGACGCGGTGGTCGTCGTGTCCACCGACGGCGTGCTCACCTACGCGAGCCCGGCCGTCGAGAAGCTGTTCGGTCGTCCCGCCGAGACGGTCCTCGGTCAGCTCGGTCGCAGGTTCGTGCACGGCGACGACATCGAGATCGTCGAACGCCACCGCGCCGAGGACCTCGCCCAACCGGGTCGGTACCAGCTCACGCTCCGGGTGCGCCACGGCGACGGCTCGTGGCACCACGTCGAGGCGTCGTTCGTCGACCTCTCGGCCAACGACGCCATCAACGGCATCGTCGTGCACATCCGCGACGTCACCGAGCAGCGCCAGACCGAGGAGGCGCTGCGCGAGAGCGAGCAGCTCTTCCGATCCCTCGCCCAGTCGTCACCGATCGGCATCTTCCAGGAGAACGCCGCCGGTGAGGTGATCTACGTCAACGAGCGCTTCCTCGAGATCACGGGCCTCGATGCCGTCGACGCGCTCGGCCACCCCGCCCGACGACTCGTGCATCCCGACGACCGCGACCGGATCGGCCTCGATCGGCCCGATGACGTCGACACCCCGGCGCGGGAGACCCCGGACGCCGTCGAGTTCCGCATCGTCCGATCCGAGGGTGACGTGCGGTGGGTGGCCGTCCGCACGCACCCCATGACCGACGAGGACGACTCGGTCGTCGGGCTCGTCGGGGCCCTCTCCGACATCACCGAGCGCATGGAGGCCCAGCGCGACACGCAGCGCCTCACCGACATCTTCGACGCCACGCACGACCTCGTCGGCATCGCCGCCCGCGACGGTCGGCTCCTTTACTACAACGCGGCGGCTCGGGCGTTCCTCGGCTATCCGAAGCACGGCAGCCTCGAGGGCGAGAGCCTCCTCGACGCGTTCACGCCGGAGGTCGCGCAGCGGATCGGCGCCGACATCCTCCCCATCATGGAGCGCGACGGCATGTGGCACGGCGAGCTGACCGTCATCGCGGCGTCGGGCGAGCAGGTGCCCGTCCTCGCCCAGCTCTCCGTCCACACCGACGACGACGGCGACTTCGAGTTCTTCTCGGGCGTGCTGCACGACATCAGCGAGCGCAAGGAGTTCGAGTCCCAGCTCGCCCACCAGGCGACGCACGATCCCCTCACCGGTCTCCCCAACCGGGTCCTGCTGCTCGACCGCCTCGAGCAGGCACTCGACCGAGCGCGTCGCCACGCCAAGCGCGTGGCCGTCCTGTTCCTCGACCTCGATCACTTCAAGGTGGTCAACGACAGCCTCGGCCACGGGGTCGGCGACCAGCTGCTCGTCGCCATCGCCGACCGCCTGCGCACGGTCGTCCGCCCGGGCGACACGATCGCCCGCTTCGGGGGCGACGAGTTCGTGGTGCTCTGCGAGGACCTCGAGACCCGCGCCGACGCCGTCGCCGTGGCCGAACGGGTGAACAGCATCATCAGCGGTCCCTTCGAGGTCGACGAGTCCGAGGTGTTCGTCGGCGTGAGCATCGGTGTCGCCTTCCCCGACGACGTGAACGCGGAGCCGGGCACGTTGATCCGCGACGCCGACGCCGCCATGTACCGCGCCAAGGAACGAGGCCGGGCGCGGTGGGAGGTGTTCGACAACGCCATGCGCGCCAGCGCCGTCGACCGGCTCGACGTCGAGAACGCCCTGCGACGCGCCCAGGAGCGGCGCGAGCTCCGGGTGTTCTACCAACCGATCGTCTCGTTGCGCACCGGCGCCATCGAGGGCGTCGAGGCGCTGATCCGCTGGGAGCACCCCGACCGCGGGCTCCTGCTGCCCGGCGACTTCATCCACGTCGCCGAGGAGACCGGGCTCATCGTCCCCATGGGCGCATGGGTGCTCGACCAGGCGTGCCGCCAGGTCATGCGCTGGCAGGCGGCGAACCCGTCGCTCGACCCGCTGGTCCTGAGCGTCAACCTCTCGGGCCGTCAGCTGGGCCACCCCTCGCTCGTCACCGATGTCCGGGCGATCATCCGCGACACCCACATCAACCCGTCCCAGGTGCAGCTGGAGATCACCGAGAGCGTCCTCATGGACGACGTCGAGATGAGCGAGGACACGCTCGATCAGCTCCGGCGGCTCGGGGTCAAGCTGGCGGTCGACGACTTCGGGACCGGCTACTCGTCGCTCAGCTACCTGCGCCGCTTCCCGGTGGACGTCTTGAAGGTCGATCGCTCCTTCGTGGACGGCCTGGGACGCGACCCGAGCGACTCGGCGATCGTCACCGCCATCGTGACGCTCGCCCACACCCTCGGGCTCTCGGCGGTCGCCGAGGGGGTCGAGACCTCGCGCCAGCTCGAGGAGCTGCGCAACCTCCGCTGCGACATGGCCCAGGGTTACCTCATGGCGCGTCCGGCGAGCGGCCACGACACCGGCGAGCTCCTCGCTCGCAACCCGTCCTGGTGAACGTCCTCCTGCTTTCGGCCCGACGGGCCGGGCGGTCAACCGAGCTCGTCGGCCACCTCGCGAGCGGTGTCGGCCAGATCGGCGGGGAGCTGCGAGAGACGATCGGGGTGGAGCTCGTCGGCGAACCGGAGCCGGTCGATGCGCGGGTCGGTGGGTACGGCTCGCGGCATCCAGGCCGAGTGGAGCAGGAAGGGAACCGTCTCGCGGTTCGGTGACGCGAGGGTGGCGATCGGTCCGGTACCGACGTCGGCGGCGTCGAAGACCTCCACCCGGAAGCCGTCGTCGTTGAGGACGGGTACGACCAGGTAGCCGTCGTGACCGCCCGGGTCGCTGCCGGCGTAGCGGCTCGCGCCGCGTTCGGTTGCGGCCGAGGATCCGGCGTCGCGCGGCACGAAGGTCGGCGAGGTGGCGTAGTCATCGACCGAGTAGACGTGCTCGGCCAACGGCTCGAGCGACTCGCGATCCAACGTGGCCAGCACCGACGGCACCTCGGCGTCGGGGAACGGGCGGAGGCGGTCGCGGTACAGGTCGACCGCCCGACCGACGATCGCGTCGGGCCGGAACCCGGTGAACATGAGGTGGTGCACCGACGGATCGCTCATGCCCTCGGTGCTCCAGTCCATGGCCGAGAGCTGCACTGCGTAGAACCGCTCGGGCTCCCACATGCGGGCGCGCTCGCGCACCTCGCCGGTCTCCGGGTCGAACTGCAAGACGGTGACCTCGGCCGGGTGCATCGGGTGGTTGTACATGCCGGCGAGCGCGGGATCGACCGGGTCGCCGAACGCGTCGACGTCATCCGCGCGGACGTGGACGGCCAGCTCCGAGTTGTGGGTGTGCTCGAAGATCACCTCGATGCCGTCGGTGTCGTCGTACTTGGCGTAGTAGTGCATCACCTCGGGCCCGATGCGGAACGACCGGGCCCCGACCGGCTGACCGGACACGGTCGCCTCGACCTCGTCCTTGCGGATCAGGTAGATCGGCTCGTCCGTGAACGTGGTGACCGTTCGCTCGCCCAGATCGAAGATCTCGTTGGGATCGACCCGGTAGGCGCAGTCGGCCAGGATCAGCCAGTCACGGGTCTGGGTGATGGTGTGCATCGACTGCGGCACGGGTGCGTCGGCCACCGGCCAACGATCCACGTGGCTGCCGTCGCCCGAGTAGCGGACGAGATCCACCGTCTGCATCATGGGGTTGAGCGCCACCGTCCAGAGGCAGTCCCGGTCGGGATCGATCACGGGATGCGCCGAGCTCGGGACCAGCGGGAACAGCGGCGCCTCCATCGACGAGCCCCAGTCGTCGATGTGGCCGACGTCGGCCACGAACCCGAGGGTGACCGGGTCGACCTCGACCGGGCGGCCCGCGTCCCAGGTGGCGAAGAGGCGGTCGCCCCAGGGCAGGGGCGAGGTGTTGGCCGCGTTCGACCAGCCGTAGGGCGAGGTCGTGCCGAGCGCGGAGCTGGCGAACACGTCGGGGCGCTTCTGGCGCAGGCGCCGGGCCGGACTGTCGATCACCGATGCCCGCCACGCCCACGTGCTCGGCGCTGCACCCTGGGTGCCCGGCCGCAACGAAAGGCGGGCCATCACGCCGTCGCCGAAGAACGCATGCCGTGGTGCGGTGGCCAGATCCGATGTGCTGATCATGATCTCGCCCGACAGATCCTCGGGCCACGCCCCGCCGGCGAGACGCAGATCGAGATCCGGCACGCCGCTCCGGTCGAGGATGGAACGTGGAATCGGCATCTCGGGTCCCCCTGGGCTGTGTGCACCGCCGTTGGTTAACAGCGTTAATCTAGGAGGAGGGGTCGAGATGGGCAAGTGGTCCGCGCGACACTCGACCCATGATCTCCACGGGTGCACGAGAGACGCTGACGCGCGAGGCGATCGTCGAGACCACCCGCACCCTCATCGAGTCCGAGGGGCTCGAGGCCGTCTCCCTCCGCCGCGTCGGCGCCGCGCTCGGGGTCACGGCTCCGGCGCTGTACGCCCACGTGGACGACAAGCGCGACCTGTTGCGCAGCGTCGCCGCGTCGGCGCTGGCCATGTTGGTGGGCGCCTTCGAGTCGATCGACGACACCGACCCCATCGCCCGGATCCGACAGTTCAGTCGCGCCTACATCGACTTCGCGTCGACCAACCCCGAGCTCTTCAAGACCATGTTCCTGTTCCCGCCGGACCTCACGTTCGGGACGCCCACCGGCCAGGAGCTGCCGATGGCCACCCTGGCGTTCAACGTGCCGTTGCGTGCGCTCAGCGAGGCGATGGACGCCGGGACCCTCCGACGGATGGATCCCGACCTCGCCGGACTCACCATGTGGACCGTCTCCCACGGCTGCGCCGAGGTCCTCGCCATGGGCTTCGGGATCGACGATGCCGGCCGTGAGGCACTCATCGCCGCAGCCATCGACACGATGATCGACGGGTTGCGGGCCTGACCCGTCGGCGACCGCCCCCTCAGGCGGGGTCGTAGAGCGCCAACGCGTCGGCCACGGCCAACTCGAGGACGCCCGGCTCGGCCACGACGGCGTGGAGCCACTCGGGTCGCACCACGGTGCACACCGCGATCGGGTGGTCGAGCGGGCACCACTGCATGGCCTGGCGCACGAACTCGGAGGCGTAGTCGGGCGGACGGACATCCCGCGAGAGCTCGGCGAGCGCGAACGGATCGGGCGTGACGTCGGTCGGTTGCTCGAGCTGACCGACGTGGGGTGAACCCGGCCGGATGCCACCGCCGACGAGTCCGGGCCCGTCCGCGAGGATGGCGCCGCGCACATCGTCGGGACGGGCGCCGGCGATCAGGAGCGCGATGTAGGCACCCAGCCCTCGGCCGTGGACGGTGACCGGGCCGAGATGAGCGATGGCCGCATCGACGTCGCCCATGAGGACCTCGGCCGTGTACCCGCCGCTGAGCGGAACGCTCGACGCGCCGTGGCCCAGGAAGTCGAGCGCGTACACCGGCCCGGTCCACGACGACAGGTGCTCGGGCACCGTCTCGGGCGAGCGTTCGCCGAGCCCGTGGAGGATGAGCAGCGGACGACCCCACCCCTCGCGCAGCAGGTGCAGGGCCAGCGTCGCCTTCCCGTGCACGAGCCCGATCACCTTGGTGGGATCACGAGGCGTGCTCATCGGTCACCTCCGGCGGGGCGGCCGTCGCGGCGATCGAGGAAGTCGAGCACGATGTCGGCGATCAGGCGGGGCTGTTCGATGTGGACGAAGTGACCGACCCCGGCGAGCGGATGGAACTCGGCACCCGGCGGCAGGTTGGGGTAGACGTCGTCGGGGGTGGTGCCCCAGCCCATCATCTCGATCTCGAGGCCGAGGACGCCGAGCACGGGGACCCCGATGCCGGGGAGCCGCTGCATCGACCACTCCGGGCGCCACGGTCCGAACCCGCCGGGCTGGAGGCTCGGGTCGATCCGCCATCGCCAGCCGTCGTCGGACTCGAAGGCGCCGATGGGCACGAGGTACTCGAGCCACTCGGCCGACAACCGGGGGTTGGTCTTGCCCCGGCGGGCCGCCAGCTCCTCGATGGTCCCGGGCTTGCGGCTCACGCCGGTGCGGCGTCGGCGATCGAGCCAGCCCTCGAGCTCGCCGTGCAGCATCGTGGTGCGCTCGTGGTCGGCGAGGTCGGGCCAGCTGCGCTTGGAGGGCAGGCCGTCCAGGTTCACGAGGTGCGAGAGGCGGTGCGGGATGGCGTGGGCCATGTCGAGCACGATGCCGCCGCCCTTGGAGTGGCCGAGGATGATGACCCGTCCGGTTCCGAGCGAGTCGAGCACCGCGGCGGCGTCGCGGAGATCGCCGCCCCAGCTGTAGAGCACCGGGTGCTCGGAGCTCCCGTGTCCCCGCGCGTCCCACGACACGACGCGGTACCCGGCGTCGGCGAGGATCGGCGCGAACACGTCGAACGTCCCGGCGAAGTCGAAGCCTCCGTGGGCCATCAGGATGACCCGTCCGTCCTCGTCCCCCCACTCGTAGGTGGCGATCCGGAGCCCGGCCGACGACACCCAGCGGCTGCGATCGGGGCGCCGTGCGCCAGGGAACGACCGAACGGTGGAGGCGATGTCCGGGGGCACGGTGGGGTCGATCGATGGTCCTGCCGCACGCGTCGGCACCGCCGGACGATCCTGGTGGTCGGAGGTGGCGCTCACCGCCCGAGCCTACGGTCACCTCCGCACCCGTCCGAAACGTTCTCACTCGTTCTCATTTCTGCGCCCGCGCGGCTAGGCTGGCGGGCATGGGGTCTCCTCTCGCACCGCATCCGGATCTCCACAGCACCGCCGCCCAGCGGCTGCGCGCCGACGGCCAGCGCTACACCGCCGGTCGGCGCGCCCTGGTGACCCTCCTCGACGAGGCCACCCGCCCCCTCACCATCGCCGAGCTGCTCGAGCTCGATCCGTCGCTCGCCCAGAGCTCCGCCTACCGCAACCTCGCCGTGCTCGAGCGCGCCGGCGTGGTGCACCGCCTCGTCACCAGCGACGAGTTCGCCCGCTTCGAGCTCACCGAGGACCTCACCGAGCACCACCACCACCTGATCTGCTCGCGCTGCGGCTCGATGGAGGACTTCACCGTCTCGCCGCAGCTCGAGAGCTCGTTGGAGCGGGCGTTCGCCAAGGCGAGCACCTCGGCCGGGTTCACCACCCAGTACCACCGCCTCGACCTGATCGGCCTGTGCCCGACCTGTTGCTGAGCGGCCCGGTTGCGACCGGTCGGTGGTCGGGCAACACTCCCGGGGCACCGGACCGCGATCTCGCGATCCGCAGACGCGAGGGGGCAACGTGACCGAGACGCAGGGATGGACGGCGCCGGGGTGGGAGGGTGTCCGGGACGCCTTCCAGGCGAACTTCGACGCCGGCACCGAGGTCGGCGCGGCGTTCAGCACGTACCACCGGGGGGAGAAGGTGGTCGACCTCTGGGGTGGCGTCGCCGACCGCGACACCGGAGCCGCCTGGAACGAGGACACGCTCATCCCGGTGTTCTCCACCAGCAAGGGCATGGTGGCCATCGTGGCCAACATGTTGGCGCAGGAGGGCCGCCTCGACGTCGAGGCGCCGGTGGCCGAGTACTGGCCCGAGTTCGCCGCCAACGGCAAGCAGGACATCCCGGTGGCCTACCTGCTCTCGCACCAGTCCGGACTGGCGTGGGTCGACGCCACCTGCACGCTCGACGACGTCCTGGCGTGGGATCCGATCGTCGACGTCCTCGCCGCCGAGGCCCCCAAGTGGGAGCCCGGCACCAAGCACGGCTACCACGCCACCACGTACGGCTGGCTCGTCGGTGAGGTCATCCGCCGCATCACCGGCCAGTCGGTCGGCGCCGCACTGGCCGAGCGCGTCTCGGTGCCCCTGGGTCTCGACCTGTGGATCGGCCTGCCCGAGTCCGAGGAGTCCCGGGTCGGGGCCCTCATCTCGATGATCCCCGAGCGGGACCCGAACGCCGCGCCGGGCGAGCCCGATCCGATCGCCGAGATGATGGCTGCCTTCATGGGCCCCGACACCCCACTGGGCAAAGCGCTGTTCGCGCCGGGCGGCGCGCTCGCCGATCAGGACGTGTGGAACACCCGAGCGGTGCACGCCGCCGAGATCCCCGCGGCCAACGGCATCTGCGACGCGCGCTCGCTGGCGCGGATGTACGCCGCGACGGTCAGCGAGGTCGACGGCACCCGCCTGCTCACCCCCGAGCAGGTCGCGGCGGCCACCGTCGCTCGGACCCAGGGACCGAACTTCGTCCTGTTGGACATGGAGGTCGAGTTCGGCCTCGGCTTCATGCTCAACCAGGGCATCATCGCCCTCGGCGGACCGAGCTCGTTCGGCCACTTCGGCGCCGGCGGGTCGGTCGGCTGGGCCGACCCCGACGCCGAGCTCGGCTTCGGCTACATCATGAACCGCATGGACATCGGCCTCGCCGGCGACCAGCGGAGCCAGAGCCTCTTCCAGGCCTGCTACGCAGCCATCGCCTGAGTCACCGGGAGCCGACGATGACCGAGATCAACGGGTACGTGGACGCAGGGTTCGAGCCCGTGCGCGAGGCGTTCGCCGCCAACTTCGAGCTGGAGCCCGACGCGATCGGCCAGCTGCTCGGCCAGGACGTCTGCGAGGTGGGCGCGGCCGTGTCGGTGTGGCACCGGGGCCGCAAGGTCGTCGACCTGTGGGGCGGCGAGGCCGACCGCCGCACGCACACTCCGTACGCGGAGGACACGCTGCAACTCGTGTTCTCCACCACCAAGGGCGTCACGGCGATCGCCGCCAACCTCCTGGTGCAGCGCGGCGAGCTCGACCTCGATGCCCGGGTCGCCGACTACTGGCCCGAGTTCGGCCAGGCCGGCAAGGCCGACATCCCGGTGCGCTGGCTCCTCTCGCACCGCGCCGGGCTCCCGTGGGTCGACGGCGAGATGACCCTCGACCAGGCGCTCGACTGGGGCTCGGTGATCGACGCGCTCGAGCGTCAGACCCCGATCTGGGAGCCGGGCACCCAGCACGGGTACCACGCCACCACCTTCGGCTGGCTGGTCGGCGAGGTCGTCCGCCGGGTCAGCGGCATGTCCCTCGGGGCCTTCGTACAGGAGGAGCTGTCCCAGCCGCTCGGGCTCGACCTGTGGATCGGTCTGCCCGCCGAGCAGAACGGACGGGTCGCCCCCCTCGAGGTGATCGAGTTCCCCGACGACCCGAACGTCGCCGCCATGGTCGACCAGTTCATCGGGCCCGAGACGATGCTCGGCCGGGCGCTGTTCGCGCCGGGCAACGCGTGGGGCGAGGCCAAGTTCGGATCGTTCAACCTGCCCGAGGTGTGGGCGGCGGAGGTCCCGGCGGCGAACGCCATCACCGATGCGCGCTCGTTGGCCAAGCTCTATGCGGCGTGCGTGGGCGACGTCCCCGGACCCGACGGGACGCCGCGGCGGCTGCTCTCGGACTCGACCATCGCCCAGGCGGTCGAGCCCCAGACCTCGGGCGTCGACCAGGTGCTCATGGGCATGGACCTGCAGTACGGGCTCGGCTTCAACCTGCCGAACGAGATGCTCGAGCTCGGCGGCCACCGCAGCTTCGGCCACTACGGCGCCGGCGGGTCGGTCGGGTTCGCCGACCCCGACCACGGCCTCGGCTTCGGCTACGTCATGAACAAGATGACCCTCGGGCTCAGCGGGGATCCCCGCACCGCGAACCTCATCGACGCCACCTACGCCGCACTGACCGCCGACGACTGACGATGACCTACGACGAGGTCATCGGGGGCATCGTCCAGGTGGTCGAGGCCGTCGGTTGCGGGGTCATGGTCTTCGGTGGCATCTGGGCCCTCGGTCGGTTCGTGATGGCCGTGGTCGGCCACCAGGCGGGCGACACCTACAGCCGGCTGCGCCGAGATCTCGGCCGCGTCATCCTGCTCGGCCTCGAGATCCTCATCATCGCCGACATCGTCCGCACGGTGATCGTCGACCCGTCGATCGAGAGCGTCGTGGTGCTCGGGCTCATCGTCGTGATCCGCATCATCCTCAGCTTCTCGCTGGAGGTGGAGATCGAGGGCACCTGGCCGTGGTCGAGGTGGAAGCTGGCGGGGGCCGGCCGCCAACCCGCCCGCCAGCCCGGCCCCGGCGACGGACCGTCACCGGGGACCGGGGCCTGACCACCCGGGTTCTGATCGCCGGGTTCCGATCACCGCCTCAGGAGCGGCACGAACCGACCAGGTCCTCGGGGTCGCTGGCGCTGCTCCCCATGATCTGACCGATCAGGGCATCACGCACCTGGGTCTCGCTGACCGCGCCGCGGACGCACGCCACCGTCGCCGGATCGTCCGTCACGTCGGAGCCGAGGCCGTCGACGAACAGGTCGAACAACGGGAGGCCGCAGCCGGGGAGGGCGTCCACGATGGTCTCGGCGGTGGCCTGGTCGAGCTCGACGTCGTCGAGTCCGGCGCCGCCATGCTCCAGGTCGCCCGGGGTGACCCCGGCGGACTGGAAGGTGCCCACCCCGATGGCCTCGACCCAGATCGGCGCCACGCACTCGACCACGTCCATCGAGAAGACGTCGTCGGATCTCGGGTCGTACGAGGCGACCAGGGCATCGGCGTAGTCCTGCGCGGTCTCGTCGCCGGTGGGGACCTCGTTGCGATCGGTCCCTCGCGCGTCGGTGTCGACGCCACCTGTCCCATCCGGCGCGTGGACGTCGCCGTCGGTCCCCGACGGCGCGGCGGTTCCGTTCGGGCCACTCGTCCCGCCCTCGGTCGGCACCGTCGTGGTCGGATCGGCGACCGGGTCGCTCGACGTGCAAGCGACCGTGCCGACGGCCAACGCGGCGGCGAGGGTCAGCGCGGCGAGGGCGCGTCGGGGGGGCGAGGGATACGACATGGGGCTCCTTCGGTTCGGGCGGGGATCGACTGGAACGGGCATTGTGGTCCGCTCGTCCGACGACGGCCACCGCCGTCCGGTTCCCGGACACCGCGATCGGCGCCCTCGATGGCACCGCCTTCGCCATGGGTCGGCGCTCCCGACCCGTAACCTGGGGCGGTGAGCACCGACCCCGCGACCGAAGCCAGCCGACGTCGCACCTTCGCCATCATCAGCCACCCCGACGCGGGCAAGACCACCCTCACCGAGAAGTTCCTGCTCTACGGGGGCGCGCTGGCCACCGAGGCCGGGTCGGTCAAGGCCCGCACCGGCCGCCGGTCCGCCACCTCGGACTGGATGGCGATGGAGCAGCAGCGCGGCATCTCCATCACCTCCACGGTCCTCCAGTTCCCGTACCGCTCGGCATCGGCCGGCCCCGACGACGAACCGTCGATCATCAACCTGCTCGACACCCCCGGCCACCGCGACTTCTCCGAGGACACCTACCGGGTGCTCGCCGCCGCCGACGCCGCCGTGATGGTGCTCGACGCAGCCAAGGGCATCGAACCGCAGACGCTCAAGCTGTTCGACGTGTGCCGCCAGCGGGGCATGCCGCTGCTCACCTTCATCAACAAGTGGGACCGCCCCGGGTTGGGCGCCCTCGAGCTCATCGACATGGTGGAGCAGACCCTCGAGATCGTGCCCACGCCGGTCACCTGGCCGGTCGGCATCGCCGGTGACTTCCGTGGCGTCCTGGACCGCCGCGACCACGCCTTCACCCGCTTCACCCGCACGGCACGCGGTGCCACCATGGCCCCCGAGGAGCTGGTGGACTTCGAGCGCGCCGAGGCCGAGGAGGGCGACACCTTCGCCGTGGCCGTCGACGAGATGGGCCTGCTCGACGCGGTGGGCGCCGATCTCGACCTCAAGTCGTTCCTGGCCGCCGAGTCCACACCGGTGTTCTTCGGCAGCGCCCTCACCAACTTCGGTGTGCACAAGCTGCTCGACGCCGTCGTCGACCTCGTCCCGTCGCCCACCCCCCGGCCCGACGTCGCCGGCCATCCCCGCCCCCTCGATGCGCCCTTCAGCGGGTTCGTGTTCAAGGTGCAGGCCAACATGGACCCGTCGCACCGCGACCGCATCGCGTTCATCCGCGTGTGCTCGGGGCACTTCGAGCGGGGCATGGTCGTCACCCACGGCCGCACCGGCAAGCCGTTCGCCACCAAGTACGCCCACTCGGTGTTCGGCCAGGAGCGCGAGACCATCGAGGACGCCTACCCCGGTGATGTGGTCGGGCTGGTGAACGCCACCGAGGTGCGCATCGGCGACGCCCTCTACGCCGACGATCCCGTGGTGTTCCCGCCCATCCCCGTCTTCGCCCCGGAGATCTTCACCGTCGCCCGGGTGAAGGACACGTCCAAGGCCAAGCAGTTCCGCCGAGGCGTGGCCCAACTCGACGAGGAGGGCGTGGTGCAGGTGCTGCGCGAGCGCGACCAGGGCGAGTCCGCCCCGATCCTCGCGGCCGTCGGTCCGATGCAGTTCGAGGTGGCCGTGCACCGGCTCGAGAACGAGTTCGGTGCGCCAGTCGATCTCAGCCCGACCTCCTACCGGGTAGCGCGCCGCACCGACGAGGCCAGCGCCGAGCGGCTCCGGGCCATGCGCGGGGTGCGCATCGTCGAGCGGGCCGATGGCACCGTGCTCGCCCTCTTCGAGAGCACCTACTGGGTCGATCGCCTCGAACAGGAGCACCCCGACCTCGTGCTCGACCGCCTCGTCGCCGAGGGCGCCCAGGGTTGACCGCGGTCGGCGGGGGCGCCGGGCCGCTCGACGCGGTCGGTGGGTTTCGTCCCCCCCAAACCTCCGTTTAGGGGTTCCCAGGTCCTTTCGGCTAGAAAATCGGGAAGCCCCGGGGGGCGACCCACGTCACACGACCCGCTCGGCATCCGGCGAGCGGCGCTGGCGTGCCCGCCCCGCTGCGGCAGCGAGTTGGGCGCCACCGGATCCTGTCGGACCCGGACCGACGACGCCCGAGAGGCCGATCGCGGTCTTGCCCGGGAGAGACAGAGAGGGACCAACAACCATGCTCAGCACCCTGTTCGCCGAAGGCGGGTGGCAGAACTTCGAGCTCGGTGGCGCCGAGAAGGGGCTCCTAGCGTTCGCCGGGGCAACCGCGCTCCTCGCCATCGCCGTGGGCTTCATCCTCATGAAGGGTGTGCTGGCCGCCGATGCCGGCACCGAGAAGATGCAGGAGATCGCCGGCGCCATCCAGGAGGGCGCCGGCGCCTACCTGAAGCGCCAGTTCCGCACGATCGCCGTGATCGTCGTGCCCTTGGTCGTCATCGTGTTCATCACGTCGACCGAGATCCTGCGACCCGACGACGGCAGCGTGGCGCTGTCGCAGACCGCGTCGGGCCTCTTCCGCACCCTCGCGTTCGTCGCCGGCTGCACGCTCTCGGGCCTCACCGGGTTCATCGGCATGAGCGTCGCGGTTCGGGGCAACGTGCGCACCGCCGCCGCCGCCCTCGGTGGCCAGATGCCGCCGGCCCTCAAGGTGGCCTTCCGCACCGGTGCCGTGGCCGGCATGTTCACCGTCGGCTTCGGCCTGCTCGGCGCCACCGTCATCGTCGCCGTCTTCCAGAACACCAGCACCGCCATCCTCATCGGGTTCGGGTTCGGTGGCTCGCTGCTCGCCCTGGTCCTGCGGGTCGGCGGCGGCATCTTCACCAAGGCCGCCGACGTCGGCGCCGACCTCGTCGGCAAGGTCGAGGCAGGCATCCCCGAGGACGACCCCCGCAACCCGGCCACCATCGCCGACAACGTGGGCGACAACGTGGGCGACTGCGCCGGCATGGCCGCCGACCTGTTCGAGAGCTACGAGGTCACCCTCGTCGCCTCGCTCATCCTCGGCGTGTCGGCCTTCGCCTCGATCTACCCCGACCAGCCCAGCAAGTGGGCCATCGGCCTCGTCTTCCCGATCGCCGCCCAGGCCATCGGCATCCTCGGCTCGATGATCGGCATCTTCTCGGTCAAGGGGCTCGAGAAGGACAAGTCGGCCATGCAGCCCATCACCCGCGGCCTGATCGTGGCCAGCGTGGTGACCCTCATCGGCATCTTCGTGCTGGCCATGCTCTACGTCGGCAACGACGAGGGCACCGTCTCGATGCCGGGGCTGCGCATGTTCGGCGCCATCGTCGTCGGCGTCGTCCTCGCCCAGGTGGCGAGCAAGATCACCGAGTACTTCACCTCCACCGAGACCAAGCCGGTCCGCGACATCGCCAAGGCGGCCCGCACCGGGCCCGCCACGACGGTGCTCTCGGGCATCAGCTCGGGCATGGAGTCGGCCGTGTACGCCATCATCGCCATCGCCTGCGCCCTCGGCGCCGCCATCGCGCTCGGCGGCGGCGACATCCACTTCGTCTTCTACCTGGTGGCGCTGTGCGGCATGGGCATGCTGGCCACCACCGGCATCGTGGTCTCCGAGGACACCTTCGGTCCCGTCGCCGACAACGCCGCAGGCATCGCCGAGATGTCGGGCGAGTTCCACGACGAGGCCGAGAAGGTCATGGTCAGCCTCGACGCGGTGGGCAACACCACCAAGGCCGTCACCAAGGGCTTCGCCATCGGTTCCGCGGTCATCGCCGCCGTCGCCCTGTTCGCATCGTTCACCGAGACCGTGGGCGACCAGGTGCTCGGCGTGCTGGGCGTCGCCGAGCTCGAGGCGACCGGCCGCACCGTCGTCGACGGCATCACCTACTTCGGCCACAGCGTGTTCGAGGCGTTCCCCGTCAACGTCGCCGACCCGAAGACGTTCATCGGCCTGCTCATCGGCGGCTCGATCGCCTTCATGTTCTCCTCGCTCGCCATCCGGGCGGTCAGCCGCACGGCGATGGTCGTGGTGCAGGAGGTGCGCAAGCAGTTCCGGGAGAAGCCCGGGATCATGGACTACACCGAGAAGCCCGACTACGGCTCGGTCATCGACATCTGCACCACGGCGTCGCTGCGTGAGCTGGCCACCCCGGCCCTCATCGCCATCCTGACCCCGGTGATCGTCGGCTTCGGCCTCGGCTACGTGGCCCTCGGCGCGTTCCTCGCGGCGATCATCCTCACCGGTCAGCTCATGGCCAACTTCCTGTCGAACTCGGGCGGCGCCTGGGACAACGCCAAGAAGTTCATCGAGGACGGCAACGAGGGCGGCAAGGGATCCGACGCCCACAAGGCCGCCGTCATCGGCGACACCGTCGGCGATCCGTTCAAGGACACCGCCGGACCTGCGCTCAACCCGCTCATCAAGGTGATGAACCTGGTGGCGCTGCTCATCCTCCCGGCCATCATCACGACCCAGGCCAATACGGGCCTGCGCCTCGGCGTCGCCGGCGCCGCACTCGTGATCGTGGTCGGTGCCGTCGTGTGGTCCAAGAAGGAGATGCTCTCGATGGACGACGTCAGCGCCGAGCCCGCGGAGCACATCCCCGTCGAGGTCTGATCTGGCGGTGGGCGCCCGGCGAGCGACGAACCCGGCGATCGAAACGGTCCCGGCTCCCACGGAGCCGGGACCGTTCGCGTCCGGGACGCCCGAGCGGCAGCGCTCGGGGATGGCGGCCCGGTCGGGTCAGCGGTGGGCCACCTGCAGGGGCACCGAGGTGATCACGGTGTTGGGGCGGCGGCGCAGCCGGGCCCGGACCAGCATGGCGCTCTGGTTGTGGAGGGCCGATTCCCACCAGTGGTTGACCACGAACTCGGGGACCACCACGGTGACCAGGTGGTCGCGCCCACCGTCGATGTCGTCGAGCAGCTCGAGCAGCGGTTCGGTGAGATCGCGGTACGGCGAGTGCAGGGCGATCAGCTCGACGTCGATCTCGTGGCGCTCCCACGCCGACACGATGCGCTGGTAGGCCTGGTCGTCCATGCACACCGATACGGCGACGACCCGGTCGGGGTGGAGGGCCTTGGCGTAGGCGAGGGCGGCGAGGGTCCCCTTGTGGACCGAGCCGACGAGCACGACGACGGTGTGCCCGGTGACGACCGGGTGGTAGCCGAGCGGGGTGCGCAGGCTGTCGGCCACCCGGGCGTAGTGCCGGCGGATCCGCATGAACACCAACACGATGATCGGGATCAACATGGCCGGGATCCACGCACCGATGGTGAACTTGGAGACCACCACCACGAGGAGCACGAGGAAGGTCGCGACCGCTCCTGCCGCGTTGATCGCCAACCGCAGCTTCCAGTGCGGCTCACGGAGCCGGTGGTGGTGGACGATCATCCCCACCTGGCTGAGGGTGAACCCGGTGAAGACGCCCACGGCGTAGAGCGGGATCAACGAGGCGGTGTCGCCCCGGAAGATCACGATCAACCCGGCGGCCACTGCCCCCAGCGCCAGGATGCCGTTGGAGAACACGAGGCGGTCGCCTCGGTTCGCCAACTGGCGCGGGAGGAACCCGTCGGCCGACACGACCGACGCGACCCGGGGGAAGTCGGCGAACGCCGTGTTGGCTGCGAGGATCAAGATGGCGAAGGTCGAGAACTGCAGCACGTAGTACGGCACCGATCCGTCGCCGAACACCGCCCGGCCCATGGTCGAGAGGAGCGTCTCGCTCTCCGACACGGTGGGCGTGAGCTTGTGGGCCAGGACCGACAGCCCCAGGAACGACGTCCCGAGGATCAGCCCCATGGTGATCAGGGTGTGCGATGCGTTGCGGGCCTCGGGCTTGCGGAAGGCGGGCACCCCGTTGGAGATGGCCTCGACGCCGGTGAGCGCGACCGCCCCGGAGGAGAACGCCCGCAGGAGCAGGAAGATCCCCACGCTGCCGAGGAGGGTTCCGCCCTGGGTGACCTGGTCGAGCGCCGCCTCGTTCGGCGGCAGAGGAGGCAGCGAACCGGTCATCGTGCGGAAAAGCCCGATGCCGATCAGCGCGGCGAGGCTCACGATGTAGATGTAGGTCGGCCCGGCGAACAGCCGCCCGGACTCCTTGAGCCCCCGCAGGTTGGCGACGGTCATCAACACGATGAAGCCGAGGCAGAGCTCGACGGTGTAGGGGCTCATCTCCGGGAACGCCGAGGTGATGGCGGCCACGCCGGCGCTCACCGACACCGCCGCCGTCAGGACGTAGTCGACGAGGAGCGACGCGCCCGACACGAGCGCCGGAACCGTGCCGAGGTTCTCCCGGCTCACGACGTAGGAACCGCCGCCGTTGGGGTAGGCGCGGATCGTCTGGGCGTAGCTGGAGACGACGAGCAGGAGCAGCCCGCACACCACGAGCGCCAGGGGGATCAGATCGTCGAGGGCGGCCATCCCCGCGACGGGGACGAGCACCAGCAGGATCTCTTCGGTGGCGTACGCCGTGGACGAGATGGCGTCGGAGGCGAACACGGCGAGCCCGGTGGGCTTGCCCAGGCGCTGGTGCTGCTCGGCCGCCGTGGCCAGGGGGCGACCGACGAGCAGGCGCTTGACGAGCGACGTGCCGTGCGGGACCGCGTTGCCCATGGCATCGCTCGACCGGGGCGACGGGTGAGCGGTCGCGGATCCCGACGGATCGTCGCGGGGGTCGGTGACGGTCGTGCTCACGACGGGACCGTCTCGTTCTCGGCGACGAGGCGGGCGGTCATCCGACTGCCGCGACGGGTGACTCGGCGATCCCCGCGTCCACGATCCGAAGGCCGTGCTCGTCGCGCGTCAGCGTCCCGATCAGGGCCACCGGGGAACCGGGCGTGACGCCCGACCGCGGCAGCCCGCCGGGCCAGGCGGCGACGACGACGCCCGTCCCGTCCGAGACGGTGGCCTCGAAGCCGGCCTCGGGTCCGACGGGCACGAACCGCACCCACTTGACCTCGCCGTGGATCTCGACGGGCTCGCCGATCACGGCACGGTCGATGGTCGTCGGTGCCGATCCGGCGAAGGCGGTGACCAGACGCTCCCGGTCGAGATCCTGACGGGTGATGCGCAGTTGGCGTTCGCTCGGTGCTCCCATGGCGACAGCCTGACCAGCGCCGCGCCGGGGACCAACACCGAACGGGGCCGATCGGCGGGTCCTGACGACTTCTTGATGCCGAGCCCGCATCCTGCGGCGCGGTCCTGACGCGAGCCGTCAGGCGGGCCGTCGGACGGGTTCGTCAGACGGGTTCGTCAGACGGGTTCGTCAGGCGGGGTCAGGCGGGGTCGTCGGCGATCCAGCGGTAGCCGATGCCCGACTCGGTGACGATGAAGCTCGGGCTGGCGGCGACGTCGCCGAGCTTGCGTCGGAGCTGGCCGACGAAGGTGCGCAGGTAGTTGGTCTCGGTGCCGTACTCGGGGCCCCAGACCGTCTGGAGGAGGAACTGGTGGGTCAGCAACCGGCTCGGGTTGGTGACCAGCACCTCGAGCAGGCGCCACTCCGTTCGGGTGAGCGCGACGACCTCGCCGTCGACCTCGAGGATCTTGCGGGCGAGATCGATGGTGACGCCGTGGCGGACGATGACCGTCGGCCCATCGTGGCGATCCGACACCCGGCGCAGGATCGCCCGCATGCGGGCCAGCAGCTCGGCGGGGTCGAACGGCTTGGTGACGTAGTCGTCGGCGCCGGCGTCGAGCGAGGCCACCTTCTGGTCCTGGGCGTTGCGGGCGGTCAGCACGATCACGGGCACGTCGCTGAACGACCGGATCCGTTGCAGCGCCTCGACCCCACCGATGTCGGGCAGACCGAGATCGAGCACCACGAGATCGGGCACGCGATCGGCGACGGCGACCACCCCGGCTTCGCCGGTGGCGGCCTCGAGCACCTCGTGCCCGCGGGCCACGAGGCTGGTGCGCAGGGCCCGGCGCAGCATGTGCTCGTCGTCGATGATCAGGATCCGGGCCACGAGTGCAGCTCCTCGGTCATGTCGGTGGCGGCGGGGAGGCGCAGGGTGAAGGTCGCTCCCCCACCCAGGGTGGGCGAGACGGTGACGGTTCCGCCCTGGGCCTCGGCCAGCGCCCGGGCCACCGAGAGGCCGAGCCCGGTGCCGTTCGTGTGCGCGCCCGAGGCGCCTCGAACGTACTCGCCGAAAATCCGGTCGGCGTCGGCGGGTTCGACGCCGGGACCGTGATCGACCACGGCGGTGTCGATCCACGTGTCGCGGACCGCGACCACCACCTCGATCGGCGACGGCGCCGGCGCGTAGGTGACCGCGTTCTCGATGAGGACGGTGAGGATCTCCTCGGTCATGGCGATGTCGGCCAGGACGGTTGCGTCCGGATCGCGTGCGTCGTAGCGACAGCGGGCGGCGGTCGCCCCACCGAGGCGGCGCACCGCGGCCTGCACGAGACCCACGACCTCGACCGGCTCGGGCTGGGGCGCGAGCCCGCCCTCGCGCACCCGTCCGAGCTCGAGGCTCCGGGACACCAGCAGCGAGAGCCGCTGGGTCTCGCCCCGGATCGATTCGAGCAGCTCGTGCTGCTGATCGTCATCGAGGTCGTCGCCGGAGGTCAGCAGCGAATCCACCGCGGTCATCACCGTCGCGAGCGGAGTGCGCAGGTTGTGGCCGGTGGCGGCGAAGAAGGCCGCCTTGGTGCTCGACAGACCCGCCTCCTCGCGATGCTGCTCGGCGGTCAGGCGCAGGCGGGTCTCGCGGGCCACGAGGAGGCCGACCACGAGGGCGACGACGCCGAACACGCCGAGCGCCACCAGATCGGAGACCTTGTCGACCCGGAGATCACCGGTCGGCGGGACGAACACCAGGTTGTACGAAACGGTGGCGAGGACCGTG
>JBBSTY010000028.1:0-30596 GCA_038235385.1 Acidimicrobiales bacterium | reverse complement strand
GTCATGCACGGCGTCGCCCTCGACCGCCAGGAGATCACCTGGGACCTGCCGTTCGGCCCACCGGCTCCCGGCGCGGCCGAGCGTCTGGTAGGCCTCGAGGAGCTGTCGGAACGTGCTCGGATCCCCGCCCGCATCGGGGTGCGCCGACTTGGCCAGCGTCCGGTAGGCGCGCCGGATCTCGTCCTCCCCGGCGTCGGGGTTCACCCCGAGCAGCTGGTAGTGGTTCGGTCCGGTGCTCACGTGGGGAAGTCTCGCACCGCGGATGCTGGCTCGGCCCCATGGACGTGATGACGGACCGACCGGCGGCACGAACCGCCGCGCCCCGATGGACGTGACTCGCGACACACAGCGACGTCCGGTGCCGTACGCTGCGGCCACCAACGATCCGGGGGGACATGGTGATGAACGTCGGAGCTCGCCCGAAGCAGGGCCTACGCAAGGGTTCATGGGTCATCGTGCTGGCCGCGGTCAGCGCACTCGCGCTGGTTGCCAGCGCGTGCCAGTCCAGCGAACCCACCGAATCGGGAACGGGTTCGCCTCCGGGGACCTTCTCGACGAGCGACGTGAACGAGGACGCCGGTCCACCGCAGTCGGGTGGTGCGCTCGCGTTCGGACTCGCTGCGGAGACCGACGGGTGGAGCCCCTCGGACAGCCGCTGGGGCGGATCGGGCTACATCGTCGGGTTCTCGATCTTCGACCCGCTCGCCGCGTACGGCGACGACGGTGAGGTCCACCCCTACCTCGCGTCGAGCCTGGAGCACAACGCGGACTTCACCGAGTGGACGATCGGCGTCCGTCCCGGGGTGACGTTCCACGACGGCACCCCGGTGGACGCCGCGGCCATCGTCGCCACGCTCACCACGAACAAGGAGTCGCCGCTGACGGGTTCGGTCTTCTCGTTCGCCGACAGCTTCGTGGCGAGCGACGACGGGACCGAGATCGTGGTCGCCATGAACAAGCCGTGGTCCACCTTCCCCGAGGTGCTCACCGCCCAGACCGGTGCCATCGCGGCACCGTCGATGTTCACCGATCCCGATGCCAAGGCCAACCCGGTCGGCAGCGGTCCGTTCGAGTTCCAGAGCTGGCAGCAGAACAACGAGCTCAAGGTCACGAAGAACCCCGACTACTGGCGCACCGGGCTCCCGTACCTCGACGCCATCACGTTCAAGGTGGTGTCGGACAACACGGCACGGGGCGCCTCGTTCGACTCCGGTTCGATCGAGATCTTCGAGACCGGCGATGCGTCCCAGATCATCGACTACACCGATCGCGCCGCCCAGGACGACACCATCCAGATCTTCACCAACCCCAACGCCGAGGGCGCCAAGATCTTCCTGGCGCTGAACATGGCCCAGGCCCCGTTCGACGACCTGCTCGCCCGGCAGGCGGTCGCCTACGGCATCGACACCCACGCGCTGTCGGAGCAGGCGTTCTCGGGGATCTTCCCGCCGGTCGACGGCGTGTTCAGCGAGAACTCGCCGAACTACGCGCCCGACCACGGCTATCCCCAGTTCGACCCCGACAAGGCCCGTGCGCTCGCCCAGGAGTACGAGACCAAGTACGGCAAGCCGCTGTCGTTCACCGGCACCGTGCTCCCCACGCCCGAGAGCCAACAGATCGGCCAGGTCATCCAACAGCAGCTCCGCGAGGTGGGCATCGACATGGCGGTGCAGTCGAAGGAATCGGCCACGATCATCGCCGACACCGTCCTCGGGAACTACGAGTCCACCGGGTTCATCCTGTTCGGCTCGCCGAGCCTCGACCGTGAGTACGTGTTCTTCGCAGGTCCGGCCAAGCCCATCGGTTCGCTGTCGCTCAACTTCACCCGGATCCCTGACGACCAGAACGCCGCCGTGCGCGAAGCCATGGACAAGGCCCGCACCACCGACGATCCGGCGCTCAAGAAGGAGCAGTACGCCATCGTCCAGCAGGAGATGTCGAAGAACCTCAACATGGTGTTCCTCGTCCAGATGACCTCGGCGCTGGTGTTCACCGATCAGGTGCACGGCGTGCTCCGGTGGAACCTCCCGAACGAGACCGGTGGCGACGGGCCGGCCGGGTTGCCGAGCGTCGCCCCCTTCACCGCCAGCATCTGGATGAGCCCCCGCTCGTAAGCGAGCACCGCTCGTCATCGTCTACTGTCCGCCTTTCCACCGTGGGAGGGAAGACGATGAACCGAACATGCGCGGGGATGGCGGCCTCGGACCCGAGGTCCCATCACGCCAGGACCATCCTGCTCGGAGCGATCGTGGGCGTCGTCGCCCTCCTCGCGTCCGCCTGCGGCACAGGCGACTCGGCGAGCGACTCCACCGTTCCTCCGGGCACGTTCAAGGCCAACATCACCAACCAGGACGCCGGACCGCCGCAGTCGGGCGGTCAGCTCACGTTCGGGCTGAACGCAGAGACCGACGGTTGGAACCCCGCCAGCAACCGGTGGTCCGGCTCGGGCTACATCGTCGGGTTCTCGATCTTCGATCCGCTGGCCGTGTTCGGCGCCGACCTCAAGGCCCATCCGTACCTGGCCGAGAGCTTCGCAACCAACGACGACTTCACCGAGTGGACCATCGGCGTACGACCCGACGTCACCTTCCACGACGGCACCCCGGTGGATGCCGCCGCGATCGTGCGTTCGCTTTCCACGCAGAAGGCGTCGCCGCTCACCGGCGCCAGCCTGGACTTCGTCGACTCGATCACCGCAGGAGCCGACGGCACGTCGGTGGTGGTGGCCATGAACCGACCGTGGTCCAGCTTCCCCGAGATGCTCACCGCGCAGACCGGCGTGATCGCGGCACCGTCGATGCTCGATGATCCCGACGGCAACAAGAACCCGGTCGGGAGCGGCCCGTTCACGTTCACGGACTGGGAACAGGGCTCGACGCTCGAGGTGACCAAGAACACCGAGTACTGGCGGACCGGCTACCCGTACCTCGACAGCATCGAGTTCCGTGTGGTCTCGGACATCTCGGCGCGGGGAACCGCGCTCGCCTCGGGCGCGCTCGACATCTTCGAGACCAACGACGCCACCCAGATCATCGAGTTCACCGACAAGGCCAAGAACGGCGAGGACGTCCAGATCTTCACCGACCAGAACGGTGAGGGTTCCAAGATCTTCGTCGGCTTCAACATGGCCCAGCCGCCCTTCGACGATCTGCTCGCTCGTCAGGCGGTCGCGTACGGCTCCGATGTCGCCACGCTCTCGCAGCAGGCCTACGACGGCATCTTCCCCCCGGTCACCGGGGTGTTCAGCGAGAACTCGCCGTACTACGTGAAGCCCGACAACTACCCGGAGTTCGATCAGGCCAAGGCCCGTGAGCTCGCCCAGGAGTACGAGACGAAGTACGGCAAGCAGCTCGAGTTCGACGTGAACATCACGGCTGCCCCGGAGGTCATGAGCGTCGCCCAGGTGCTCCAGGCGCAGCTCGCCGAGGTCGGGATCAAGGTGAACATCATCACCAAGGAGCAGCTCACGCTCATCGCGGATGCCCTGCTCGGCAACTACCAGTCGACCGGGTTCATCCTGTTCGGATCGCCGAGCCTCGACCGGGAGTACGTCTTCTTCGCCAGCCCGGCCAAGCCCATCGGTGCGCTGTCGCTGAACTTCACCCGCATCCCCGACGATCAGAACAAGGCCATCGTCGACGCGATGGCCAAGGCCCGGGCCACCGACGACGACGCCGTGCGCAAGGAGCAGTACGCGATCGTCCAGCAGGAGATGGCCAAGAACCTCAACTTCGGCTTCCTCGTCCAGCAGACGTCCGCGGTCGTGTTCGGCAACGACGTCCACGGCGTCCTCGAGTGGCCGATGCCCGATGCATCGGGTGGCGACGGCGATCAGGGCGTGCCCACCACCGCCACCATGACCTTCAACGTCTGGAAGGCAGCGAGCTGAGCGTGAAGATCGGGATGACCGTCCCGTCGATGATCGCCGGCCTCGACCGCGACGCGATCGTGGGGTGGTGTCGAGGGATCGACACCGGGGGGTACTCGACCCTGGCCATCGGTGAGCGCATCGCCTACCCGAACGTGGAGCTGTTCACGACCCTCGCCGCGGCTGCGGCGCTCACCGAGCGGGTGCGCGTGATGAGCACGGTCGTGGTGGCGCCGGCGCACCCGGCCATCGAGCTCGCCAAGATGGCGGCCACCATCGACGTCATCAGCGCCGGCCGCCTCGACCTCGGGCTCGGGGTCGGGGGTCGCGACGAGGACTACCGCTGCCTCGAGCGCCCGTTCGACCATCGCCATCAGCGGCTCGACGATCAGGTCGACCTGCTGCGGCGGGTGTGGGCGGGGGACGCGCCGGGACCCGATCTCCATCCGGTGGGTCCGACACCCGTCCAGGACGGTGGCCCACCGTTGTACTCGGGTGCGCTCGGACCCAAGGCCATCGCCCGATCCGCCCGGTGGGCCACGGGGATCGCCGGCTTCCTCCTCGATCCGCTCGGCGAGGACGCCGCGTCGGGTTTCCGACGGATCGAGCAGGCCTGGCACGATGCCGGGCGCACGGAGGCACCTCGCCACGTCACCAGCTTCTGGTACGCGCTCGGCGACGGCGCCGCCGAGACCCTGCACCGCTACGCCCGCGGGTACCTCGGGATCTTCGGCGACGGACTGGCGACGGCGATGGCCGACTCCTGCTCGGTCCATTCGGAGCAGGCGCTGCGCGATGCGATCGGCCGACTCGACGAGGCTGGGTGCGACGAGATCCTGCTGGTGCCCACGACAGCCGATCCGGCCCACCTCGATGAGGTCGCGTCAGCGATCGGTTGACCCCTCGTCGTCCGAGGCGGGCTCGGGGACCGGCTCCGCGTCACGTCCGATGCCGATCGTGTGGATCGAGCCATCGGTGGCGATCACGGCGAGCTCGGGTTCGTTGAACGCCGAGACGAACACCCGGCCGTCGGGTGCGACGGCGAGGTTGTCGGCGAGCGCGATCGGAAGCGTCTCGGCCAGCACGGTGGTTGCCGCGGTGTCGAGGTCCACCACCGACACCCGTGGGGGCGCACCCGGCGCGAGGCTCAGCACGTAGGCGGTCCGACCCTCGGCATCGAGCTTCACGGCCAGCGGACCGTCGAACCCGGTGGCGAGCACTTCGAGTTCGGCGGTGTCCGGGTCGATGCGCACGAGCTCGCCGGCTCCGTCGAGGCCCCAGCGCGGGCCGTAGATCAACCCATCGGGACCGACCGCGAACGAGTTGATGTTGCCGAGCGAGTCGCTGATGAGCCTCGGCGGCTTCTCCGGCTGGGAGGGATCGATCTCCCACAGACCCTGGCCGATGACCGCGCGACCGACGAACAACCGGCCATCAGGAGAGAAGGCGATCCCGTTGATGCCGGGCTCGAGGCCGGCGACGACGCTCACCACCTCCGAGGTGGTCATCCGTCCCACGGCGCCATCGTTGAAGCCGGTCCAGAACACCGATCCGTCGGGGCCGATGGCGACGTCGTCGATCTCGTCGCTCACGCCGTCGGTGCCCTTGTAGCGCACCAGGATCGCACCGGAGTCGGGATCCACGGCCAGGACCTGCCCGCCGTAGAAGTCTGCGATCCACAGCTTGGTGCCGTCGTGGACCATGCCGAACGCGCTCACGGGTCGGGTCTGGTCCTTCACCGGGCCCGGAGTGGTGGTGGTGGTCGTGGTGGTCGATTCGGTGGTGGTCGGGGCTTCGGCGTCGCCCACGTCGGCGGTGCAGGCCGAGCCCAGCAGCGCGAGGGCAACGGATCCGACGACGAGACCGCGTCGGAGTCGCGAGCGTCGACGGGTGGTTGGACGGGTGCGAGCCAGGCTCGAGGGGTGGGAGAGGTGCATCCTGCGCTCGGGTCGGGTACGGGCGTGACGATGCCGGGGCGCCGAGAGATCGGGTCGATGGCCGGTTCGACGAGTCTGCCATGTCTCGGTGATCCGGCCGGCGCGGCGCGTCGTGGGCGGCCGGCGCGGCCACGCCCTACGCTGGTCGCTCGTGGATCTCCTCGACGTGGAACGGCGAACCCGATGAGCCGGCTCGCCACGTGCCCGAGGTGCGGCGCGTTCGTCCAGCCGGGCTGGGCCGAGTGCAAGATCTGCGGGTACGGGCCCGGCGGCGCGGTCGACGCTCGTCCGGCACGATCGAAGCGCAGGGCCGCACGACCACGTCCCCTCGAGCTCCTCGGTGGCCTGGCCACGTTGGTGGTGCTCGTGCTGGTCGTCTGGGGTGCTGTCGTCGGGATCCGCAACGTCTGGACCAACCGCGACGCCGGGACCCAGCGCCAGGAGTTCGTCGTCGTCCCCGGCTGAGGCAGGGAACCGGAGCGCGAGCGATGCGTCGGCGGTGACCTGCGCCGGTCCACCCGCGTTACGATCGGCGGTGTTCGGCGAACGACGGGGGAGCGGAGACGGCGTGCAACAGGTTCCCGAATGTCCCCGGTGCGGAGTCGAGGTGCAACCGCACTGGGACCGGTGCGAGGCGTGCGGCTACTCGCACCACGACGACGATCCGGCGACCGCGCCCGTGCCGTCGTCCGTCCCCGAGCCCGACCATCCGGACGTCGTCGATGCGCCGACGCTCGGCTCCGACGGCGGGGCGTCCCCCGAACCGCTGCACGCCGATCACGCGTCCCTTCCGCCGCCCCCGCCGCCGCCACCATCGCCGGTGCTGGGTTCGACGTGGCCTCCGTCGCCCACGTCGCCGACATCCGAGCCGGCATCGGGCCCGTCTGATCCCAGCGGGCCACCGGCGTTCGGGGCGCCGGCCGATCCGGTGGGCCAGTGGGAGCACGACATCCCGCCCGCGTCCGGACCCGAGCGTCAACCGACCACGGACGGAGCCGGCGACCGGGCGGCCGAGCGCGAGGCCGGCGCCCCCGAGAAGCCCCCGCGCCGCGGCAAGCGGATCACGGCCGCACAGGGAGCCAAGACCTCCTCGTCGTTCGAGCTCAATCGGGTCGCCGTCGGCGCCGTGGTCGTGATCGCGGCACTGGTCCTCGTGTGGCAGGGCGCCGCGCTGCTCGGCGACGACGTCCCGGTCGCCACCGGTCCGGTGGGCTCCACCATCCCGCCCCTCGGGGCGATCGCATCCACCACGACGCCGCTCACGACTCCCGATGGCGTCACGATCGTCCCTCCGCTCGTCACGACGACCACCATCGTGGACACGCCGACCTGCGATTCAATCCGTTCGGTGTACAGCGCGGACGGCACCGGGTACACGCCCTGCGACGCCGGGTTCCAGATCGATCTGCCGGGCCGCGCCGACATCCAGTCGAAGACCGGCGACACCGCGCTCGGGCCCGTCACCTGGACCAGTCTGAGCAGCACCGACACCGCGTCGAACCCGTGGATCCGGTCCGTCGTCGTCTACGGCACGCTCCCGACGGAGGTCGCGCCCGATGACGTCGCCGACGTCCAGGAGGCGCTGATCCGCCAACTGCTCGCCGAACCGACTGGTGCGACGACCTTCCAGGACCGGCCGGCGATGCGGTTCCGCCTCGTCGACCGCAGCGGCGAGACGATCGAAGGCGTGGCGTTCGTCGATGGGTCCCGGGCCATCGCGCTCGCCGCCCGGAGCCCCGGCTCACCGTCGGCCGGCCTCGGATCGCTGGAACGCTCGTTCGTCTTCCTCTGACCTCGATGCCGGCGGGTTGCGGGATGGTCGAGGCCGCCCCCACGAGAATCAGCGCGGGTCGAGCGGTTTGGTGCAACGATGGCCCCCGAGAGGACGAGCGCAATGAGGCGTTCGGCCCCCTTTTCGACTGCACCGGGTCGGAATCGCCCTCGATTCCGCCGTCAGACCCGCTGGGGAGGAAGATTCGATGGGCGTACCTGTCTGTCCCGATTGCGGGACGACGATCGAGCCGAGCTGGGACTGGTGCCAGTCGTGCGGGTTCGATCCGGAGGGAGCTCGTCCACGTGCGTGGAAGCCGGCCAGCGCGTCGAGCGATGCGTCGAGCACCGGTGCGGCGCGGGTCGACGCCGCCCGTGCGCCTGATCGCGCCCCGCATCCGCTGGACCTGCTTCGCCCACCGATCGGTGCCGAACCCGAGCCGGCCGCACCGCTCGCGTTCACCGGGCCCCTGGGCTCGCCCGACGACGTCGGCGAGCACCGGCCCCTGACCCTGGACGACCTGCGGCGCTCGTCCCCGGCGGTGTCCTCCACCACGCCACCTGCGTCGGCGGCGTCACCGGACGCGTCGCGCCTCGGTGCCGAGGTCGAGGCGGACCCTTCGAGCTCGGTTCGTCCCTCGGGCCTCGGGGTCGACGGACCGGTGCCGAAGCGCACGGCGGTCGACGAACGTCCGCCGCTCTTCCCGGCGCCGTCCTCGCCGGCGCCCGCGAGCGCGGTCAGCGCGATGGCGCAGGGGAACCCGGCCGATCCCGACCTCGCTCCTGATCGATCCGACGCGCTGCTGGAGGATCCGAACGCGGCGTCGGTGGCGGTCGCTGATGCCGGTGCCCGATCGGTCGACAACCACCCGTACTTCGACCTTCCCTACGACGCGCCGAGCCCGGCGCCCGGGTCGGTGCCCGAGCCCGAGCCGACCGCGCGGCGGCGACGACGCAAGGTCGACGATCGGCCGAACGCCGCCTCGATGGCGATGGCCGCAGGTCGCATCCCCACCGACGAGCCGCCCGCAGCGGCCGAGCCGGCGTCCTCGGCCAGCACCGTCGATCTGCCACCGCCACCGGTCGTCGCGTCCGAACCGTCGGGCACATCGTCGGTGGGCGACCCGGCGCCGGCCCCGTCGCCGGCCGACTCGAGCTCGCTCGGTCCCATCGTCTTCGGGCAACCGGCTGGTCCGACACCGGGCACCTCCAAGCGCACGAAGGGCACGTCGTCGCTGTCGTGGGTCGCCATCCTCATGACGATCGTCATCGCCGTGATCGTCCTGTGGCCGACGTACAAGAACGTGCTCGACAGCGACCCCGGTCCGGTGCTGGCGCCGCCGAGCGCCGGCGAGATCGGCTACGCGCCGGCCGGACCCGACGGATCCCGTGCCGCGGTCGACCCCGAGAAGACCGCGTCGTGGGTCACCCAGGAGCCCCCTGGCGGCGGGTTCGAGGTCGACATGCCGGGCGTGGTCGTCGTCCGCTCCCCGACGGTCCCCCTCCGAGACGGTTCGGCGGCGGGCGTCGTCGCCTCGTCGACCATCGGTCGGGGCGGATACGTGGTGGCCGCGGTCGATCCGCCGGCCGGACGGTCCTGGTCCACCGTCCAGCAGGCCGCCGACGAGATCCTCGGTGGGTTCAACGGTGTGACGGGCAACGACCTGACCACCGGTCCTTCGACCACCGTCGGTGGCCTGCCGGCGATGTCGGTCACCGGGACCGTCGATGGGGTGCCATCCAAGGGCGCGATCGCGCTCGTCGGAGATCGCGCCTTCCTCATCGTCGCCGGCAACGCCTCGACGAGCGACCTCGATCGCTTCCTGTCCTCCTTCCGCACCACGTCCTGACCTCTCCGCTCGTGCACCCGATCCCCCGGTACGAACGGGAAGGGATCGGGTGCCGTCGGTGTTCCCCGGATCGGAAGCCCATGTCCGCCCGACCGAACCACGGCGGTCCGACGACGAGGAGATGGTGATGAAGGTCGAGATCTGGTCCGATGTCGTGTGCCCGTTCTGCTACATCGGCAAGCGCCAGTTCGAGGATGCGCTCGGTCGGTTCGAGCACGCGGACGAGGTCGAGGTCGAGTGGCGCAGCTTCGAGCTCGACCCGGACGCGCCACGGGTGCGAACCGGCGACCAGGTGGATCACCTCGCGACGAAGTACGGGATGAGCCGCGCCGATGCCCAGGCGGCCCAGGATCGCGTGAAGGAGGCCGCCTCCGAGGTCGGGCTGCGCTTCGAACTCGAGCACGTGCAGGCGGGCAACACCTTCGACGCCCACCGCCTCGTCCACCTCGCCGCCGAGACCGATCAGCAGGACGCGATGGCCGAGGCGCTGTTGGCCGCGTGCTTCACCGAGGGTCGTGCGATCGGCGACCCGGCGGTGCTCGCGGCCGTCGCCGCCGAGGTCGGGCTGGCGACGGAGGAGATCGATCGGGTGCTCAGTTCGGATGCCCACGCCGATGCCGTGCGGCGCGATGAGCTCGAGGCCCGATCGCTGGGGATCTCCGGCGTGCCGTTCTTCGTGGTGGACCGCACCTATGGGGTGTCGGGTGCGCAGGGGGCCGATGCGTTCGTCGGGGTCCTCGAACGTGCCTGGTCCGAGTCGAGCTCCGAGCGCGAGGTCGTGGTCGCCGGAGCCCGCGACGAGTCGGGTCCGGCCTGCGACGACGGCGCCTGTTCGCGCTGACCGACGTTTCCGAGCGAGTCCGCCGCGCCCTCGCCCCTTCGCCTGCAGCCGCTACGGTCTTCGGCGCACCCGGTTGGGTTGTTGGAGGACGACATGAGCGACGCAAGCGATCCCATCGGGTCCCAGGACGTTCCGACCCCTCCTGGTTGGTACCCCGACCCGTCCACCAACCAGCAGCGCTGGTGGGACGGTCAGACCTGGGGCGCCTTCCAGGCGTCGACCTCGGCACCGATGGCGGGCTCGACGACCGACCCCAAGCAGACCGCCATGTGGGCTCACTACTCGGGCGCCGGGGTCCTGTTCCTCACCTGCGGGTCGATGGGCTGGCTCGGTCCGCTCATCATCTACCTCACCCAGGGTCAGCGCGACCCGTTCGTCAAGGACCAGGCGGCCGAGGCGCTCAACTTCCAGATCTCGATCGCGATCGGTTTGGTCGTGTCGGCGATGTTGATGCTGATCCTCATCGGGTTCATCCTCTACCCGGTGGTCTGGGTCGTCGGTGTCGCCTTCGGCGCCATGGGCGGGGCGGCCGCGAATCGCGGCACCTGGTACCGGTACCCGTTCTCCATCAAGTTCGTGAAGACCTGAGGGCCGAGGGCCACGAACCGTGCGACGTCGCTCCCTGCTCCTGCTCGCCGTCGCGAGTGCCCTGCCGCTCGCGACGCTCGCGTGCAGCACCGAGCAGGAGCTGACCGGGTGGATCGATCAGGCCGATGCCATCTGTCGTGCGTCCCAGGACGCGGCGGACGCGGCACCTGCGCCGGAGAGCCCGTTCCCCGGCGAGCAGTTGCGCCGCACGGCCGACCGCAGCCGTGACGAGCTCGGTCGGCTCCGGGCGTTGGACCCTCCGATCCAACAATCCAGCGGCGTCAGCGAGTACCTCGCCACCCTCGACGTGCGGATCGAGGCGCTCGGGAACGTGGCCGATGCCCTCGATGCCGCACCGACGGGAGGCCCCCCGCCGTCGAGTGAGTCGTTGCAGGAGTACACCAACGAGGCCTTCACCCTCGCCACCGCCCTGGGACTCACCGACTGCGCGGGTGGTGTCGACTTCGCGGTGAACACGACCACGAGCACCGCGCTCTCCGAGCTGGGGACGGTCGAGAGCACTGCCCCCGTGCCCACCGCAGTCGGTGGTCAGCCCGAGGGCGAGGAGACCACCGAGGACAAGCTCGGCTGAGACGCGCGCTTGCGCAGCCGTCGTGCGGAATCGGGTCGTCAGCGTCGACGATCCACGAGCGAGCGGATCAACTCGATGTCGTCGGGATCGGTGGACGGACCGTATCCGGACACGAGCGTGCCCAGGGTGCCGCACTCCGGGCATCGGAGCGCGAGGACGATCGCCTCCTCGTCGGGATCGCTCGGACCTTCGTAGCGGTACACGTGGTCGACGACGGCGGCGGACGTGAGGTGGTGGTCGGCGCACTGGTTGCAGCGGACCGAACCCTCGCGTCCGGAGAAGTCGCCTCGGTAGCCCGCGTCGGCGAGCTGGCGGAGTGCGTCGGAGACCGAATCGGCGATGACGTCGGGTTCCATGTGAACGAGGGTATCGGCGAGCGCGGCCACCTGCGGTTCGAACCCCGTGGTCACCGGTTGCGGAAGCGCCGATCGGTCTGGGTCCAGAGGACGAGCGCGAGGAAGGTCGCCACGCCGAGGAACCAGGCGAACCCGAGCATGATCCAGAACGCGATCGCGACGAGCATCACGAGCCACGCGGGGATGAACCGCAGCGAGCCGATCACTGCCAGGAAGCCTCGGGCGCGCGGCGCGCGCTGGGCCGACGGCGACCCGTCGCGGAACCGATGCACGTCACGCAGGTGCTGTTCGTACCCGGCGAGCCGACGGAAGGGCTTGCGGCAGAACGGGCACGGCACCGGTTCGTCGGTGGGGATGGCGTTGCCGGACCAGTCCCGCGCCCGGGTGTCGTTCCCGACCCCGTGTTCGCCCGGCGGACGCCAGAACGGGTTCTCGCCGGCCCAGGGCCCCTGGCGGCCGGTGTCGGCGCCGGGACGGTCGCCGTCGTCGCGGCTGTGGCGGCCGTCGGGTTCCCAGGACCACGCCGGCGTGTCGGACTCGCTCGCCCGGTCCTGGCGGATGCGATCCATCGCCCCGTTCAGGTTGCGCGTCCGCCGCTCCGCCTGGGCGAGCCCCTCGGGACCGGCGTGCTGGTGGAAGTCGGGGTGGTACTCGCGCATCAGGAGCCGGTAGCGCGCTTCGATCTCGGAGATCGAGGCGGTCGGATCGACGCCGAGCTCTCGGTAGGGGTTCATGGGCGACCGGTGACACCAGCGGAAGGGTGCGTGGGCAGGGCGCGGCGACGGCCGCGCACCGGTGTCTCCGATGTTGTAGCACCCCGCCCGTAGCGCCCGCCGGGACACGCCCGGCGGCGGCCCGCACCCGTGTGCAGGCGGCGCTCACGCCGCGGCTCCGCGGGTGCTGGTGGAGGCCGGGGAGCGCTCGGCGGCGCGCGACCCCTGTGGTTCGCGCCATGATGCTGGTCCGTTGGAAGACGCCCGCCACGCGGGCAGGCGAGAGGGTCGTGGTTCATGCAACTGGCAATGGTGGGACTCGGGCGCATGGGCGCCAACCTCGTCCGTCGTCTCGTCCACGACGGCCACACGTGCGTCGTGTTCGATGTCGACGCCTCGACGACCGCAAGCCTCGCCGCGGAGAGCGACGCGGTCACCGGTGTCGATTCGCTGGCGGACCTCGTCGCGGCGCTCGAGGTTCCCCGGGCGGCGTGGATCATGGTGCCTGCCGCCTACGCCGGATCGACGGTCGAGGGCCTCGCCGACCTGATGGATCCCGGCGACATCATCATCGACGGCGGGAACTCGTACTACCGCGACGACATCGACCGGGCGCGTGCGCTCGAACCGAAGGGGATCCACTACGTCGACGTCGGGACGAGCGGGGGCGTGTTCGGGCTCGAGCGCGGCTTCTGCCTGATGATCGGCGGCGAGGAGCAGATCGTCACCCACCTCGAGCCGCTGTTCCGGTCCATCGCCCCGGGCACCGGCTCGATCGACCGGACGCCGGGACGCGACGGCGACCCGACGCCGTCCGAGCAGGGGTACCTGCACTGTGGACCCAACGGGGCCGGCCACTTCGTCAAGATGGTCCACAACGGGATCGAGTACGGCATCATGGCCGCGTACGCCGAGGGTCTGAACATCCTCGAGTGCGCCGACATCGGCAGCGCGCAGGGCCACGACGTCGACGCGGAGACCACACCGTTGCGAGATCCGGCGTACTACCGCTTCGACATCGACACCGCCGAGGTCGCCGAGGTCTGGCGTCGGGGCAGCGTCATCTCGTCCTGGCTGCTCGACCTCACGGCGACGGCGTTGCACGCGGATCCCGGGCTCGCCGGTTTCCAGGGTCGGGTCTCCGATTCGGGCGAAGGCCGTTGGACCGCCATCGCCGCCATCGACGAGGGGGTGCCGGCGCCCGTGCTCATGAGCGCGCTCATCGAGCGCTTCAGCTCCCGCGGCAACGCGGACTTCGCCGACCGCGTGCTCTCGGCCATGCGCAAGGAGTTCGGGGGTCACGACGAGAAAGCCGCGACGTCCGCCGACGGCGCCAACCCGGCGTGATCGCAGGGGTGCGCACGCGATGACCTCCGACCCGACCGACCGGGCCGTGTCGCCGGCCTCCATGGAGGGGTCGTTCGAGGGTGTCGACGCCATCGTGCTGCGCGCCGGGCCGTACTCGGCGACGTTCCTTCCCGAGCTCGGCATGCTCGGTGCATCGCTCACCTGCGACGGACTCGAGTACCTCAGCCTCCATGGCGGTGTCGACGCGTACCGCGCCGGCCACACGACCGGCATCCCGCTCCTGCACCCGTGGGCCAACCGTCTCGGCCGGCTGACCTACTCGGCTCGTGGTTCGTGGGTCGACATCGATCCTGCCCCGCCGGTCCACCTGCTCGATGGTTTGCCGATCCACGGCACGATGACCGCGGCGAGCGCCTGGCGCGTGGAGGCGCACCTCGCCGACGCCTCGCGGGCGCTGGTCCAGTGCCGGTACGTCTTCGGGGACGACCCGGCGCGGCTGGCGTCGTTCCCGTTCCCCCACGACCTCGTGGTCTTCGCCGAGCTGAGCGACCTGGGGCTGCGTGTGACCACCACCATCCACGCCACCGGTGCCGTCGCCGTCCCGGTCTCATTCGGCTGGCACCCCTATGTGACCGTCCCGGGAACGTCACGCGCTGATCTCGTGGTCGAGCTCCCGGAGCTGGAGGCGATGGAGCTCGACGCACGCATGCTCCCCACCGGGAACCGACGGGCGTCGCCGCCGCGCACCGTGCCGCTCGGCGACGGCTCGATGGAGAACACGCTCGACGATGCGTTCGAGATCCCGGCCACGTCGACCGACCGATCGTTCGTGCTCCGTGCCGTCCAGCCACGAGACGATCCGGACGGTCATCCGCCGCCCTCGGTGCGGGTCGAGGTCGGCGACGGGTACTCGTACGCGCAGGTGTACGCGCCCCGTGGGTCGGCGTTCGCCGCGTTCGAACCCATGACCGCGCCCGTCAACGCGCTGGTCAGCGGTGACCACCGCTGGGTGGAGCCGGGAGATCAGTTCAGCGCCACCTTCGCCATCAACGTCCCTGCCGCCGACCCTCCGGCCATCCGATCGTCCGGTTCCGTCGGCGGACCCGATCCGTCGCCGGCCGACGGCGCGGGCTGATCCGACCACGACGAGCCTGCCGACCAACCAGGAGCAGCCAACGATGACCGAACCACTGTCGCGTTGCGAACGCATCACCGACACCCCGGAGTGGGCGGCGCTCGCCGAGCACTTCGACGAGATCTCCGGGATCCACCTGCGGGAGCTGTTCGCCGAAGACCCGACGCGCGGGGAGACGATGGCGCTCGAGGTCGGCGACATCTACCTCGACTACTCGAAGAACCGCCTCACCGGGCGGACCATCGAGCTGCTCAGCGCGCTGGCCCGTCGAGCGGGGGTGGAGGAGCTGCGCGATGCGATGTTCCGGGGCGACAAGATCAACATCACCGAGGACCGCGCCGTCCTGCACGCTGCGCTCCGAGCCCATCGCGACGACGAGGTCCTGGTCGACGGGGTCAACGTCGTTCCCGAGGTGCACGGGGTCCTCGACCGCATGGCCGATCTCGCCGATCGGGTGCGATCCGGCGAGTGGGTGGGCCACACCGGCGATCGGATCCGCAACGTCATCAACATCGGGATCGGCGGATCCGACCTCGGGCCGCACATGGCCTACGAGGCGCTCAAGGCGTACAGCCGGCGCGACATGCACTTCCGGTTCGTATCGAACGTGGACGGCGCGGACTTCCACGAGGCCACCCGCGGACTGGACCCGGCCGAGACCCTGTTCATCATCTCGTCCAAGA
Organism: Acidimicrobiales bacterium; assembly: GCA_038235385.1. Lineage (GTDB taxonomy): Bacteria > Actinomycetota > Acidimicrobiia > Acidimicrobiales > Acidimicrobilacustridaceae > JBBSTY01. The sequence goes on along the minus strand of JBBSTY010000028.1, from coordinate 14,955 downwards.
CGTTCACGACCCTCGAGACGATGACCAACGCCCGGGCTGCCCGCCAATGGGCGCTGGCCGGCCTGCGCGACGACTCCGCGGTGGCGAAGCACTTCGTCGCCGTGTCGACCAACCAGGAGAAGGTCACCGAGTTCGGGATCGACCCGGACAACATGTTCGAGTTCTGGGACTGGGTGGGCGGCCGCTACTCGCTCGACTCGGCGATCGGCCTCTCGCTCATGATCGCCATCGGGCCCGAGGGGTTCGACGAGATGCTCGATGGCTTCCACTTCGCCGACGAGCAGTTCCGGTCCGCTCCCATCGAGGAGAACCTCCCGATGCTCATGGGCCTGATCGGCATCTGGTACAACAACTTCTTCGACGCCGAGACCGTCTCGATCCTGCCGTACTCCCACTACCTCGGCAAGCTCACCATGTACCTGCAGCAGCTCGAGATGGAGAGCAACGGCAAGTCGGTGGATCGGGAGGGGAACCGGGTGGGACTGCAGACGGGTTCGATCGTCTGGGGTCAGCCGGGGACCAACGGCCAGCACGCGTACTACCAACTCATCCACCAGGGGACCAAGCTCATCCCGTGTGACTTCATCGGGTTCTGCCAGCCCAACGTGGTGGTCGGCGACCACCACAACCTGCTGATGGCGAACTTCCTGGCCCAGCCGGAAGCCCTTGCGTTCGGCAAGACCCTCGACGAGGTCGAGGCCGAAGGTGTCCCGGCGGCGCAGGTTCCGCACCGGGCGTTCGAGGGCAACCAGCCGACCAACGTGGTGCTGATCCCCAAGCTCACCCCGCACAGCCTCGGTCAGCTCATCGCCACCTACGAGCACAAGGTCTTCACCCAGGGCGCGGTGTGGAACATCAACAGCTTCGATCAGTGGGGCGTCGAGCTCGGCAAGCAGCTCGCCACCGCCATCATCCCCGAGCTCGACGCCGCCGAGGAGCCCGCCCTCGATCACGACTCCTCCACGAACACCCTCATCCGTCGCTACCGCTCGATTGCCGCCTCGGCCGCGTCCGGCGAGTGAGCACCGGCGATCCGGACCTGCGCCGTCGTCCGGAGGCCGATCCGAGGTCGGTGGGCGAGCACCCGCTCGCAGCGTGACGTGGGAGACTCGGGCAGCGGTTGTCCGGCGACGCACCAGCAGAGGGATCACATGAAGTACCTGGGGATCGACATCGGAGGCACCGGGATCAAGGGTGCGGTCGTCGACACCAAGAAGGGGGTGTTCGTCACCGACCGGATCCGGATCCTCACGCCGCATCCGGCGACCCCCGACGCGGTCGCCGAGGTGGTGTCCAAGATCGCCGCGCACTTCGACTGGGACGGTCGCGTCGGCTGCACGTTCCCCGGCGTGATCATGCACGGCACCTGCCACTCGGCGGCCAACCTGGACCCGGCGTGGATCGGCGTCGACGTCGCCGCGCTGCTGAGCGAGGCAACCGGCGGTCTCCACGTGACCGTCATGAACGACGCCGACGCCGCCGGTGTCGCCGAGCAGGCGTTCGGCGCGGCCAAGCACGCCGACGGTCTGGTCGTGCTGCTCACCCTCGGCACCGGCATCGGCTGTGCGCTCCTCAACCGTGGGGTCCTCGTGCCCAACATGGAGCTGGGGCACCTGCCGCTCGACGGGAAGGACGCCGAGCACTACGCGGCCGATTCCGTGCGGGAGCGCGACGATCTCAGCTGGGAGGCGTGGGCCGGCCGGCTGAGCGAGTACTTCCAGCTCCTCGAGAACCTCGTGTGGCCCGATCTGTTCGTCCTCGGTGGTGGGGTGAGCAAGCATCCCGACGCCTGGATGCCACTGATCCGCTGCCGTACCGAGGTGGTGCCGGCGCGGCTGCGCAACAAGGCCGGGATCGTGGGTGCGGCGCTCTACGCCCACCAGGTCCACAAGGCGGGTTGACCAGTCGCGACCGTCCGAGCGGCCGAGGCCCAGCGGTTCGCTCGCTGGTCGGGGTTCGTGCATCTTCGAGCACCTGGCCGCGTCCGGGCGTACCCTTGACGTGCTGTCCGCAGGGACACCGAGTCAGGGGGATCGACCATGACCACGACGAATCCGGCGACCGACAACATCTACCTGGACGGCAACTTCGCGCCGGTGCAGACCGAGATCACCCACACCGACCTCGAGGTCACCGGCTCGGTGCCGATCGAGCTGACCGGCCGGTACCTGCGCACCGGCCCCAACCCGCTCGCAGCCGACCCCGGTTCCTACCACTGGTTCTCGGGCGACGGCATGATCCACGGCGTCGACCTCCGCGACGGCACGGCGACCTGGTACCGCAACCGGTGGGTGCGCTCGCCCGAGGTGGCCCAGCACCTCGGTGACGCGGATGTGCCTCGCGACGAGGGTGGCTGGTACCCCGGCAGCGGCAACACCAACGTGTTCCACCACGCTGGTCGGGTCTTCGCGGTCACGGAGGGCTCGCTGCCCTACCAGATCGGGCCCGGCCTCGAGACCGTCCGCACCTGCAACTTCGGCGGACCCCTTCCCGGCGGCACGAACGCACACCCGAAGTTCGATCCCGAGACCAACGACCTGCACGTCGTCTCCTACGGGTTCGAGGCGCCGTTCCTGCGCTACCACGTCATCGACGCCGCGGGACGGGTCACCCGCACGGAGGAGATCGACATGGGTGGCCCGGTCATGGTCCACGACATGGGCTTCACCGCATCGCGCGTGGTGTTCTTCGACCTTCCCGTGGTGTTCTCGTTGGACCTGGCGATGGCCGGGGTGAGGCTCCCGTTCCGGTGGGACCCGGAGTACCGGGCGCGCATCGGGGTCATGCCCCGCTCGGGCGCCGCCGCCGACACGGTCTGGATCGACGTCGAGCCGTGCTACGTGTACCACCCGCTCAACGCCTACGACGACGGCGACCTCGTGGTGATGGACCTCGTCGTGCACCCGCGTGCGTTCGACGACGAGCGCGGCGACCCGAGCCAAGGTCGACCCACCCTGCAGCGGTGGACCATCGATCTCGCCCACGGGACCATGGTCCGGGACGCGGTCGACGGTCGGGGTCAGGAGTTCCCGCGAGCCGATGAGCGCGTCGCCGGGCGCAAGCACCGCTTCGGGTACACACTCGCCAACTCGAGCCAGGAAGGCCTCGGTGGTCTCGGCGGCGATGCCCGCACGACCCTGCTCAAGCACGACCTGGTGGCGGGTTCGACGATCGAGCACGAGTTCGCCGGCGGCGGGATCGGCAGCGAGTTCGTGTTCGTGCCCCGCACACCCGACGCCGCCGAGGACGATGGGTGGCTGCTCGGGTACGTGTTCGATCCGGCGCGGGGCACGAGCGACCTCCAGATCCTCGACGCCCAGGACTTCACGGCTCCCCCGGTCGCGTCGGTCCACCTCCGTGCTCGCGTCCCGCAGGGCTTCCACGGCAACTGGATGCCCGACGCAACGGTGACGGCCTGAGCGAGCCGTGGTTCCCGTCCCGTCTGGCGCGCTCCTGTAGCGTGCGGTCCCATGACCGTGCTGGTGATCGTGCTCGTCGTTCTGGTGGTGCTGGGGGTGATCGCGTTGATTGCGTTCAACCCGATGCTCAAGAAGCGCGAGGAGGCCGCCGTCGCGGTCATGAAGGAGCGCTTCGGTGCGAACGAGCGGCTCGTCGTCGACCTGCGGGCCACGGCGATGGGCACCGAGCCCGAGGAGGCCGGCGGGGTTCGCGGCATGAGCGTCCTCGCGGTCAACACCGAGGAGCTCCTCGCGGTGACCTGGTCGGGCTTGAACCAGTGGAGCGTGCCCCGGTCCGCCATCACGGCGGTCGATTCCTCGGCGGCCGACCCCGAGGCGGTGCAGAAGGCCACCATCATCGTCACCTTCACGACGGCCGATGGCGACGCCACGGCGAGCTTCCGGCTCAAGGAGCCGATCCCGTGGCTCACCGAGCTCGGGTACGACTGGGGTCCCGACGGCCCACCCGTCGACGCCTGACCGCCTCGTCGGCGTCGGGCCGCGCCCACCGGGCACTCGTCGGGGATCGTGGTCGGACGCTCAGGACAGCTTGAGGACCTCGTCGAAGCTGTCGCGGATCGCGTCGACCAGGACGTCGGGATCGGCGATGGCGGCGGGATCGGTGTTGATCCCGATGTTGAGGTCATCGAGGTAGCTCACCAGCACGACCGTGGCGGCGGATCCGCTCATCGGTCCGAGGGCGATCTGGGATTCCATGCGGGCGCCCGCGAGGTAGGCCGGAACCGGGATGCCCGGCACGTTGCTGGTGATGAAGTCCACCCCCTTGAGCATCGAGCCGAAGATCCCCGTCACCGCTGAGGTGGGCAACCGGTTCAGGATGCCGGCGAGCGGCTCGCTCAGCGCCAGCGCCGGCTCGGCGCGCTGCTGGGCCACCAGCTCGCGGATGGCGGTCATCCGGGCGATGGGATCGTCGAGGCCGATCGGGACGAGGAACCGAGCGGGGACGAAGTGGTTCCCCACGACGTCCTCGGTGGCCTCGGTGCGGATGTTCACCGGCATCGCCATCCGCAACGAGGTGACGTCCTCGAGCCCGTGGGCGATGTGGTACCGGCGGAACCCGCCGGTGACGCCGGCGACGAAGGCGTCGTTGAGTCGGCCGCTGACGACCTTGGACGACGCCTTCAGCGCGCCGAGCGGGACGCGGATCGTGTCGAAGTGCACGCTCAACGATCGACCGACCATCAACGGGCTGAGCGGCGCGGACGCCGGTTTCAACAGGTTGGTCACCGAGGAGGCCGTTCGCAGCACGTCGGTTCCGAGGCCGACCGGGTCGACGGTCATGCGCCGCAGACCCGTCAGCGCCGAACCCGCGGACTGTCGGGCGGTGCCCATCTGCCGCGAGACCTCGTAGGTGGCGGCATCGATCCACCGCTGGCCTTCCGAGAGCGTCGGTGGCTCCGGTGCGTCGGGCAGGTCGAGGTCCTCGGGCGCCGGCGACGGATGACGTTCGGCGTCGAGCATCTCCATCTGCAGCTTGATCCCGCCGACGCCGTCGGTGACCGAGTGGTGCACCTTGACGATGAGCGCGGCCCCGCCGTCGGTGAGGCCCTCGACGACGGTGAACTCCCAGAGCGGGCGGGCGCGGTCGAACCCTTGCATGGCGATCGGTTCGGCGATGTCGAACACCTCGCGGAGGCTGCCGTCGCCGGCCGCCCGCATCCAGCGCAGGTGGTAGTGCAGATCGAAGTTGGGGTCGACCTCCCAGCGCGGGGGAGCGATCGAGAGCGGGTGGTGCAGCACTCGCTGGCGGAGCCGGGGCACGACGCGGCTGGTCCGGTCCATGCGCCGGGTGAACCGCTCGCGGTCCGGTGCCCGATCGAGCGTCATCACCATCGTGATGGTGCTGCGCAGGAGCGGATCCTTCTCGATGTTCCACATGAGGGCATCGGAGTCACTCATCCGGTCATCGAACTCGGCCTCGCCCACTGCACGCAGATCGGTCATGGAGCTCGCTCCCCCTCGTCGGTCCACCTCATGCGGTGCACCGGGTCCCGTCGGTCCTACTGCGTCAGCCTCGCTGCTCCGGGGCTCGACGGCAACCGATCCGGTCCGGCGCAGAGCGAAGGGGGAGCGGCGTCAGCCGCAGCGGATGCCCGGGCCGGGTGCGTACACGCCGTAGACGTGGTCGATCTCGCTGTGGCCGTCGACCCACGTGCGCGTGCGTTCGGTGGAGTAGCGGGTGCACGGCCCCTTGGGCTCGGACGTCTGACCGGTCTGAGCGCCGGACACCCAAGGGGTCGAGTACATGGTGACGGTCACGCTGGTGTCGGTGTAGCTCGTCCAGACGAGGATCCCGTACGGCGTCGTGTTGCGGATCTTGAGGTCGGGGCTCGGCCAGGAGACGGTGGCCTCGCGACCGGTGGGGTAGCGGCTGAAGATCTCGGTGTGGCTCTGGTACTCGTCGAACTCGAGGCCCGAGAAGAACGCGGCGTTGAAGGTGGTGGTGGCGAACTGCGACACGCCCCCGCCGATGTCGGTGGTGTGCTGGTCGTCGTAGATCACCCCGGCCTCGACGAAGCCCTTCTCGGCGGTCCGTTGGCCCACGCGCTCGTTCAGGGAGAACACCTCGCCCGGCTCGATGACCATCCCCCGAACGATGTCGGCGATGCGATGGATGTTGATGACGCGGGGTTCGCCGGGGGGGTGGTTGGTGGTGAACGAGCCGATGGGTTCGACGATGCCGAGACCCTCCGCCCAGACCTTGTCGTGCGCAGGGCCGACCGGCCAGAGATCGAGCTGGGTGGTGGCCTCGCCGGCGAGGAGCGCGGTGGCAACCCGGGAGGCCGAATCGGGGGCGCAGCACTCGAGTCCGAGCTGACCGTCGACGATCTGCACCCGACCGAAGGGGTTCTCGCCGTCGGGCACGACGGTGAACGACGCCGGGACCGGCGCGACGCCGATGTCGCCGACGAGCGCAGGGAGGTCTGCCGCGATCTTGTCCTCGTCGGCGCCGAGCGCCAGCCCGGTCGGACCGACGGTCGAGGTCAGCCAGGTGCGCAGCGTGGACGACACCACCGTCGCACTGGTGCCGGCGGTTTCGAGGACGAGCGGGGCCGAGCTCACGGCCGTCGCTCGGTCGGCGACCGCTCGGGCGTCCGCGGTGGTGAACCGGGGTGCCACCGGAGCGGGGAGGGCTTCGACGCGGATGGGCGTGCCGCCCTGCTCGGCCGCATCGACGAGCGAGCCGGCCAAGGCATCGGTGTCGATCGCCTGGCCATCGATGCCGTCGACGATCGTGATGGCGTCGGCCGATGCGGCGATGGCGGGCTCGGTGACCTCGACCCGGTTGGCGGCTGCGAGCTCGCCGGTGGCGGTCGCGAGCTCGGACGGGTCGACGACGAACGTCAGCGGGACCGCTCCGGAGGCGACGAGCGATCGCACCCAGGCGAACGGGCGAACGATCGCGTTGGTCTGCTCGTCGGTCTGCATCGCCGAGCGGACGACCGCCTCCTGGTCGAGCCGGAGCCCGACGCCGGCCGCGGTCTGGTCGACGGTTCCCGCCGGTGAGTCGATGACGACCCACGCGTCCTCGTAGCTCGACGCGAGGTCGGCGACCGCGGTCCGGAGCTGCGGCTCGGTGAGCCCGGAGATGGACCGGCCCGCCAGGGTGAGGCCGCGGGCGGTGAGGCCGGACTGCCGGGACGAGTCGACCGCCCAGGCGCCCAGGAAGGATGCGATCAGCACGACGACGACGGCCACGGACACGATGGTCCGGGTGCGAGGGCGGGGGGACATGGGAGCACGAGCTTCGCGCGACGAGTCCCGACTTCTGCGTCGCGGGATCGATCCCGCACCTGGGCCGGTCGGATCGCGCCTCGGACCGAGCCCGTCCGGGCCGATCGGGTCGCGACTCGTGGGAACCTGGCAGACTTCTCCCACCTGCTCGTGGGGTCGGGCAGGCGACAGGGTCCACCCGTCCCGAGCGGGGGGCCACGACCGAACGGGAACCGCGGTGCGGTCCCGATACGAAGGGGGATGTCGATGAGCCGACTGTGCGAGGGACGCGTCTGCGTCATCACCGGCGCCGGACGTGGCATCGGGCGCGAGCACGCGCTGATGCTCGCCGAGCACGGGGCGAAGATCGTGGTCAACGACCTCGGGGGAGAGATGGACGGGTCGGGCCGAGGCACCGGCCCCGCCCACGACGTCGTCGCCGAGATCGTTGCCATGGGCGGCGAGGCAGCCGCCAACGGTGACGACTGCTCGGACTTCGAGGGCGCCAAGAACCTGATCGACCAGGCCGTCGACACGTTCGGCCGGCTCGACGTCGTCATCAACAACGCCGGCATCCTGCGCGACCGGATGCTCACCAACATGACCGAAGCCGAGTGGGATGCGGTCATCAAGGTCCACCTAAAGGGCACCTTCGGGCCCGCGCACCAAGCCGCGGCGTACTGGAGGGACCGGTCGAAGGCCGGCGAGGAGAACGATGCCCGGATCATCAACACGAGCTCGCCATCGGGGATCTACGGGAACATCGGTCAGACCAACTACGGCGCCGCCAAGGCCGGCATCGCTGCCTTCACGATCATCGCCGCCATGGAGCTCGAGCGCTACGGCGTCACCGTGAACGCCATCGCCCCGGCTGCGCTCACCCGCATGACCGAGGGGCTGGGCATGGGCCAGGCCTCGGAGGAGCAGAAGGAGCAGATGTCACCCACGTGGATCGCGCCGATCATCACCTGGCTGGCGTCGTCAGAGTCCCGCGAGGTGAGCGGCCGCGTGTTCGACGTGTCCGGTCGGGCGATCTCGGTGTCGGAAGGCTGGCACCGAGGCCCCACCGCCGAACCGGTGCTCGACCCCGAGGCGCTCGGTCCGCTGGTCCTGGATCTCGTCGCCCGGGCTCGACCCAACGCCGACATGGGCGGCAACGACAAGAAGAAGGTCTGACATGCCGATCAACCCCGATGCTGTCGGCTCCACCAGCGAACCGACCGAGCGGACCTGGACATCGAAGGACTGCCTGCTCTACGCGATCGGCGTGGGAGCCGGCCTCGACGAGCTGGCGTTCACCACCGAGAACACCACCGACACACCTCAGCAGGTGCTGCCGACCGCGGCCGTGGTGCTCGGCGCCGGCGGCTTCGGCGCCATGGCCCAGATCGGCACGTTCAACCCCGCCATGCTCGTCCACGGCGAGCAGTCCATCGAGCTGTTCGGGCCCATCCCGGTCTCGGGGACGCTCAGCACCGTGGCCGAGATCGTCGGGATCTACGACAAGGGCAAGGGCGCCGTCGTCGTGAGCGAGTCCACCTCCACCGACGTGGCGACCGGCCGACCCCTGTTCACGAACCGCATGTCGGCCTTCATCCGTGGCGAGGGCGGGTTCGGCGGAGATCGTGGTCCGTCGGGTGGTCAGCACCAGGCGCCCGAGCGCGACCCCGATCACTCGGTCACGTACCAGACCCGTCCGGACCAGGCGCTCACCTACCGGCTCTCGGGCGACCGCAACCCGTTGCACTCCGACCCTGCGTTCGCGGCCATGGGCGGCTTCGATCGTCCGATCCTGCACGGTCTGTGCACCTACGGGTTCACGGGACGGGCGCTGCTGCACACCTTGTGCGGCAGCGATCCGGCCCGCCTCACGCGGATGGAGGGCCGGTTCTCCTCGCCCGTCTTCCCGGGCGAGTCGCTCACCGTCGAGATGTGGGACGCCGACGAGGGGTCCTTCGTCTTCCGGACGCGCGGCGACGACGGGCGTGTCGTGATCGACAACGGTCTGTGCGTGATCTCCTGACGGGTCAGAAGAGCCGCAGCTCGTTCGATTCGATGCCGCGCAGCTCGTCGTAGTCGACCTCGACCCAACCGAGGTTGCGTGCCTCGGCGAGCACGCGCGCCTGGGGCTTGATCTGCTGGGCGACGAAGACCCCCCGCACCGGCCGGAGCAACGGATCGAGGTCCAGCCGCTCGATGTACCGGGCGAGCTGCTCGACCCCGTCGATGTCCCCGCGACGCTTGATCTCGACGGCGACGGCGACGCCGTCGGGGTCGCGGCAGAGGAGGTCGACCGGCCCGATGTCGGTCGGGTACTCCCGGCGCACCAGGCGCAGGCCCTCGGCGATGGTGTGGGGGTTGGCGGCCAACAGCACCTGGAGGTGCGCCTCGACACCGTCCTTCTGCAGACCGGGATCGACCCCGAGCTCGTGGGCCGAGTCGCTGAGGATCTCGTCGATGGTGATGATGAGCGACTCGCCCTTGGGGTTGGTCACCACCCAGCGACCGTCGGCCTCGTCGATCGTGTTCGGGGCGTTCATCCAGTTGAGCGGCTTGTAGGCCCCGCCGTCGGCGTGGATCGCCACGCACCCGTCGGCCTTCACCATGATCAGCCGTGGCGCCATGGGGAGGTGGGCGGAGAGTCGTCCGACGTAGTCGACCGAGCAGGAGGCGATCACCAGGCGCATCGCGTCGAACCTACCGCGGTCGACGGTGGCGGGTCGCCCGGCCTGCCCGGCCCGTCGGTCGCCGCCACGGGGTCGTTAGCCTCGATGGCATGGCTGATCCCGTGCTCCAGACCATCCCGCTCGGCTTCCAGTGGGCGACGGTCGACCCGTTCCTGTTCTGCGTCCACCACCTCGATCTGTACCCGCAGGCGAACGAGCACCTCGGGCCCGACGCCCCGCTCGAGGCGCGCGACCTGGGCATGGACTTCACCGGCGCCGACGGCTGGCGCATGTACCACGGCAGCACCGTGCCGGGTTTCCCGCAGCACCCCCATCGAGGGTTCGAGACGGTGACGCTCGCCCGTCAGGGCTACATCGACCACGCCGACTCGCTGGGTGCCACCGCCCGGTTCGGTCGCGGGGACGTGCAGTGGCTCACCGCCGGCGCGGGCATCGTCCACTGCGAGATGTTCCCGCTGCTCGACCGAGATGGGCCCAACACCTGCGAGCTGTTCCAGATCTGGCTCAACCTGCCAGCGGCCGACAAGATGGTCGATCCCCACTTCACGATGTTGTGGGACGAGGACATCCCCCGCCACGTGGTCACCGACGCCGACGGTCGGAGGGTGGAGGTCACCGTGGTGGCGGGCGCGCTCGGAGGCCTCACGCCCCCGACGCCGCCACCGAGCTCGTGGGCGTCGCGGTCCGATGCCGACGTCGCCATCTGGCAGATCGCCATGGATCCCGGCGCGCCGTGGGAGATGCCGCCCGCCGCCGGCCCCGACACCGTGCGCACCCTCTACGTCTACGAGGGTTCGATGACCGTCGGAGATCATGAGATCGAGGCGGCGACCGCAGCGGTCGTCCGCCCGGATGAGCCGCTCGTCGTGACCGCCGGGTCGGCCGGCGCGTCGGCCGTGGTCCTCCAGGGCCGACCGATCGGTGAGCCGGTGGCGCAGTACGGGCCCTTCGTCATGAACGACCAGGAGGGCATCGAACAGGCCTTCGCCGACTACCGCACGACGGGTTTCGGGGGATGGCCGTGGCCGACCGACGATCCGGTCCACGGGCGCGAGGCCGGTCGGTTCGCCCGCCACGCGGACGGGACGGTGGAGGCGCGCGACGCCGCGACCTCGACCCGGCCCTGACCCGCCCGACCGGTCGGCCCCGAGCGGCCGGGCGCGCCCGGGCGCCGGCTCAGAGCGGGGTGTGGCACTGGAAGTCGCTCGGTCGCAGGGCGACGATCACGTAGTCCGTGGCGTGTTCTCGCACGTCGTCGGGGATGGAGTCGACGGGCGGGCCGGTGTGCGGGGCCGGGTCGGCCAGGTAGCGGTCGAGGCGGCCGATCTCGGCTCGCAGGGAGTAGTCGCGGTGCTGCATGCCGACCTGGGACCACGGGAGATCCGGGGTGATCTGCGGGTTGCCATCCCCGACGGCGACCGTTCGGATGAAGTCCTGGTCGCGGAGATGTCGGATGAACGGGCCCGATGTGGTGGTGCTCGCCGGCCCGACCACGAGGAAGCGGTAGTCGAACCCGGATTCGCCGTCGCGGCACCCGTCGACGGCGTCGGCCTCGATCGACATGCCGTCGGGCAGGGGCTCGATGCTGGCGGTGCGGGCGGTCTTCCCGCTGCCGACGCAGGCGCTGGCCGCGATGGCCACCACCAGGATCGCGACGGGGATCCGCCCTCGAGGGGCGTGGCGTCGCCGCGGAGCCACGCTGCACCCGCCCGCCGACCGACGAGGCAACCGGTTCAACGGCGGCGACGCTTGGGTTTGGCGGCCATCCGTTCGCGGATGACGTCCCGTCGCTTCTGCAGGTCGCGGTAGGTCAAGGTGTCGGTGTCGCTCGGGTCCACCCCGAACGAGCCCTTGATCCCCGAGAGGTCGAACTCGAAGTGGTCGGCGTCGAGGCCGACGTCGGCGGCGATGCGCTCGCCGTGGGTCTCGGCGAAGTACATCGAGATGGTGGAGATCTCGGCGAACAGGTCGAGATCGGGTGCCAGCGAGGCGATGGCGCCGTCGAGGAACACCATGTTCTTGACGAAGAGCATCAGCTCCTTCGGCATGCGTGCCCCGTAGCCGAGCAGTGCCTTGATGAGCCGTTGGATCTCGGCGAGCATCTCCTCCTGGGTGAGCGTGGTCGGGTCGATGGGCGGACCGTCGAGTCCCAGATCGGTGATGATCGTCGGGAGGTCGGCATCGGGGGGGAGCGCACCGAGGTCACGGAACGCCTCGAGCTGGGTCGTGATGTCGTTCATCGAGGCACCGACGAGCAGCCGCAGGAACGCGAGGCGCTGGAACTCGTTCATCCGAGCGGTGATGCCGAAGTCGAGCAGCGCCACGCGGCCGTCGGGCATCACGAACAGGTTGCCGCCGTGCAGGTCCCCGTGGAAGAGCCCGTAGAGCATGCACCCCTCCATGAAGCCGATCATCCCGATGCGGACGACCTCCTCCGTGTCGATGCCGGCGTCGTTGATGCCGGCGATGTCGTAGAAGGCGAAGCCGTCGAGCCGCTCCATGACCAGGACGCGTGGGGTGACGAGTGTCGGGTGCGGGCGGGGGATCACGTACCCGCGCTGGTCGAGCTCGGCGAAGATGCGCGCGACATCGAGCATGTTCTGCGCTTCGAGTCGGAAGTCGAGCTCCTCGGTGATGGTCTCGGCGAACAGCTCGACCAGGGCCGGAGGGTTCGCGAGCGCGGAGATCGGGATGCGACCCACGAGGAAGGGGGCGAGCCAGGCCATCACCTTGATGTCGGCGTGCACGAGGGTGGCGACCGACGGCCGCTGCACCTTGACCACGACGCGCTCACCCGTCACCAGCGTGGCCGCGTGCACCTGGGCGATCGAGGCGGCGGCCAGGGGTTGGCGATCGATGGAGGCGAACACGTCGTCGAGCGGTTGGCCCAACTCGGATTCGATGACGTCTCGGATGTCGGACCAGTCCTCCGGCGGGACCTGGTCGCGGCACTTCTTGCACTCGTTCACCAGTTCCTCGGGGAACAGCCCTTCGCCCGAGGAGATGATCTGCGCGAGCTTGATGTAGGTGGGACCGAGCTGCTCGGCGGCGACGCGCAGCCGGCGGGAGAGGTCGGCCTTCGACGCGCTGCCGCCGCGTCGCCGAGCCCCGATCGCCCACAGCCCGATGGCGGGCCCGAGATGGCGGAGCACGGTGAACACCCGGGTGCCCGACGGGAACCGGCGCGGCGCCACGAGATCGGGCACCTGGCGTCGAGCGACCCAGCGGACCGCGTCGACCGGCGCGCGCCAGCGCATGGCGGCCGGGTCGACGATCCACGGCGGATCATCGCTGAACGATCCGATCGCCAGGTCGACCGGCGAGCCCGGACCGGGCCGGAAGCCGGAACCATGGCCGCCTCTGGTGCCGTTGGTGGTGGGTTTCAGGGGAGCGACCATTGCGCCGAGTCTACGGACCAGCCGGTCGGTGCACCCAGGCGGCGACGACATCGGAACCCACACCCGGTCCCGTGGTGGGTGCGCGCTCGGCGCCGGTGCGTCGACCTCGTCACCCGAAGTCGGGAAGGCGCTTCTCGACGAGCGCCGCCACTCCTTCGGCGAAGGCGGGCTCGGCCATCATGCGGTGGAGCAGGACCTCGGCTTCGGCCACCGACGAACCGACGTCGCGGTGCAGATCGGTGTAGATCTGGCGCTTGGTCGCCGCCAGCGAGCCGGGGGAGACGGTCGTGGCGAGCATGGTCGCGTAGTCGTAGGTGTGCGCGATCAGGTCCTCGGGCGCGACGACGGCGTTCACCAGGCCGAGCTCACCGGCCTCCTCGGCCAGGAAGGTGCGGCTCGACAGCAGCAGCTCGTTGGCACGCCCGAGGCCGATGAGACGGGGGAGGAGCCACGACAGCCCGTACTCCGCCGGCAGGTGCAGCTTGCCGTGGGCGGTGGTGAACTTGGCCCCCGCAGCGGCGAAGCGCAGGTCGCAGTAGCACGCGAGCACCAGCCCGACTCCCGCCACCGGTCCGTTGATGGCAGCGATGGTCGGCTTGGTGAGACCGAAGTGGAAGGCGAAGTCGTGGTCGAACTCCGGTCGGACGCCGTAGCCGGGGCGGGCGATGTCGCTCGGCGTTCCCGGGTCGTACCCGCCCTTGTCGACGTGGCCCTCCAGCGCCCCGCTGTCCGCGCCTGCGCAGAACCCCCGGCCGGCGCCGGTCACGACCACCACCCGAACCCCGTGGTCGGCCTCGGCCTGTTCGAGCGCCCATCGGTACTCGGTGTGCATCCGGCCCGTCCAGGCGTTCAACCGGTGCGGGCGATCGAGCGTGATGGTGGCGATGGAGTCGTCGACGTCGTACCGAGTGGTCTTCAGGTCCATGTCGACGATCCTGCCACGGCGCCACGGCGCACGACCGGACCGAGGTCCACCTCAGCCGGGGAACGACTCGAGACCCGACAGCGCGGCGTCGGCGAGCTCGGCCCGGCAGATCACGAGGTCGGGGAGGTACGGGTTCTCCCGGTTGTACACGAGGGGCGACCCGTCGATCCGCGACGCGTGCAGCCCGGCGGCGAGCGCCACGGCGACGGGCGCGCACGAGTCCCATTCGTACTGCCCGCCGGTGTGGGCGTAGATCTCGGCCTCACCCCGCACGACCGCCATGGCCTTGGCACCCGCACTGCCCATCTGCACCAGCTCGCCGTCGAGCTGGTCGGCGAGCCAGGACACCGCCGGCTGGGGGCGGGTGCGGCTCACGATGAGCCGGGGGCGGGATGGGATCGGACCGAGCGTGGGGAGGTCCGTGCCGGTGGACAGCGTCAGATCCAGTGCTGGGAGGGCGACCGCCCCGGCGACCGGCGACCCGTCGATGGTGAGGGCCACGTGCACGGCCCAGTCCGAGCGCGGGACCTCCCCGAACTCTCGCGTGCCGTCGAGCGGATCGACGATCCACACCCGCCGAGCGCCGAGGCGCACCGGGTCGTCGGTCCCCTCCTCGGAGAGGACCGCATCGCCTGCCGCGAGCTGGCCGGCCAGGCCCGTCATGAGGAGGTCGTGCGACTGCCGATCGCCGGCGTTGCGCAGGGACCGGCGCTCCTCGTCGGTGTCCGAGGCGAGCGAGCCTCGGAGCCTCC
>JBBSTY010000027.1:0-31964 GCA_038235385.1 Acidimicrobiales bacterium | reverse complement strand
GGACCTCCCTATGCCCCAACCGCCGCTGTCGCTCCTGCCACCCCGCTCGCCGTTCACCGTGCACGTCCACAACACCCGGTCGCGCCGCGTCGAACCGGTGGTGCCGCTGCGCCCGGGCCACCTCGGCATGTACTCGTGCGGCCCCACGGTCTACGCCGCCCAGCACATCGGCAACATGCGCTCGCAGGTGGTCGCCGACGTGCTGCGTCGCTCCTTCGAGGCGAGCGGTCTCGAGGTCGTCCACGTCATCAACATCACCGATGTGGGTCACCTCACCAGCGACGCCGACGATGGTGACGACAAGCTCGAGCTGGCGGCCCGTCGTGCCGGCGACACCGCGGCGGAGGTGGCGGCGCGGTACACCGCGCAATGGGCCCACGACCGCACGGCGATGGGTTGCGCCGAGCCGATGGCGCTCCCGAAGGCCACCGAGCACATCGACGAGATGATCGCCATGGTCCGCCGATTGGAGGACGCGGGGGTCACCTACCGCACCGACGACGGCATCTACTTCGACACCTCGACCTTCGAGCACTACACCGACCTCACCGGCCAGGACCTCGCCGAGCTGGAGACCACCGGGCGGGTCGAGGGCATGGACCACAAGCGCCACGCGGCCGACTTCGCGCTGTGGAAGTTCTCGCCCGCCGGCGTGCACCGCCAACAGGAGTGGGACTCGCCGTGGGGGGTCGGCTTCCCCGGCTGGCACATCGAGTGCTCGGCGATGTCGATCGAGTACCTGGGCGAGCAGTTCGACCTGCACACGGGCGGTGTCGACCACATCGCGGTGCACCACACCAACGAGATCGCCCAGAGCGAGTGCTCGCTGCACATCCACCCCTGGGTCCCGTACTGGGTGCACCACGAGTTCCTGCGCATCGGCACCGAGAAGATGTCGAAGTCGACGGGCAAGGTCCTCGTCCTCGACGAGCTCGTCCACCTGGGCTTCGCGCCGCTCGCCTTCCGGTACTTCCTCCTCCAGGCGCACTACCGCACCCAGCAGGACTTCTCCGTCGAGGCGCTCGCCAGCGCGCAGGCGGCCTACGACCGGCTCCGGCGCCGCGCCGCCAACGCCCGCGACGACGCCGTGGCATCGGGCGCCACCGTCGACGCAGCGCTGGCCGCTCCCTACCGGGAACGCTTCTGGGCCGCCATCGCCGATGATCTCAACACCGCGCAGGCGCTCGCGCTGGCCTGGGAGGTAACTCGCAGCCCGGAGCTGTCCTCGGCCGAGGTGGCCGCGCTGCTGGTCGACTTCGACGACGTGCTCGCGCTCGACCTGCTGGGAGCCCCGTCGTCCACCGCGGACGACATCGCCATCGACGATGTCGACACGCACGCCCAAGAGCTCCTGGCGGACCGTCAAGCGGCTCGCGACGCCAAGGACTGGGCACGCGCCGACGCCATCCGCGACGAGCTGGCCGCCGAGGGCTTCGAGATCATCGACACCCCCGACGGCCCGCGCGTCCGCCGCGCCACCGCCTGACGCGGTCGTCCCACCCCGTCGTCGACCGCCGCAACGGACTGCGTGTTCGGTGCGCCACCGGCTGATGCAGTCGTCCCACCTCGGCGCCGAGTGCCTCGCTCCGGTGGAGAGCGCGAACCGGGACCACTACGTTGTCGGCCATGCAGCAGATCCTCGAAGCCATCCAGTCCGGCGCATCGGGCGACGACCTCGCCAACCTGCCTCTGCCGGAGTCGTACCGTGCCGCCTTCGTCCGCAAGGACGACATCGCCATGTTCGAGGGTCTCGACTCGCCCGACAAGGACCCCCGCAAGTCGCTCCGGATCGGCGAGGTGGCGGTGCCCGAACTGGCGCCCGACGAAGCGGTCGTGGCCGTGATGGCCAGCTCGATCAACTTCAACACCGTGTGGACGTCGATCTTCGAGCCGCTGCCCACCTTCGGGTTCCTGGAGCGCCTCGGTCGGGAGTCCACCTGGGGCGCACGCCACGATCTGCCCTACCACGTGGTCGGCTCCGACGGCTCGGGTGTGGTGCTGCGGGTCGGTTCGGCCGTGCGCAAGTGGAAGCCGGGCGACCGCGTCACCATCCAGTGCAACCACGTCGACGACCAGGACCCGTCGGCCCACGACGACTCGATGCTCGCCGACAACCAGCGGATCTGGGGCTTCGAGACCAACTTCGGCGGCCTCGCCGACCTCACCGTGGTCAAGGCCAACCAGCTCATGCCCAAGCCCGCCCACCTCACGTGGGAGGAGTCAGCGGTCAACGGCCTGTGCAACTCCACGAGCTACCGCATGATCGTCTCGCCGCACGCCGGCGATCTCACCCAGGGCGAAGCCGTGCTCATCTGGGGCGCCACCGGTGGCATCGGCGGGTACGCCGTGCAGTACGTGCTCAACGGCGGCGGCACCCCGGTCGGTGTCGTCTCGTCCGAATCGAAGGCTGAGCTCCTGCGCGAGATGGGCTGCGAGGCGGTGATCAACCGCAAGGAGAAGGGGTACCAGTTCTGGGCCGACGAGTTCCACCAGGACGAGAAGGAGTGGCGCCGCCTCGGCAAGGACATCCGTGGCCTCATCGGCCGCGACGTCGACACCGTCTTCGAGCACCCCGGACGCCAGACCTTCGGCGCCTCGGTGTTCGTCACCGCCCGCGGCGGCAAGATCGTCACCTGCGCCGCCACCAGCGGCTACATGATCGAGTACGACAACCGCCACCTGTGGATGAAGTTGAAGAGCATCCTCTCGAGCCACTTCGCCAACTACAAGGAGGCGTGGGAAGCCAACCAGTTGATCTGCGACGGCAAGATCCAGCCCATGCTCTCCAAGGTGTTCACCCTCGACGACACCGGCGAGGCCGCGTTCCAGGTCCACAAGAACATGCACGAGGGCAAGCTCGGCGTGCTGTGCCTGGCGCCCGAGGAGGGGCTCGGCATCACCGACCCCGAGTTCCGGGCCGAGGTCGGCGAGGACAAGATCACCCTCGTCCGCCGCTTCGCCTGACCGACCACCACATCGGACATCCCCCCACCACCCCACGAAATTGCAGCTGTGGGACACCCCATTGCTGCTGAGCACTGCAATTTCGGGTGGACCGGGCCACTACCGTCGTGACCGCCACGAAGACCCTGATGGAGGAGCCATGCCGCTCACCGCCCGCAACCCCAACGAAGATGGCGAGAAGGACGACCTCTCCCAGGAATCGGCCGAGGTCGAGGGTCTGCTCATTGAGATCGACCACGTCGCCATCGCGGTGAACGACCTGGGCGACGCCATCGATTACTACCGCGAGACGTTCGGCGCCGTGGTCGACCACCGCGAGGTCGTCGAGAGCGACGGCGTCGAGGAGGCCTTGCTCAAGGTGGCCGAGTCCTACATCCAGCTGCTCACCCCAACCCGAGACGACTCACCGGTTGCCAAGTACCTGGAGAAGAAGGGCGAGGGCCTCCACCACATCGGCTACCGCGTGGCCGACTGCGCCAAGGCGCTGGAGTCCGTCAAGGCTCAGGGCGGCCGGGTCATCGATGAAGCCCCTCGCCCCGGCTCGCGCGGCACCACCGTCGCGTTCATCCATCCCAAGACCGCGTTCGGGACCCTCATCGAACTCGTCCAGGAATAACCCCGCGACGATCGCCTCCGAACCCCACACCGCTCCACACCGCCCAGCACCGCTCCGAAATTGCAGCGCTCAGCGGCGATGGGGTGATCCACCGCTGCAATGTCGTCAGATGATGGCGTTGACGATGCTGGTGGCGGTGCTGATGTCGGCGCCGGTGAGGGTGCCGTAGAGCTTGATCGCCTCGAGGCGTCGGCCGGCACGGGCGAGGTCGACGACGTCGGGTGGGGCGGCGAGGCCGTCGTCGTCGGAGTTCAGGTCGAGGTGCTCGGCGAGGCGTTGGACCTGGAGCTCGAGTCGTTCGAGTCGTTCGTTCAGTTGGCGCTCGGCGTCGGTCATGCGAGTTCCTGGGTCTTCGCCGCAGCGAGCGGCACCGTGGTGGGGTTCAGAACGCGCCACGCCCGAACGCTAATCGACGACCCCCCGACCACCCCGAAATTGCGGTGCTCAGCACCAATGCGGTGTTCCACCGCTGCAATTTCGTCAGGTGGCGGGGCGGGTGGGATGTCGCCGGCGGGAGAGGCGGTCGCGGAGCGCGTAGAGGGCGCCCGAGATGCCGTTGGGGTAGAGGATCGCCACGGCGATGAGGGCGAGGCCGCTGATGGCGAACTGGGTCTGCGAACCGGTCTGGCCGGCGCTGGCGATGCCGCCTTCGGCGAGGACCCCGGCCACGATCGCGCCGGCGATGCTGGCGATGCCACCCAGGTACACGAGGGCGATGAGCGCCAGCGATGCGAAGATGGTGAACGAACCGGCGGACAGGTTCGGATGGCCGTACGCGTACAGCGCGCCGCCGATCCCGGCGATGAACGACGAGATCGCGAACGCCGTGAGCTTGGTGCGGGTCACGTCGGTCCCGACCGATGCTGCCGCGCGCTCGTTGGCCCGCACGCCGAGCCAGTGCAGGCCCGTGGGGCTGGATCGGAGGTTCGCCACGAGCAGCGCGACGAGTGCCAGCACCACCAGGCAGACGATGCCGAACGCGGCCCGGTTGTTGGCCGAACCCGGAGCGGAGATGCCGAGGTCCACGCCGAAGAGGCTGGGCGAGGCGACGGTGCTGCCCTGCTCACCGCCCGTGAACCACGACCACTTGAGGATCAGCTCTTCGATCGCGGTGGCGGCCGCGAGCGTGGCGATGGCGAGGTTCATGCCACGGACGCGGACCGCCGGGAGCCCGACGATGACGCCGATCACGACGGCGAGGAGGCCGGCCAGCAACGGCGCGATGGGGAACGGGATCTGCCAATCGGCGGTGAAGCGCACCATGGCGAAGGCGCTGATGCCGGCGAGCGCCATCGGCATCAACGAGATCTGGCCGACGTAGCCGGTGAGCACGACGACCGAGAGGGCGATCACCGCCGTCGTGGCGGACACGATGATGGCGCCGCGCCACATGCTGTCGACCAGGAGCAGCGCGACGACGCCGGAGACGGTGAGGAGGCCGATCCACCCGGCCACGTGGCGCGGCCGGGGCGAGGTCGGGAAGTGCCCGTGGCCGAGCGTGCCCCGGATGGGTAGGGCGTCGCCGCGGATCGCCATGGTGGCGATGATGATGAGGAACGGGAGCCCCGCCTGCCAGTTCACCTGCGGGAGCCACGACAGGCTGCCGTGCACGTTGGCGATCTCGGACTGGAACATGCCGATGGCGAGCCCGGCGGCGGCGGTGACGACGAAGGAGCGGAACCGGGCGATGAGCGCAGCGGCCAACGCCGGGACGAACAGGAGGCTCGTCGTGGCCGGGTTGATGCTGGTGATGGGGGCGAACAGGATGACCGCCCCGCCCGCGAGCATGGTCCCGAGCATCCAGTTGATCGCGGCGACGCGATCGGGCGAGATGCCGAGCAACACCGCGCCCTTCTCGCTCTCGGCGGCCGCTCGGGTGGCCAGACCGAACCGGGTGAAGCGGTACAGAGCGGCGAGCGCGACGGTGACGATGAGGACCACCAGCGCCAGCCAGAGTCGATCCTGTTGGAGGTCGACGCCGAGCACGTGGACCACCGAGCTGGGCAGGAGGTTCTCGGGGAGCGACAGCGCGGCGCCCTGGCTCCCGATGCGCATGTTGGCGATGGCGAGGAGGTACAGGAACAGGCCGAGCGAGGCGACCACCTTGGCGAGCGTCGGCGCCGAGCGCAGCGGTCGGAACGCGAGGAGGTAGATGGCGAGTCCGTACAGCGCGGCGAGGCCCATCGTGATCGCGAAGGCGGTGGCGGGCGCGAACCGGTAGGTGCACGTGGCGTCGGCGATGTCGGTGGCGCACGCCGGAACCAGTGGGATGCGGCTCGGCCCGATCAGCAGCGGGTTGAGCACCTCGGCGGATTGGCGGAGCGTGCCGTAGGTGTACGCGAGGAACATGCCCATGGCGGCGTGGGCGAAGTTCACCACGCCCGACGCCCGGTAGGTGAGCACGATGCCGAGCGCGAGCGCGGCGATGACCGCGCCGGCCCCGGTGCCGAGGAGCAGATACTGGAGGTGCGAGCTCATCGACGCACGCCGATGGGGGCGCGGTGGCTCACTCCGACTTCACCAACCCGGGGACGTCGATCCAGTCGGTGACCGGCACGATCGTGTCGCCCTGACGCTGGACGAGGATCTGCTGGGGCGCGCAGAGCGAGGGCAGGTCGGGCATCTGTTGGCCGTCGCAGGTGTACGGGTGGCCGGTGAAGCTGGGGTGGTCCTTCGCCGCCCGGAGGTGCCCGAGGATCGATTCCCGGGAGATGTCGTCGGGGCCGAGCTCGACGAGCGCGGCGTAGAGGTTCATCACGCCACGGAAGCTGACCGTGGCCGCCGTGGCCGCCGAGAGCTGCGGGTCGCCGTAGCGGGCGACCGCGTCGAAGTAGATGTCGGACTCGGGGTCGTCGGCCCCGTTCGGGCCCTCGATGTTGAAGATGCGTCCGTCGACGGCGTCCGCGCCGATCTGGTCGGCGATGGTCGGTGAGGCGCACGAACCGACGAGGTAGATGGTGGCGGTGATCCCGAGCTCGTGCGCCGTCTTCATCGCCGGCGCACACGCCGTGTCGGCCGCCCCGAGGAAGATGGCGTCGGGGTTGCCCTCGTTGGCCTTGGTGAGCACGGGGAGGAAGTCCGTCGTGGTGATGGGGAACGGGATGTCGGCCACATCGGTGACCCCGAGCTTGCGCAGGGTGCCGATGCCGTAGTCGACCCCGGCCGCCTTGATGGACGCGAAGTCGCCGTAGGCGACGGCCACCTTCTTGGCGTGGAGCCGGGTGGCGGCGTCGTAGGCGAAGGCGGTGAAGGCGCCGGGGATCCCGCCGCTGAACTGGAACGAGATGGGCGAGCGCATCTCGTCGAAGTTGATGGGGATGCCCCCGACGTAGGGGATCTGGTTCTCCTCCAGCACCGGGATCGACCCGTTGCTGGTGATGTCGATGCCCGGGGTGACGGCGACGACGTCGGCCTCGACGAGGTCCTGGGCGCATGCCCGCGACTTCTCCGGCGAGAAGGTGGTGATGCACGAGTGCAGCTCGATCGGCCGGCCCCCCACGCCACCGAGCTCGGCGTTGATCCACGCCACGGCGGCCTCGGCTCCGAGACGCAGCTCGGGGAAGCTCCCGAGCGGGGTGTTCTCCTGGTTGATCATGCCGATCTTGATCGGGTCGTCGGTCCCGGCGGCGGTCGCCGTGTCGGGGACGGTGCCGAAGCTCATCTGCTGTCCGGCGTAGCGGCTCACCACGCTGTCGTCGCCGGTGTCCTGGCCGCCGACGACCTCGAGGTTGGCCGGCCCCGAGCCGTCCGGTGTGCTCCCCTGGACGATCACGACCTGTTCGACGCACGCCGTCGTGAGCAGCGAGGTGGCCGTGAAGAGTGCGACCAGCGCGACCGACGGCCGCCACCACGGGCGGCCCGGCGCCGTCGTCTTCGAGCGTGTCGCCATCGGTTGGTGCTCCCCCCGGAGAAGATCGCTGCCGGTCTCGCTGGCCGGCCGTCGCACCGACATCCAACCATCCCCCGTTCGATCCGAACGTTCACGACGGCTCGATCGCCCGGTGGCCGAGGTCCGGTGCCGACCTCGACCCGGTGAAGTTAACACCGTTCACGGGCGGGGCACCGGCGTTCGGGTCATCGGGCTCACCACCGCCGTCGTCGCGGTCGCGGTACCCTCGACGTGGCGCTCGGGGCGCCCCCGGGTCCGCGGGAAGGGCAGAGCCCACCCGAGCACGAGCAGCACGGCCAGCGAACCTCCTCCGGCCTGACGACGCGGACCGCAGGCTTCGGAAGGAGTCGCCATGTCGACCGTTCCCCTGCCCACCGAACCCGATCTCGCGCAGCTCAGGACCCAGGCGCGCGAGCTGCAGCGCCGAGTCCGCAACGGTGACCGGGTCGCCCTCGTCGAGGTCGACAGGCGTCACCCCGACGGTGCGCCACCGCCGGCGGTGCGGTCGTCGTTCGCGCTGAGCGCCGCGCAGTTGGTGATCGCTCGGCGCCACGGCTTCGCCAGTTGGCCCGAGCTGCCCTCCTCGACGCCGTGACCCCGCCCGATGCCCCCACCGGTTGACCCGTTCGTCGGCGCAGCGGCGGCGTCGACGGCACCGGGTCGGTGGGCTCCTGGTATGGCAGGCTCGGCACATGAAGGTTCACCTGGTCGATGGCACCTACGAGCTTTTCCGCTACCACTTCGGGTCGCCGTCACACGTCACCGCGGCCGGTCACGAGGTGGCCGCCACCCGGGGTGTGGTGGGAACGGTCCTGCAGTTGATCGAGCAGGGCGCCACCCACGTGGGCGTCGCCACCGACCACGTGATCGAGTCGTTCCGCAACGACCTCTGGGAGGGGTACAAGTCGAGCGCGGGCGTGCCCGTCGAGCTCCTCGCCCAGTTCCCGCTGGTCGAGGACGCGCTGCGGGCGGCAGGGTTCGTCGTCTTCCCCATGGTCGAGTACGAGGCCGACGATGCGCTCGGCGCCGCCGCCGCGATCGCCGCTGCCGACGACCGCGTCGAGCAGGTGATCATCTGCACGCCGGACAAGGATCTGGGCCAGTGCGTGGTCGGCGATCGGGTGGTGCAGCTCGACCGGCGCAAGGACGTCGTCTACGACGAGGCGGGGGTCAAGGAGAAGTTCGGGGTGGCGCCGACGTCGATCCCCGACTACCTGGCCGTGGTGGGCGACAGCGCCGACGGCTTTCCCGGCCTCACGGGCTGGGGGGCCAAGTCGGCCGCCGCCGTGCTGGCCCGCTACGGGAAGCTCGAGAACATCCCCGAGGCGGCGGGGAAGTGGGACATCACCGTGCGCAGCGGCGCCAAGCTGGCCGCCACCCTCCAGCGCGAGTTCGATCTCGCGCTCCTGTTCCGTCGCATCGCCACGGTGGAGCTCGACGCCCCCACGATCGACGACGTCGACGAGCTGGCCTGGACGGGCCCCACCGACGCCTTCGCCGAGATCTGCGACCGCATCGACGCGCCCAACCTCGTGGCGCGCGCCGAGCGGGCGGCGGCGCGGATCGCCGACTGATCGGGGGCAGGCGGCGTCGGCGGCGCCACGGTCGGGCGGCCTGCCGTAACTTTACTTATGGTAGGGTCGGCGGGGTGGGGATGACGAGCCGATGACGAGCCGATGACCATCGATCACGACGAGTTCCTCCGCCGATGCCAGGGGCTCGTCCCCGTGCTCGGGGACCGCGCCGCCGACGGCGAGTCGCAACGTCGGGTCCCCGCTGCGACGATCGACGACGCCCGGACGGCCGACCTCTTCCGGGTGGTCGTGCCGACCTCGCTCGGCGGACACGGACTGGGGCTCGACTCGCTGGCCCACGGGGCTCGGGTCCTGGCCCACGGGTGTCCCGCCACGGCGTGGACGCTGTCGTTCCTCATGCTGCACGCGTGGCTGCTCACCCGGTTCCCGGCCGAGGGACGCGCCGCGATCTTCGCCGACAGCGCCTGCCCGTTCGCTCCGGCGCCGCTCGCTCCGACGGGGTCGGCCACGCCGGTCGATGGCGGGTTCCGGATCTCGGGTCGGTGGGAGTGGGCCACCGGCATCGCGCACGCCGACTGGGTGATGGTGCACGCCGTGCAGACCGAGCCGGTGTTCGCCACCCACTTCGTGCTGCTGCGGCCCGACGAGGTCGAGGTCGATGACGTCTGGTTCACGTCGGGCATGCGGGCGACCGGGAGCAACACCGTCCGGGTCGATGATCGCTTCGTGCCGTCGGAACGCACGCTCCCGGCACCGTCGCTCCTCTTCGGGGGCGACCCGATCGACGGCGACGGCCTGGCCGGTCACGCCGTGCCTCCCGTGCTCGCCCTGGTGGCGGCGGCGCCCGCGCTGGGTGCGGCCGAGGCCGCGGTCGACCTCTACCGGGACCGTCTGGCCCAGCGCGTCCTCGCCTACTCGCTGGGCGACAAGGCCAGCGAGCAACCGGCTGCGCAGATACGACTCGCCACGGCGACGAGCGACCTCGCCGCAGCACGGATCCGCTGGGGCGCCACCATCGAAGCCCTGATCGACGCCGCCGGCACCGAACGGCTCGACGACGCGCGCCGCGTCGACACCCGGCTGGCAGCGGCGGCCACCGTGCGAGCGGCCCGGTCGGTCATCAGCACGGTCTGCGAGGGGGCGGGTGCCAGCGTCTACCTGTCCACCTCGCCCCTCCAACGCCTCCAGCGCGACGTCGAGGTCCTCAAGGGCCATGTCATCTTCGACTGGGACCGCACCGCCGAGCTCGCGGGCCGGTACGCGCTCGGGTTCGGCCTGCGTCCCACCGACATGGTGTGAGGTCACGCCGCCGCCGGTGAGCCACGGCGCGGACGATGAGCCAGGGCGCCGCCGGTGACGCTCGACGGATCAGGCGGATCACGGCGGATCAGGACGGGTCAGGGCGCGAGGATCGCCAGGATGTCGTCCATCGATCGGACCGCCGGCCGCCACGGCGGTTGGACC
Organism: Acidimicrobiales bacterium; assembly: GCA_038235385.1. Taxonomy (GTDB): domain Bacteria; phylum Actinomycetota; class Acidimicrobiia; order Acidimicrobiales; family Acidimicrobilacustridaceae; genus JBBSTY01. The sequence continues at coordinate 21,496 of JBBSTY010000027.1, read as the reverse complement.
CGGGCGACGCCCGTGGAGAAGAGCAGCAGGGCCCGCAAGCGAGCGTCGTCGCGGTCGAAGCCCAGGTCCTGGAACGCCTGGGCGACGTAGCCGAGCAGCACCGCGTCGGCCTGGCCCACCGCTTCGGCCGCGAGCGGGTTGCTGCCCGCCCAGTCGCGCATGGCGGCATCGAGCGGAGCCATGCGCTCGTCGCGCGAGAACGCCGCCAGGCGGTGCAGGCGAACGCGGGGATCGTCCGACGTGATGGCTTCGATGTTGCGTTGCACCTGTTCGGATCCGTAGTACCGGGCGAGGTCGTCGAGGTAGTCGGCGGTGCCGGTGAAGTGGTGGTAGAAGCTCCCGGTCGTCAGACCGAGCTCGGCGGTGAGCGCCTGCAACTTCACGGCGCCGATCCCACCGCGCCGCAGCAGCTCCTGGCCCGCCAGCAGCCACAGCTCGCGACCCCTCGGTTCTCCGGCCATCGGCGCCGACCCTATCGGCGTCGGTCGAACCGCCGAGTCCGTACCCCGTGCGACTCCCGCGCCAGGTTCCCCCGGAGGCGATCGAGGTCCGTGCTCAGGAGCCGACGACCGTGCAGGCCGAGACGGTGACGGTGGTGAGCTCCGCACGCAGATCGGTGCACTCGGAGACCGTGCGCGTCTGCGCTCGGTCGGCGGCCTCACGAGCGTCGACGGTGACCCGGACCCTTCCTGACCCGAGGACGTCGTACGTGGTGACGAGGATGGCGCCGCCCTCGCCGTCGGTCTGCTCGCGATCGACGAGCCGAGCAGGCGTGCCGGTGCCGAACGCGCCGGCGAGGCAGGTGAAGGCCTGCGGGCTCGGCGGGAAGGTCGTCGGCCACCCGGATGCTCGGTGGACGGTGCCGCAGCCGACCAGGACGGGGTCGCCGCCCGACGCCGGGATGGTCGGCGTCGCCGTGGTGTCGGTGACATCGGGCGCGCTCGGATCTGCGTCTGTCGTCGGCGGCGAGACCGCTGCGGTCGTCGGCGCTGCGGTCGGTTTCGGGACCGACGACGTGCTCGTCCCCGCCGAGGACACCGTTTCGGTCGTGGAGCTGCACCCTACGAGGGCGGCCACGGCGACCACCGCCAACCCGATCGCCGCCGCGGCGAGCAGCGATCGGTTCTGGTTCTGGTTCTGGTTCACGCGAAGGCCTCCCGAGGCTGGTGGTGACGATGAGACGTCCGTCGGTGGCGACGGGTTCCCGCGGGACGGGCTGACGTCGGCACGCTGCTCGGGATCAGGTGCCGAAGATCTCGCTGAGCTCGTAGGGCGCCGCCTGGTCGAGCTGCGCATAGGTGCACGAGGCAGGGTCGCGGTCGGGGCGCCATCGTTGGAAGCGGGCGCCGTGGCGGAGGCGACCGTTGAGCAGGTTCTCGTACGCGACCTCGGCGACCAGCTCGGTGCGGATGGGGACGAAGGAGAGGTCCTTGTCGGCGTTCCACCTCGACTGACCGCCCGGCAGGCGCTGGCCCGACTCGTGGGCCTGCGCCTCGGCCCACTCCTTCCAGGGGTGGTCATCGAGCGCGCCGGCTTCGTACGGCGCCAGGAACTGGAGCAGCTCGGGACGTTTGGCGGCGGTGAACGACGACGCCACCCCGATGTGGTGGAGGGCGCCGTCGTCGTCGTAGAGCCCGAGGAGCATCGAGCCGACACCGTCGCCGCTCTTGTGCATGCGATAGCCAGCCACGACGCAGTCGGCGGTGCGCTTGTGCTTGACCTTCAGCTGCGCCCGCTTGTCGGGCAGGTACGTGCCGGCCGGGTCCTTGGCGATGACCCCGTCGAGGCCGGCACCCTCGAAGCGCACGAACCAATCCCGGGCCTGGTCGCGGTCGGTGGTGATCGGCGTGAGGTGGATGGGAGCCCGGGCGCCTGCCAGCGCCGCCTCGAGGAGGCGGCGACGCTCGGCCAGCGGGGTGGCCAGGAGCGACTCGTCGCCCAACGCGAGCAGGTCGAAGGCGACGAACGAGGCGGGCGTCTCGGCGGCCAGGCGGTTGACCCGCGACTCGGCCGGGTGCAGACGCTGTTGGAGGGCGTCGAACTGGAGCCCGCCGGCCCCGGCGACGACGATCTCGCCATCGACGACCGCCTTGTCGGGCAACGCCTCGCGGAGGGGATCCAACAGCTCGGGGAAGTACCGCGTGAGCGGCCGCTCGTTGCGTGAACCCAGCTCGACATCGTCGCCGTCGCGGAAGACGATGCATCGGAAGCCGTCCCACTTGGGCTCGAAGATCATGCCCTCGCCGGGTGGGAGGACATCGCCGTCCTTGCCGGGGGAGTAGGGCTTGGCGAGCATCGGCTTGATCGGCGGGAGCACGGGCAGCTGCACGACCCCGACGCTACCGAACGAGCCGTCCCGTCGGGTGCGCCATCACCCATCGAGCGCTCCGTGACCGACCGGATGGCTCGACGGGCCGGTACGATCGCGTCGTGCCCCACGCTGCCACCGAACCCGATCGAGCCCGGTTCCTCGGGCTCTGCGCGTCCGGTCGTTACGACGAAGCCGAACCGATGGTCGACCTCGTCTACGCCACCGGCTCCATGCCGCCGGGCTCCGAGGTCGTCGCTCGCGCCGGATTCTACGAGGACTGGGGCGATGCCGTGGCGGCAGCCGATCCCGAGGCATCGCACACGGCGTACCTCCAAGCGGCCGAGCTGTACGCGCTCTACGCGTCGTGGTCACCGGCGGACGATCGGGATCGCCTGCACGGCGTCGAACGGGTCGAGCACAAGCTGGCTTCGACCCGCCCGAGCTGAGCGCGGCGCGCCCCGACCGGACGGCGGCCCGTGGGCGGGAACGAACCCTCCGGCACCGACGGACGGCGATAGGTTTGGGCCGATGGCCGAGTGCGTGGATGCGGCGGAACCGGAGGTTGCACCGGAGCTCGTTGCCGGCGACTCCTGGGCGCTGAACTGGGCCACGCGTCCCAAGTTGCGGGGCTGGTTCCACGTGGTGGCCGCGGCCGCGGTCGCGCCGGTCACGGTCCTCGCCGTTCGCCGGTCGCCGAAGGGCGCGGCACGTGCCGGGGTGGCGGTGTTCGGCGCGTCCTACGCGACCATGCTCGCCGCATCGGCCGCGTATCACCGGCTCCCCCGGAGCGCTGCGCAGGCCCGGTGGTTCCGTCGGGTCGACCACGCCGCCATCTTCGGGGCCATCGCCGGCACCTGGACACCGGTCGCGATCGTCACCCTGCCGGGCCCGGCGGCCGCCGGCGTGATCGCCGGTGTGTGGGGAACGGCCGTCGCCGGTGCGGCGACCAAGCTCTCGACGCTGGAGGGGACCCGAGATCACGCTCGGTGGGCCTACCTGGTGCTGGGTTGGGCGTCGGTGGGACTCATCCCGTTCGTGATCCGTCGTGGCGGGTGGTTGCCGCTCGCCAACCTCTTCGCCGGCGGTGTCGCCTACTCGGCGGGGGCCGCGCTGCTGGGATCGCAGCGCTGGCCCGATGCCACCTGGTTCGGACATCACGAGGCGTGGCACGTGGCCGTGCTCGGCGGCGGTGTGCTGCATGCCGTCGCGGTCGGTCAGCTGATCGCCGAGCAGCCCGCGACGATCGCTCCGGTTGGGCGTCGAGTGCGGCGGCGCCCCCACCGCTGATCGAGCGCCCCGATGCGTCGCTCCGGCGCGGCGAGCCACGCGACACCGGCCGGCCCCGCCGTGAGGCGGGTGCCGGCCGATGTGGTGGCGAGTCGGCCCGGATCGCACCGGCACTCCCGACTCGACCAAAGCCGTCCGTCGGACGGCTCGTGCTACTTCTTCTTCTTGTTCGACTTCTTCTTGTCCTTCTTCTTGGACTTCTTGTCCTTCTTCTTGTCCTTCTTCTTCGCCATGGATGAGCCCCCTCTCTGACCTCGGTTCCACGACCTCGTCGCGGACACCTGCCAACGGTCACACGCTAGTGCCCCATCCGTGGACATCGGGAGGGGTGTGGTGGGAGATGGTCCCTCGGTCGCCGCGGGGGAGCGCGGTCGTCCCGACCAGGCGCTGCCGACCGAGGTCGCCGTGTCGACGCTCGGGCCGGGAGCCTTCTGGGTGACCGCACCGACGGGGCGCGGCGGTAGCGTGCGGCGTGGCCCCAGCACATGACGATCACGGCTCCGAGGAGGTCGGTGTCGGGCCGCATCCCGATCCGTGGCCCGACGACGACCGGTTGGATCCCACGTACCTTCGCGACGGCGATCGTCGCAACGTGGTCGATCGCTACCGGTACTGGTCGAACGAGGCGATCGTGGCCGACCTCGACACCCGACGGCATCCGTTCCACGTGGCCATCGAGAACTGGCAGCACGACTTCAACATCGGCGCCGTGGTGCGCAACGCGAACGCCTTCCTGGCGGCGGAGGTCCACATCATCGGTCGGCGTCGTTGGAACCGGCGGGGGGCCATGGTCACCGATCGGTACCAGCACATCCGTCACCACCCCACCGTCGCCGCCTTCGGCGACTGGGCCGACGGTGCCGGGGTGGCGGTGATCGGCATCGACATCCTCCCGGGTGCGGTGCCGCTCGAGCACACCGCGCTGCCCAGCGCGTGCGTGCTCGTGTTCGGCCAGGAGGGCCCGGGTCTGTCGGCCGACGCGCGCGAGCTCGCCAGGACGGTGTGCTCGATCGCCCAGTTCGGTTCGACCCGTTCGATCAACGCCGGGGTGGCGTCAGGCATCGCCATGCACACGTGGGTTCGCACCCATGCGACGATCGTTGCGCAACCCGCGCCGGAGGCGCCGGCGCCCGACCGGACGACGCCCTGATGCGACCGCCCTGATGCGACCGCCCTGATGCGACCGCCCTGATGCGACCGCCCGGACCTGAACCGCCCGGTGCGGCCCGCTGGGCCACGGTCGCCACCCGTAACCTTTTGACATACTCTCTGACACTTGATCTCCGGTCGCCCTCGTCCGTTCGGACGTGTCGGGCCCGGGGGAGGGACACACCATGGACATCGTTCGCACGCCCGACGACCGCTTCGCCGACCTTCCGGGATACGCGTTCGCGCCCCACTACGTCGACGTGCCACGCGGTGACGGCTCGGATCGCACGCTGCGCATGCACGTGGTGGACGAGGGTCCCCGCGACGGCGAGGTGGTGCTCCTCCTGCACGGCGAGCCGTCGTGGTCGTTCCTCTACCGCACGATGATCCCGGTGCTCGTCGAGGCGGGTCACCGCTGCATCGCCCCGGATCTCGTCGGCTTCGGCCGATCCGACAAGCCGGCGGCACGCGGGGACCACACCTACGCCCGCCACGTCGAGTGGCTGCGGTCGCTCCTGTTCGACCACCTCGACCTCCAGGCGATCACCCTGGTCTGTCAGGACTGGGGTGGCCTGCTCGGACTGCGCCTCGTGGCGGAGCACCCCGACCGGTTCGCCCGCGTGGTCGCGGCGAACACCTACCTGCCCACCGGGGACTCGCACCCGGGCGATGCCTTCCTCTCGTGGCAGCAGTTCTCCCAGGACGTCCCGGAGTTCCCGACCGGCGTGATCGTCAACGGCGGCTGCACCACCGACCTGTCACCCGAGGTCATCGCCGCCTACGACGCGCCGTTCCCCGACGAGTCCTACAAGGAGGGCGCGCGGCAGTTCCCCCTCCTGGTCCCCACGACACCCGACGATCCCGCGGCCGACGCCAACCGCGCCGCGTGGACGACGCTGCGGGCGTTCACCAAGCCGTTCCTGTGCGCGTTCAGCGACAACGACCCCATCACCAAGGGGTCCGATCGCGCCCTGATCGAACGGGTGCCCGGCACCGAAGGCCAGCCGCACACCACCATCGCCGGCGGCGGGCACTTCCTCCAGGAGGACCGGGGTCCGGAGCTCGCCGCCGTGGTGGTGTCGTTCATGGCGGCCAACCCGCTCGGATCCTGAGCATCGCCCCAGGTCGATCCTCGGCGGCGTCCCGCCCGGTGCGTACGATGCCCCGAACCCTGGCACCAGCAGCGACGATCGAGGAGCCACCATGACCGCGAACGCATCGACCGACGGGATCGAACCGTTCGATCTCGGCCTCCTGAAGGGGAGTCGCGCGCTCGCACTGCTCGGTGGCGTGGCGTTCGTCGCCATCGGCATCGCCGTGCTGGTGTGGCCCAACCGATCCGCCGAGCTCGTCGCCATGATCGTGGGCATCGGGTTGGTGCTCGGGGGCATCGTCCACGCCCTCGACGCCATCGTCACCCACCGGTCCGGGACCTACTGGGGACTGCTCCTCGCCCGTGGCGTCCTCGACGTGCTCGTCGGACTCGTGGCGATCTTCTACCCCGACATCACGGTGGTGATCATCGCCATCTTCGTCGGGATCGACCTCATCATCGGCGGCGTGATCCAGATCGTCGTCTCCCGTCGCGCCGACACCGAGGTGGAGGCCCGGTCGCACTTCCTCTGGCGCGGTGGGCTCTGGATCCTCGGAGGTGTGGTCGTCGTGGCGCTCCCCGGCCTCGGCATCACGGTGTTCGCCTGGATCGTGGGCTTCTTCTTCGTGCTGGCGGGCGGGTTGATGCTGGCGGTGGGCATCACCCTCGGTCGGGCCGAGCGCAGCTTCGCCTGAGCGACCGATGGCGCCGGCCGTCGCCGAGCTCCGCCGGCCCGACTCGGATCCCCACCAGGATCCGACCCCGGCCCGACCCCGACCCGGCCCGTGCGGGCCCCGCTGGCATGATGATCCGGTGCGCGACCGCGGGCAGACCGTCACCGGTCCGAGACGACACCACGTGCGGGCGGTGATGGCGCTGGCCGCGACGTGGGCCGTCGTCACGGCTGCGGCGGCTGGAGCCGCCGCGCCCGTCGCCGCCCGTCCCCTCCGCGGCGCGACCGCTCCCGCGACACCGGCGCTGGCGCCGGCGTGGATCGCGGCCCGAGGGGAGACGGCTCGTGACGAGAGCGAGCGGGCGTGCGTCGGCGCCGTCGACCGGCCGCTCGAGACCGTCGCCGACGATCAGAGCCGACCGTGGCCCGGTGGCCTCGATCTCGAGCTCCCCGACGACACCGTGATCGATGTCCGTGGGCGGACGTTCGACAACTCGTTCCGCAACGACGATGCGTTCGCCACGGGGGTGAAGTTCCACGACGACGGGCGGACGCGCCGTCAGCTGTGCTTCGTCGGCGGATCGGTCACCAGCACCTTCGATCCCGAGGACACCCCCTGGCGCACGTGGCACCGGGTCACCGGGATGACCGTCCTGACCCCCGGGTTCGAGCTCGTGGGCACCCACTTCTCCAACCAGGGCGACATGGTCGCCTTCGGAGGCGGCGCCACCGACTGGGCGGTCGTCGGGGTCCGCACCGATGACCCCGGAGACGGGAGCGGTGGCTACATCCACGACGACTGCGTCGAGAACGACTCGATGAACTCGGGGGTCATCGACGACGTGAAGCTCGACGGGTGCATGGTGTTCCTGTCGTCGCTCGGAGGTTCGAACGCCCGGCCGGCTCCCGGTGGCACCGTCGAGGTCCGACGGTCGCTCGTGCGGCTCCGGCCGTACCGCAACAGCTACAAGCCGGAGAAGTACGGCGCCGACCAGCACGGTGGGTTCTTCAAGTGGGCGCGCGGCAGGGAAGCGGGCGGTGTCGCGCCCGCCCTGGTGGTGGCCGACTCGATGTTCCGAGCCGACGCCGCCGCGCCCTACGGAGGCAACGAGAACGGCGGTCTCGGGCTCCCGCCCGGCACGACCTGTCGCAACGTCGTGCTGGTCGGCACCGCCTCCTGGCCGGCGAGCGACCTCGCGTCGTGGCAGGACCAGTGCACCGACCTGGTCCTCGGGACGGCCGACGACTGGGACGTCGCCACCGCTGCATGGGACGCCGCCCACCCGCCGATGCGAGACCTCCGTGACCAGGGCAGATCGATCGTGGCGCACCTGGCGAGCTGGTAGGTCGGGGTCCCGGACCCGCACGGGGTGCGGTCACGATCGAGGATCGCGCCACATCCCCCACAGCTTGGGTCCGTTCGGCATCACGACCTCGTCGGTGACGACGAACCCGAAGCGTGCGTAGTAGGAGATGTTGGCCTCCTTCGAGGACTCGAGGTAGGCGCCCGTGGCGGTGTCGTCGCACCGGTCGGTGACCTCCCGGATGAGCCCGGCCCCGACGCCGCGTCCCTGGCGCGAAGGATCGGTACCGAGGATGGCGAGGTACCAGTGGCTCTCGGCGGGGTGCACGCGTTCCATCGCGCTCTGGAGCCGCAGCGCCGCCGGAACCCGGCGCCCGAACGCGCGGAGCACTGCCGGGCCCTGCCGCACCATCGACATCGTGCCGATCTTCCAGCGCTTCGGCGCCAGCCAGAGGGCTGCGCCGGCGTGATCGTCGGTGGTGAGCACCAGCCCGTTGGCGTGCGCGTGACCGAGCTCGGCCCGGTAGAAGGTGCGCTGGCGTCGGTCACGGGTCGCCTCGTCGGGGACGAGCCAGCTCATCACGGGGTCGTCGAAGAACGAGCGCGAGAGGACCCCGGAGAGCGCGCGGTCGTCGTCCCTGGTCGCGGGGCGGATCGACGGAGGCAGCGGGCGCGTGGCCATCCGCGCACGCTACCGCGACGACCCGGCGCCGCGGTCGCCCGACCAGGCGCCACGCTGCTCGGGCGCGCTCGCACGGCGCAACCGCGTGCGATCATGCGGCATGGGCGCACGAGAGCAGGACGAACGGCCGGGTGCGAGGTCGTTCGGCCGGCGGTGCCGCGGACGGTACGGGCCGGCATCGTTGGTCCGCGGCTCGGCGACCGACCCCCTCCGAGCCGAGCTCGCCCGCCAGTTCCTCGTGCTCAAGCTCCAGCGCCGGCGCCGATGGGCGCTCCACCGTCACGTCCACCTGCACGCCGCGTTCGAGGACGCGGCGTCTCGGGAACCGGTGCGCTCGGTGCTCAGCGTCGGCTGCGGCTCGGCCACCTCGGAGCTCCTGCTGGCCGTGGATCACCCCGATGTCACCTTCACCGTGACCGACCACGACGCTGCCGTCCTGGAGCGGCCACGAGCGCTCATCGAGCGCTTCGGGCTGACCAACGTCGAGGTGCGACACGTCGACCTGCTCGACCCGGCGCCCCAACCGACCCACGATCTGGTGGTGTCGATCGAGGTGCTCGAGCACATCGAGGACGATGTCCGGGCGTTGCGCACCATGTTCGAGCTGAGCCGGCGCTTCGTCTGGGTGCTCGTACCGTTCTGCGACGAGCGTGCGCTCACCGATCCGGCGGTGCGCCGCGCCGCGTGGGAGCGCCACGAACACGTCCGCCCGGGGTACACCCACGCGATGCTGGCGGATCGGTTCGCGGAGTCCGAGGTGCTGTGGCGCCGCAACTGCTACTTCCAGCCCGATGCTGAGGCGCTCCGCACGCGCCTGACGGCCATGTCCACCCCTCGCCTGGTGCTCGAACGACGCGCGCTGTTCGCCGCCGCCGTCCGTGACATCCGAGCGGGTCGGGTGCGCAGCGGTCGGGACTCCCAGGGGGTCGAGGTCCTGGCCACGGTCGGCGGGACCGAGGGTCGCCCCACCGTGCAACCCGATCGGCCGACCGGATCGTAAGGTTCCCGATCATGACCACCCCGCAGCCGACCGATGCCCGCGCCGTCCTCGACCAGGTCCGCGCATCGGCATCGGACTACGTGAAGGTCGCCGTCGTCGACACCGACGGTGTCCTTCGGGGCAAGTACCTCGACAAGGCCAAGTTCCTCTCGGCGGCGGAGGGCGACGGGTTCGGCTTCTGCGACGTGGTGTTCGGGTGGGACTCCGCCGACGAGTGCTACGACAACGGCACGTTCACCGGGTGGCGGTCGGGCTACCCCGACGGTTCGGTCGTCGTCGACGTCTCGACGCATCGCCGGATCCCGTGGGAGAACGATCGTGACCTCTTCCTCGGCGACTTCGTCGGACAGGGCTCGAACGCCACCTACGACGTCTGCCCGCGGCGGCTGCTGAAGGGGATCGTCGATCGGCTCGCCGAGCACGGCTACCTGGGCATGGTCGGCATGGAGTTCGAGTGGTTCAACTACCGCGAGACCTCCGCGTCGGTGACCGAGAAGGACTTCCGAGGCCTCACGCCGCTGACGCCGGGCATGTTCGGGTACTCGATCCTGCGCCAGTCGCAGAACCAGGAGTTCTTCGAGGCGCTGCTCGCCGAGTTGCGGGCCTTCGGCGTCGTCCTCGAAGGGTTGCACACCGAAACCGGACCCGGCGTGTACGAAGCGGCCATCTCGTACTCGACCGCGGTCGAGGCCGCCGACCGGGCCGTGCTGTTCAAGTCCGGCGCCAAGGAGATCGGTCAACGCTTCGGCATCATGGCCACCTTCATGGCTCGCGTCGACACCACGCTCCCCGGCTCGTCGGGCCACGCCCACCAGTCGCTGTGGGACGCCGACGGCACCCGGAACCTGTTCGCCGCCGCCGACGAGCCGGCCGGCATGAGTCCGCTCTTTCGTCACTACCTCGCCGGGATCCTCGACGCCCTCCCGGACTGCCTGCCGTTGCTCGCCCCGACGGTCAACAGCTACAAGCGGCTGGTCGACGGGTTCTGGGCCCCCACCCACCCCACCTGGGGTCTCGACAACCGGACCGTCGCCGCGCGCGTGATCTCGACGTCACCCACGGCCACCCGCCTCGAGCTCCGCGTCCCCGGTGCCGATGTGAACCCGTACTTCGCCGTGGCCTTCGGGCTGGCCGCCGGCCTGCGGGGCATCGAGCAGGAGCTCGAGCTCCAACCGGCCACGGTCGGGTCGGGCTACCACGACACCTCGGTCGAGCGCCTGCCCCGCAACCTCCGGTCGGCCACCGAGCGGATGGCGGCGTCGCCCATCGCACGCGAGCTGTTCGGCGACGGCTTCGTCGACCACTTCTGCGCCACCCGGGAGTGGGAGTGGCGCCAGTTCGAGGATGCGGTGACCGACTGGGAGACCCGCCGCTACTTCGAGATCATCTGAGAGGTCTCAGCCGCCGATGGCGGCCAGGGCCTCGGTGTGGTGCTTCTTCGCGGCGAACTGCGACGAGAAGATCTTGCGCACGATGCCGTCGGGATCGATGACGTAGGTGACGCGTCCGGGCAGCAGGCCCATGGTCTTCTTCACCCCGTAGGTCTTGCGGGCGATCCCGTCGGCGTCGCTGAGGAGGGTGAAGGGCAGCTGGTGCTTCGCGGCGAACGCGACGTGCTTGTCGACCGAGTCGCCGCTCACGCCGATCACGACCGCGCCCGCGTCGACGAAGTCCTCGTGCGAGTCGCGGAACGAGCACGCCTCGGCCGTGCAGCCGGGGGTGTCGTCGGCCGGGTAGAAGTACAGGACCACCCACTCGCCCCGGTGGTCTCGCAGCGACACCTGCTCGCCGGTCTGGGACGGCAGGGTCAGATCCGGTGCCTCGGCGCCTTCGGTGGCCGGTCCGGGGATCGGGGTGTCGCTCACGGTGGTCCTCCCGGCGCTGCGGCCGCATCGGTTCGTCGCTGCTCGCGCGTCGGTGGATGCGCGGCGGGGTGCGGGGTGGTCAACCACGCGCCGCGCCCGGATCATTCCCGCCCGGTGGGAGGCGATCGGGCCGACTGGCACAATGGGTCGCCCACCGATCCGCTTCCGAGTGCCGAAGGGTCCTGCGAGCACCATGACGATCTCCACGTTCAGCTTCCCGACGACGATCCACTTCGGCGCCGGCGCGCGGGACCTCGTCGCCCGCCACCTCGACGACGTGGGTGCACGCCGACCGTTGGTCGTCACCGACGCCGGGGTCGCCGCGCTCGGCATGTTCACCGACTTCGTCGCCAACCTCGCCGCCGCCGGGCTCGATCCCGCGCCGTTCGACGGGGTGTGGGGCAACCCGGTCGCGTCGCAGGTGCGGTCGGGGGTCGAGGCCTACCGGGATCACGACGCCGACTCGATCGTCGGCTTCGGAGGCGTCGCCGCGCTCGACGTGGCCAAGGCCATCGGCCTCATGGCCACCCATCCCGGCGAGCTGTTCGACTACGAGGACGAGATGCCGGGCGCCCGACCCATCTCGTCCCGCCTGCCCCACCTGGTCGCACTGCCGACCACGGCGGGCACGGGGAGCGAGGTCGGCCGCAGCGCGGTGATCTCCGACGACGAGTCCCATGTCAAGAAGATCATCTTCTCGCCCCACCTGATCGCCGACGCCGTGTTCGCCGACCCCGAGCTCACCCTCGACCTGCCGGCGCCGATCACCGCGGCCACCGGCATCGACGCGCTCACCCACAACATCGAGGCCTACCTCGCCAAGAACCTCAACCCCATCTGCGACGGCATCGCGCTCGAGGGCCTTCGTCTGGCCCATCGGCACCTGGCCACCGCCGTGGCCGAGCCCCACGACCTCGGTGCCCGCGGCGGCATGTTGCTGTCCTCGATGATGGGGGCCATCGCCTTCCAGAAGGGCCTCGGCGTCGTGCACTCCACCGCTCACGCGCTGGGCACCGTCGCCGATCTCCACCACGGACTGGCCAACGCCATCATGATCGACCACGCACTCGCCTGGAACGTCGAAGCCGTGCCCGCGCGGTTCACCACCATGGCCGTCACCATCGGCCTCGACGATCCGTCGCCCGAAGGGTTCCTGCAGTGGATCGCCGAGCTCAAGGCCGAGATCGGGGTGCCGCGCTCGCTCGTCGACACCCAGGTCGACGCCAGCCTGCTCCCGGACCTGGTCGACGTGGCCTTCGCGGACGGGTGCCATGCCAACAACCCGCGCGAGGTCAGCCGCGAGGACTTCGTCACCATCTTCACGCGGGCGTTCACCTGATGGCATCGCTTCCCCGCATCGGCATCTCGGCGTGCTTCGTGCACCCCGACGACCAGCGGCCGGTCTTCAAGGGCAAGACCCTGCTGTACCTGGAGCAGTCGATGGCCCACTGGGTGCAGGCCGGCGGCGCGCTCGCCTACCTCGTCCCGACCGTGGGGTCCGCTGCCATCACCCTCGCCGATGTCGTCGCCGATCTCGACGGCCTGGTCCTGCACGGGGGCGCCGACGTCTGCCCCCGCAGCTACGGCGAGGAACCGCTCCGCCCCGAGTGGGAGGGCGATGAGATCCGCGACCGCTACGAGATCGAGCTGGCGCTGGCGTTCCACGAGGCGGGCAAGCCGGTGCTCGGCATCTGTCGGGGTGCCCAGATCCTCAACGTCGCCTTCGGGGGCACGCTCTTCCAGGACATCGCCGAGCAGACCGATGCGACGCGTGAGCACCGCAGCCAGGACCTCTACGACCGCAACCTCCACCACGTCCACCTCGTAGAGCGGTCGTCGTTGGCCGAGCTGAACGGTGGCGCCGGCACCGTCCTCGTCAACTCCGTCCACCACCAGGCGGTCAAGGACGTGGGCGAGGGCCTCGTGGTCGAGGCCCGATCCGTCGACGACGGCATCATCGAGGCGTTGCGGCTCGACGACCCGCACGGCCGGTACGTCCTCGGTGTCCAGTGGCACCCCGAGTTCTTCGCCGGGGTCGACGACGGCACCATGTTCGACAACGATCCGATGCGACGGGCGTTCCTCGCCCGCTCGGTCGAGCGCCGGGAGGCAGACCCATGCTGGTGACCAACCCGGCGAACGGCGAGGTGATCGCCGAGCTGGCCGACACCACCGCCGACGAGCTTTCGGCGAGCGTCGAGCGGGCGCGCGCCTTCCAGCCGATCTGGGCCGACCGTCCGATCGCCGAGCGGATCGAGGCGATCCGCAAGTTCCGCGCCCACCTGCTCTACCGCTACGACGAGCTGGCGGCGATCCTCACCTCGGAGACCGGCAAGCCCATCAGCCAGGCGAGGGGCGAGATCGACGGGGTGATCCCGCGGCTCGACTACTTCGTCGACCACGTGGAGGCGGTCGTCGACGACGAGGTGGCACGGCTCGACGACGGTTCCGGGCTCGAGGAGGTGATCTCGCACGAACCTCTCGGCGTGGTGGCCAACATCTCGGCCTGGAACTACCCGTACTTCGTCGGCGCCAACGTGTTCGTGCCCGCGCTCCTCACCGGCAACGCCGTGCTCTACAAGCCGTCCGAGCTGGCCTCGCTCACCGGCCAGGCCATCGCCGAGATGCTCTGGGGGTCTGGGGTGCCAGAGGAGGTGTTCGCGCTCGTGATCGGCGACGGCGCCGTCGGCGCCGCGCTGGTCGACCAGCCCATCGACGGCGTTTTCTTCACCGGCTCGTACCCGACCGGGAGGGCCATCGCCACGGCGGCCGCCGGCCGCATGATCCCGGTGCAGCTCGAGCTGGGCGGCAAGGACCCGGTCTACGTGTGCGACGACGTCGACATCGCCGCAGCGGCGGCCAGCCTCGCCGACGGCGCGTTCTACAACGCCGGCCAGAGCTGCTGCTCGGTGGAGCGCATCTACGTCCATCGCAGCATCGCCGACGCGTTCGTCGACTCGTTCCTGTCCGCCGTCGACGGGTTGGTCGTCGGCGACCCGACCGACGACGCGACCTCCATCGGCCCCCTGACCCGAGCCGCCCAGATCGAGGTGCTCGAGGCCCAGGTGGCCGACGCCGTGGCCAAGGGAGCGACGCTCCGCACCGGCGGGGGGCGCGTCCACGGTGGGGGCGGAGCCTGGTTCGAACCCACGGTGCTCACCGACGTCACCCATGAGATGGCGGTCATGCGCGACGAGAGCTTCGGACCGATCATCGGCATCCAGACGGTCACCGACGACACCGAGGCGCTCGCGCTCATGAACGACACCGCCTACGGACTCACCGCCGGGGTGTACGCCACCGACGAACCCCGTGCCACTGAACTGCTCGACCGCGTGAGCTCCGGATCGGTCTACTGGAACTGCTGCGACCGGGTGAGTCCTCGGTTGCCGTGGTCGGGTCGTGGCCACTCCGGGATCGGGTCGACCCTGTCCCGATCCGGGATCCGTGCGTTCACCCGTCCCAAGGCGTGGCACCTCCGCCACCCCTGATCACCCGAGCGGCCGCACCGACTTCGGTTGCGCCGACGGCGACCGGAGGGCGATCAGATGGGGAGGTCGCCGTGCATCTCGTCGAGCACCTCGGTGGGTGGTTCGGCACCGTCGTGGGTGATCTTGAACAGCCACCGGTCGAGGATCAGGTAGCGGATGACCCACACCGTGCCGAAGCCGAAGAGCTGGGCCACCAGGATGACGAGGCGCTCGAGCAGCTTCGGCTCGATGGAGAGCTGCTCGGCGAAGTAGGTGAGCACGGTCGCGAAGGTGACGCCGAGCATGGCAGCGACCCAGAAGACGAGCACCTGGGTGCGCAGGTTGTCCTTGGAGTCGACCTTCCACACGTAGTTCTTGTTGGCGAAGAAGTTCGGCAGCGTGAGGATCGCCGAGGTGAGCAGCGTCGCCGCGGTGAAG
Source organism: Acidimicrobiales bacterium (assembly GCA_038235385.1). Taxonomy (GTDB): domain Bacteria; phylum Actinomycetota; class Acidimicrobiia; order Acidimicrobiales; family Acidimicrobilacustridaceae; genus JBBSTY01. The sequence goes on along the minus strand of JBBSTY010000027.1, from coordinate 6,225 downwards.
GTCATCATGGTGCCGAAGATCTGGACGAACACCTGGCCGAGCGGGACGAACACCACCGACACCCCGACGTAGCGCAGCTGCTTGCGCCCCTCATCCGAGCGGGCGTGGGCGAGCAGGGCCGACGGGGAGACGTTCATCGGAACCGAACGTTAGTGCCCCCGCCGCGGCCCGCCCAGAGACGACCGATCAGCGGACGCCGGCCACGTCGTAGCCGGCCTCGTCGATCGCGGCGCGGAGCGCCGCCTCGTCGGCATCACCGACCACGACCGCGGTGCGACCGTCGATGTCGACGACGACCGACTGCACGCCGCCGACCCGGGCAACCTCGCCTTCGATGGCCGCCTTGCAGTGGCCACAGGAGATGGATGGGATGTCGAAGGTTCTCGTGGTCATGAGATGACGGCCTCACTGCTCGGGGGTTGGGGGGAGGTCGGGGTGGGGGCCGATGTCGCCGTGCCGCGGTGTCCCCGGAAGCGCCGCAGCCGAAGGCTGTTGGAGACCACGAACACCGACGAGAAGGCCATGGTGCCGGCGGCGATCATGGGATCGAGCACGCCGAGTGCGGCCAACGGGATCGCGGCGACGTTGTAGGCGAAGGCCCAGAACAGGTTGCCCTTGATCGTGGCGAGCGTGCGCCGGCTGAGGGCGATGGCGTCGGCGACGGCGCGGAGGTCGCCGCGGACGAGGGTGAGGTCGCTGGCCTCGATGGCCACATCGGTCCCGGTGCCGATGGCGATGCCGAGGTCGGCCCGAGCGAGCGCCGGCGCGTCGTTGATCCCGTCGCCGACCATGGCGACCCGGCGACCGGCAGCCTGGAGCCGCTCCACCTCGTGGACCTTGTCGGCGGGCAGCACCTCCGAGACGATCCGGTCGATGCCGACCTCGCGACCCACCGCCTGGGCGGTGGCGTCGTTGTCGCCGGTGAGGAGCACGACCTCGAGGCCCATCTCGTGGAGCTGGTCGATCGCCGCGCCGCTCGTCGCCTTGATCGTGTCGGCGACCACGAAGATGGCGGTCGCCGTCTCGGGCGGGGACCCGGCGGGCCCGGTGCCGGCGAACACCACGGTGCGACCGGATGCCTCTGCGTCGGTCGCGGCCGACTCGAGGTCGCCGGGGATGTGGGCGAAGAGCGAGCGTCGACCGACGGCGACGGCGGTGGCGCCACTGACCCCGGTGACGCCACGCCCGGCGAGGTTCTCGAACGACTCGACGGGCACGTGCTCGTCGGCGGCGGTGGCGACGGCCCGGGCGATCGGATGCTCGGACAGGTGCTCGAGCGACGCGGCGAGCACGACGATCTGGGGCGGGACGCCCTGACCGGTGGGGGCGGGTGCGGCTCCGGGTGCGGTGTCGTCCGACGAGACGACGACATCGACGAGGGCCATGCGGCCTTCGGTGACGGTGCCGGTCTTGTCCAGCACGACGACGTCGATCTGGCGGGTCTCCTCGAGCACCTCGCCACCCTTGATGATGATCCCGAGCTGCGCGGCCCGCCCGGTGCCGACCATGATCGCCGTCGGTGTCGCCAGGCCGAGTGCGCACGGGCAGGCGATGATGAGCACCGCCACCGCCGCGCTGAACGCGTCGGATGCCGGGTGACCGGTGACGAGCCAGCCGACCAGGGTGACCACGGCGATCACCAGCACGACCGGCACGAAGACGCCGGCAACGCGGTCGACGAGGCGCTGGACGGGGGCGCGGGAGCCCTGCGCCTGCTCGACCAGGCGGACGATCTGGGCCAGTGCGGTGTCGGCACCGACGCGGGTGGCCTCGATCACGAGGTGCCCGGCGACGTTGACCGTCGCGCCGATGACGGCATCGCCGGGTCCGACCTCGACCGGCACCGGTTCGCCCGTGACCATGGACAGATCGGTCGCGGAGCGCCCCGACACCACCACGCCGTCGGTGGCGATGCGCTCGCCCGGCCGGGCCACGAACTGCTGGCCGACCTGGAGCTCCTCGGCGGGGATCTCGGTGCCGTCGGCTAGGTGCACGGTCTTGGCCCCCAGCGTGGCGAGGGCTCGCAGTGCATCGCCGGATCGTCGCGTCGCCCGCGCCTCGAACCACTTCCCGAGCAGGATGAGGGCGATGATCACCGCAGATGTCTCGAAGTACACGTGGGCCGTTGCCTCCGAGCCCATGTCCATCGATGCCGATCCCATCGAGGCCGTGTCGCCTGCGCCCAGGAACACGAGCGCGATCGTCGACCACGTCCAGGCGGCCAGGGTGCCGAGGGAGACGAGCGTGTCCATCGTGGCGGTGCCGTGGCGGGCGTTGGTCCACGCGGCGCGGTGGAACGAGATGTCACTGATGAACACCACGGGTGTGGCCAGGACGAGCGCCAGCCACGGCCACCCGTCGAACATGAGCGGCGGGACCATCGAGATCAGCACGAGCGGGACCGTCAGCGCGCCGGCCAGCACCAGCCGTCGGCCGAGTGACCGGACCCGCCGATCATCGGCACCCTCGGCGTCGTCACCGTCGGGTTCCGGCACCGAGTACCCGAGCGCCTCGATCGCCGTCCGGAACGCGTCGGGACCGGTGGCACCCGGGTCGTAGGTGATCGTCGCCCGGTGGGCGGCCAGGTTGACCGATGCCTCGTCGACCCCGTCCAGCCGTTGCAGACCGCGTCCCACCCGCGTGGCGCACGATGCGCAGGTCATCCCGTCGACGGGGAGGTCCATGCGCTGCAGGGTCGGATCGGCGAGGTCGGCCATACCGACACGATACCCCCCACCCCTATAAACCGCCACCCCCTGTCGGACATCGCGCCGTCCGACGTGCGGACGGTCAGCCGCGTGCGGTGGACGCCGTCAGGACCGGGGCATCAGCGATCAGGGCGTCCGACTCCCAGTGCCAGACGACCGTCGCCGCACTCGTGGGGCAGCAGATGGCGTCGCCATCGAGGTAGATGTCCCAGGTGCTGAGGACGGTCGAGCCCTCGATGCGGAGCGAGTCCAGTTCGGCGTCGAGCACCCACCGCAGCGGGAGGGTGTCGGGATCGAGCGAGATCCGGGCGAGCGCCTGGACCACGCCGTCGGTGACGGTGTAGACCCACCCGACGGGGATGGGCCGGTTGCCGCGGTCGCATTCGAGGATGAGCGTCACGTCCTCCACCTGGTCGCCGTTCACATCGCCGAACGACCTCGAGGCCGCCAGGCGGACGCCGTAGGAGCGCCCGTCGGTCGGCGTGCCGGACCGGACCGTGCCATCGACCAGTTCGTAGCCCTGGACCGGCGGGTCGCTGATCACCCCGGCGCAGGCCGAGGACGGGAACGTGAACCCGGCGAAGTCGATGTCGCGGACCCGGGACGGGCCGTTGCCCGGAGGCGAGGGCAGCGACACCGTCGTGCCGCCCGGGGCCACGCCGGTCGGGCGTGTCGCCGGGCCGAGGACCTGTGGGTCCCCGGCGGTGGCCAGGTCGGTGGTGGGCGCCTCGTCGACCGGATCGAGATCGGGCCGGGCGTCGGTCGGGGCCGGTTCCGGCGACGGCGCCGAGGCCGGGGGTTCGGAGCCGTTGCAGGCCGACCCGAGCAGGGCGAACGCCACCGTGGCCACGGCGATGCCGAGGGGCGCGAGTCGAGTCCGTCGTGGCATCGGGGCAGTCTCGCGCCCCGTCGCATCCGGGATGTCGCGGCCCCAGGACGGGCGCTACCATCTGACGCCTCGTCAGAAGTTGGGTGGCGGGTACCTCGCGACACGCGGGGCGGAGCGTTCGGGAGCACGACGATGGCCCACCAAGCAGGCGCGCGGCGAACGGCACGGGCGAGCGGAGCGCCCGACGGCGTGGCCGACGCATGGCCGACGATGGACGCTCGCGCCGAGCGTCTCCTCGATCCCGGCACCGGCGATCCCGACCCCGGCGACCCCGGAACCGGAGACCCCGGCGACGATCCCCGTGCCACCGTCGGACCGCCGGAGGTGCGGGCCGAGGGCGCGGTGATCCTGCCCGGTGGTCGAGCGCTCGGCTACGCCGAGTACGGCGCCCCCGACGGCGACGTCGTGCTCTGGTTCCACGGGACCCCGGGTGGACGCCAGCAGGTGCCACCGGACATCAACGAGCAGGCCGATCGGCTCGGCTTCCGGGTCATCGGGATCGAGCGCCCGGGTACCGGCCTGTCGACCCCCCACGCCTACCCTCGGATCATCGACTGGTCGCGCGATGTCGAAGCGGCCGCCGATCGCCTCGGCATCGACCGGTTCGCAGCCGTCGGCCTGTCCGGTGGCGGGCCGTTCGTGCTCGCCGTCTGCCACGAGATGCCCGATCGGGTCACGGGCGGTGCCGTGCTCGGCGGCATCGGCCCGACCCGCGGTCGTGATCGTGCCCCGGGGATCACCCGGATGCTGGCGCACATCGAGCCGGCGCTGGCGGCGGGTCGGGTGCCCATGGGCGAACTGCTCACCCATGCCGTCCGGCCGTTGTGCCCGTTCGGCTCCACGGCGTTCGACCTCTACGCCCGTGTCGCTCGGGCATCGGATCGCGCCGCGATGAAGGTCCCGGAGTTGAAGGCCATGTTCCTGCACGACATCATCAGCGCGGCCGGCGGTGGGCTCCGTGCGCCGATCTCGGACCTGGTGCTGTTCGCCCGGCACTGGGGGTTCTTCCTCGGCGACATCGAGGTCCCGGTGAAGTTCTGGAACGGCGACGCCGACGGCATCGTCCCACTCGGCCACGGCGAGGTGCAGGCCGGCCGCGTCCCCGGCGCCGAGTTGGTCGTCTGCCCGGGCGGTGGCCACTTCGCCGGGTTCCTCCTCGCCGAGGACGTGCTCACGTGGATCACCGACGTGTGGCCCGACGGCCGTCGCCGCGCCCCGGCTCCCTAGAGACCGAGCGACGGGCGACCGCTACGGGTGGCAGGATCCTCCGACGGTCGGCGACGCCGATCGTGTGCGCTCCACGGCGGCCGCCGCCGGCGCACCGCTCGCCATCGCCACCCCGGGACCTCGCTCATGACCGTCGCCACCTGGCCGATCGACACCCCGCTGCGGGTCGGTGTCCTGCTCTTCGAGGGGGTCGAGCCGCTCGACGCCATCGGACCTGCGCAGGTGTTCTGGTCGCTCGCCACCGCCCGAGGGGGCGGCGAGGCGTTCGCCCCGCTGGAGGTGCACCTGGTGGCCGAGACGAGCGAGCCGGTCCGTGCCGGGCACGGGCTCGTGATCGGTCCCACTGCGACCTACGCCGGGGTGGGGAACCTGGACGTCCTCATCGTGCCCGGTGGCAGCGGGAAGGCCGCGGTTGCCGTCGTCCCGGCATCGGATCCGGCTGCCGGTCGGCGCTACCAGGTCACCCACCGGCCGACCATCGACTTCGTGACCGACCAGGCCGCCCACGCGGCGATCACGGCCAGCGTGTGCACGGGGTCGTTCATCCTGGCGGCGGCTGGTCTGCTCGCCGGCCGCCGGGCCAACACCCACTGGACCGCTCGCGACGAGCTCGTGGCGTGGATGGCCGAGCGCGACGAGCGGTTCACCCTCGAGGTCGCACGCGTGGTCGACGACGGCGACCTCGTCTCGGGCGGCGGGGTGTCGAGCGGGATCGACGTCGCCCTCCACCTGGTCGGGCGCCTCCTCGGCCCGGGCTGTCGCGACCTCGCCGCCGCGATCATCGAGCGCGAGACCCCGGGTGCCGCGGTGCCGGGCTGATCGCCCGGTCGCCCGGTCGATCAGACCGTGGCCGACGCGGCCGACGCGGGTCGCAGCACCGTGTCGAGGTCGTCGGCGAACCGAACGGCCTCTGCCGGCTCGAGGGTGGCGATGCTCACCCTGATCGCCGGAGGCGAGCCGATGCGGAACCGCTGACCCCCCGACACGGCCCAGCCGAGCGCGAGCAGCCCGGCGAGGACAGGTTCCTCCGCCGGGACGGGGATCCACACGTTGAGCCCGCTGCGGGCGGTCACGTCGATGTCGCGAGCGGCGAGCGCCCCGACCAGCGACTGGCGGCGCTCGTCGTACGTGGCGGCGGCCCGGGCGACGCGAGCGGCGGTCGGACCGTCGGTCCACAGGTCGACCACCAGTGACTGCAACAGGTGGCTCACCCACCCCTGCGCCACCCGCAGGCGCCCCTCGACCCGATCGATCGTGGCCACGTCGCCGGCCAGCGCGGCGAGGCGCAGGTCGGGGCCGAGCGACTTCGACACGGACGAGACGACCGCCCAGCGGCGTCTATCGGCGGTGACCACCGGGTGGGCCGCCACGCCGGATATCGGGCCGGCGTGGTCGTCCTCG
>JBBSTY010000026.1:0-32525 GCA_038235385.1 Acidimicrobiales bacterium | reverse complement strand
GACTGTTCCGCGTCGGGCACACCGACGGGAGCCGAGCCCGGACCAGGCGACGACCCCGGCACCGAACCGTCAGCCACCGCAGCCACCGCGCCGGCGCCACCATCGAGGTCGTGGCCCGACGCCGCCGGCGCGAGCACCAACACCAACGCCGACACCAGCGCGATCGCGACACGCGAGACGTTCCGCTGCCATGTCCGCTTCGGGCCGAACCCAACAACGCGGATGCTCATCCGCCCGTCACCCCCTCGAGATCCTCGCCATCATCATCATTACGTGCTGCGTCCGCAACTCATGAGCCGGAGGCGGTTCTGGGCGCCCCCGTCCTGACGTGAACGCATCGGGTTCCTGCGCCAGCGGCGGGCATGTCGCCAGTCCGAACTCACTCAACGGGTATCGGCACCAAGCTCGGCGGTGTCCTTCGGCCATCAGACCGGTCGGAGACGGGGTCGGCTACGGGCTTGCCATCGCGAGCGCGTGGCACGGCGCCTCCTTCTGCGGTGGGATCGCCGCCGTATCCTGTCCACATGGCCACCAAGAGCTCCCGTGCCCCTACCCCCGTCATCCCGGTCACCAACAACGACGACGCCAACTCGTTCCTCGTCAGCGATCCCCTCGCGCTCCTGATCGGCATGCTGCTCGACCAGCAGGTCCCGATGGAGTGGGCGTTCCTGGGTCCGTGGACGCTGCGCGAGCGGCTCGGCGGTTCGCTCGACGCCGCCACGATCGCGGCCATGAGCGAGGACGAGGTCAACGACGTGTTCCGCTCCAAGCCGGCGCTGCACCGCTACCCCGGGTCCATGGCCACACGCACCCACGCCCTGTGCCAGTTCATCGTCGAGCACTACGACGGCGACGCCGAGGCGATCTGGAAGCCCTTGCCGGATGGCGCCGAGCTCTACCGCCGGCTCCGCGAGCTGCCGGGCTACGGCGACGAGAAGTCCCGCATCTTCATGGCCATCCTCGCGAAGCGGCTCGGCCTGGCGGCCAAGGGGTGGGAGGAAGCGGCCGAGCCCTTCTCCGACGACGTACCCCGCTCGGTCGCCGACATCGACTCGGCCGAGGGCCTCGCTCGCGTGCGCGAGTTCAAGAAGGCCAAGCGCGCCGCTGGCCAGGCCAAGACGGACTAGCCGTCAGGTCGGCGCGTCGGTGGCGACGGTGCGTGTGGCCAGCGCCTGGCCGCGCTGACGATCGAGCCAGCCGAGCAGGACGGCCACGGCCCGCGGGTCGTGACGGAGCTGGTGTGCGGCGCCGTCGATGATGCGCAGGTCGGCATCGCCGTGCGCGTCGGCGATCACCCGCGCATCGAACACCGGCACGGCGTCGTCGTCGGAGCCGTGCATGACGAGGAGCGGACGGTCCGACACCCGGGTGACGTCGTTGACCGCTCGGACCGACCGTGCCTCGCGGGCCCAGGTGTCGAACACGGGCGGGAACGACGGATCGCGGATCACGCCGACCTCGCGGGCATGGAGCAGCAGGCGTCGGGGGTGGTTGGCCCAGTCGTCGAAGTCCGCCGGCGACGACAACGACGCGACGCCCCGGATCTGCGGATCGTGCGACGCCGCGCTGATGGCCAACGCTCCACCGGTCCCGAACCCCCCGACCCAGACATCGACGACATCGGGCTGCTCGCGCACGAACGCCACGGCGGCGAGCAGATCGTCGAGCCAGCCGTGGAACGAGAAGTCCCCTTCCGACTCCCCGCACCCGCGAAAGGTGAACACCAGCACGTACCACCCGAGCTCGGCGGCGATGCGGTCGGCCAGCTCCGGGAACGACCGCGCCGAGAGCGGTGCGGTGCCCGGGCCGAGCGGGAAGCCGTGGCAGATGACGAGTCCCGGCGCCCAGTGGCCCGGCGCGTTGCGGGGCCGGGCCAGGTGGCCGGCGAGCTCGACCCCGCCGGATGAGAACAGCTTCTCCACGGTGCCGGCCGGGACCTAGGCGAGCGGGTCGACGTCGGGGTTCCCGCTGCCGTTGCCCTTGTAGGGCTTGTACCCGCGGTTGCGAGCCTCGGCGAGGGTGTCGGGTCCGAAGCACGTGTAAGGGACCCCGTGGATGTCGGGGAGGTCCTTGGTCGCCATGAGCGCGTCGATGATCGACGCGTCCTCGAGGTTGTCGACGTCGTACACCACCTGCGTGTGGCGGTCACCCACCCAACGGTTGTGCTCGAACTTGACCGGGCGTTCCATCAGGTCGTTGCTCCTGGGACGAGAGACGGATTCGGATCGTCCCCACCTTACGGCGGCGGGCCGTCGCCCTCCGAACGCAGCGGCGGGTCGGCTGCACCGTTGCGGCGATGGCGCTCGTGCCCGCACGCGAAGGGGGGAGGCGACCCGAGAAGGTCGCCTCCCCCGAACGAACCACTGGAAGGCACGAACACGTGTGTTGATGTCGGGCGGGACGAGTTCCCGGCCACGAGTCCGCGGGTGCTTGGCAGGTAGTGCCGATCGGTCCAGCAAGCCGACTAGCGGCCAGCCACCTCCGAGGTCCCGAGAGAACAGTGACTCTTCAGTTGGACCACCTCCTTTCTTCGGTCCGATCACCTTAGCGATGGAGGTCGGCGAAGGCGACGACCTTTTGCGATCTCGGCCCCTGGTTCCGATGACGATGACGATGACGATGACGAGGTCGAGGTCCGAACGGACGCGCCGGTCAGGGTTCGACCGGCGGCTCGACCTCCGTGCCGAGCGCCCCGATCGCGTCGAGGTAGGTCATCTCGGCGGTGAGCACCTGGACCACGTGGACGTCGGAGATCTCGAGGGAGGTGTCGGCGATCTTGCCGATCACGTAGGCCACGCCCTCATCGTCCTCGGCCACCAACGGCCCACCGCCGCCCCGGGTCGCGTCAAGGGTCTCGCCCAGGTCGATGGCGACGCCCCGGGACTCGAGGTAATCGACGTGGAGCACGACGATGGCGCGCACGTCGTCGTAGCTGAGCTGCGCCGCCGCCTCGTAGGGCAGCTCGTCACCGATGAAGGTGACCGCCTCGTCGAGGTCGAACAGCGAGGGAGGTGGCTGTTGGGCGAGGTTGGCGGTGACCCGGCCGATGACGACGAGCGCGATGGCCGCCACCACCAGGACCGTCAGCACCACGAAGAAGATGGTCACGCCACCACCCTACGGGGCGACCCCTGCCGGTCGAAAACGACGGAGGGGCGACCCGACAGGTCGCCCCTCCCCGCGATCGTGTTCCGACGACGTGTGCGACGCCGGCGGTCGATCAGATGCCGATGCGCTGGGCCAGCAGCTCGCGGTGGTAGGTGGGATCACCGAAGAGCAGCTCGGAGGACTTGGCCCGCTTGAAGTAGAGGTGGGCCGGGTGCTCCCAGGTGAAGCCGATGCCGCCGTGGATCTGGATGTTCTCGGCCGCCGCGTGGAAGTACGCCTCCGAGCAGTACGCCTTGGCCAGGCTGGCCACGGCGGGCAGCTCGTCGTTCATCTCCGACGCGCACCAGCCGGCGTAGTACGCCGCCGACTTGGCCGACTCGACCTCGAGCAGCATGTCGGCGCACTTGTGCTTGATGGCCTGGAACGACCCGATGGGCCGCCCGAACTGCACGCGCACCTTGGCGTACTCGACCGACATGTCGAGGCACATCTGGGCGCCGCCGACCTGCTCGGCGGCAAGGGCCACCGCCGCGAGGTCGAGGACGGTGGACAGGAGGTCCCAGCCGCCGCCGTCGGTGCCGACGAGGGTGCCCTCGACGTCGGCGAACTCGAGCTTGGCCTGCTTGCGGGTCTGGTCCATGGTGGACAGGGCGGTGCGGGTGAGGCCGGCGGCCTCGCCGTCGACCGAGAAGATGCTCACGCCGGCGTCGGTGCGGGCGGCCACGAGGATGGTGGTCGCGGTGTGGCCGTCGATGACGTACATCTTGGTGCCGTTGATCTTCCAGGCGTCGCCGGACTTCGTGGCGGTGGCCTCGATGCCCGAGGCGTCCCACTTGCCGTTGGGCTCGGTGAAGGCGACGGTGGCGATGGTCTCGCCCGAGGCGATGCCCGGGAGGATGGCGGCCTTGGCGGCGTCGTCGCCCGAGTGGATCACCGTGTTGGCGGCGAGCACGACCGAGGAGAAGTACGGGGCGCACACCAGGGCGCGGCCCATCTCCTCGAGCACCACCACGAGCTCGACGTAGCCGAAGCCCTGTCCGCCGAACTCCTCGGGGATGATCAGGCTCTGCAGGCCGAGCTGCTCGGCCATCTGCGACCAGACCTCGGGGTCGTAGCCCCGTTCGGTGTCCATCTGCTCGCGCACGGCGGTCTCGGGCGACTTGGCCTCGAGGAACTGGCGGACGATGTTGCGGAGCTCCTCTTGCTCCTCGCTGAACGCAAAGTTCACGGTTCCAAGTCCCCCTGTGGGTACGACCGGCCGGGCGGGTCGCCTGGGGTCCGGTGCGGGTGCGGTTCCTCGGCCTGCTGCCGAGCTTCTGGTGTGCCTTGTCTACTAGACCGAGCGGTCAACTTCCAACGCACGGACCAGATCTCATGCGCGGACATGAGATCGATGCGACGGCTTGCACGGGCGGTTCCAGGCGGGACAGGCCACCACCGCCGTCGCACCCCGGGCGCGTTCGGGCGCGAACCGGGCGACAATGCACGCATGGCTGAACTGCACTTCGAGGACGAGCAGGCCGAGATCCACAAGGTGGTCGTCGGGCCGTTCGACAACAACGTGTTCGTGCTCCGCTGCAAGCAGTCGGGCGATGCCGTGCTGATCGACGCGGCCAACGAGCACGAGATGCTGCTCGAGCTGTGCCGCGACCTCGGCGTCCGCCGGGTGATCGAGACGCACGGGCACTGGGATCACATCCAGGCCGTCCCCGCGATCCGAGACGCCGGGTACGACGTCGCCGTCACCGCCGCCGACGCCGACATGTTGCCGTCCTACGACTCGATCCTCGAGGACGACTCGGTCATCGAGGTCGGTCGCCTCCGCCTGCGCACCATCCTCAACCCCGGTCACACCCCCGGTTCGATGTCGTTCCGCCTCGAGGGCTCGCCGGTGCTCTTCAGCGGCGACACCCTCTTCCCTGGCGGCCCGGGCAACACGAAGTCCGACCTCGGCGACTTCGACCTGATCCTGCGATCCATCGACGAGAAGCTGTTCACGCTCCCACCCGACACGATCGTCATGCCCGGCCACGGACTCGACACCACCATCGCCACCGAACGCCCGCACTTCCAGGAGTGGGTCGACCGGGGCTGGTAGCGACGCAGGCCGGTGGCGCAGCAGGCTGGTAGAACGAGATCCGCGCTGACGGGACAGGATCACGACGATGGCATCGACACCCACCGACCGCGGGCTCGACCGCCTGATGAGCTTCACCGATGGCGCGGCGGCCATCGCGCTCACGCTGTTGATCCTGCCGCTGGTCGACGTCGCCTCCGACATCGAGCACTCGTCGCTGACGACGATGCTCGGCGACAACGCCAGCCTGCTCCTCGCCTTCGCCATCACCTTCGCGGTGATCGCACGCTTCTGGTACACCCACCACCAGGTGTTCGAGCAGGTCCAGGCCTACGACGGCGCGCTGCTCGCGCTCACCCTCCTGTGGCTCTTCGGCATCGTGTCGTTCCCGTTCTCGGCCAACGTCCTCGCGTACACGCCCGCCGACGGTGATCCCTGGGTCTCCGGCTTCTACATCGGAACCATGCTCTTCACGAGCCTGTGGGTGGTGGCCATCGAGCTGTACCTCCGACGTCATGTCGAGCTGCTGCGCGACGCCGACCCGACCGGGCTCCGCCTGGGGGGCGCCGTTTCCTTCTGCGTGGTGCTGGCGGTGGCCATGATCGTGGCCGTGGCGGTGCCGTCGATCGGCTTGCTCTCGCTGCTGCTCCTCCTGGTAGTGGACCCGGCCGAACGACTCGTCGCCGCCGCCCGTCGGGCGTGACCCGTCCACCGGGTTGCCACCGCGCCGGTCCGACGAGCGAGACCGGGTCGATCCCCTCAGCGCGGCTCCCACGCGTCGGGGCTGTCGGTGAGGGCCGCGATGTCCGCCGGGAGCGAGCCGCCGGCGACGTCGGCCAGCGTGACGTGGTCGAGGACGAGGCGCAGGCTGGCGCGGGTCGCCACCCAGAGCTGCTGCAGCGCCCCGGTGCCGTCGGGGTAGTCGAGGTTCTCGGCCCGCTCGCCGCGCACGTGGGCCAGCGGACCCTCCACCGCCCGGATGATGTCGGCCACGGTGATCGTGTCGGCGGGGCGTGCGAGCCAGTAGCCGCCGTCGGCGCCCCGCTGGCTGCGCACGATCCCCGACTGGCGGAGCTCGCTCAGGATGTTCTCGAGGTACTTCGCGGGGATCGACTGGGCGGTGGCGATGCGGTCGCCCTTCAACGGACCGCCATCGGTGACGGCATGGGTCGCGAGCATCGTCGCCGCCCGGACCGCGTAGTCGACCTTCGCCGTGACCCTCACGGCCGCATTCTTACCCGGGCGGCCACGGACCGGGAGACGGTCGGTCGGCGCGGACGACCTCGACCCGACGTGACCCGGACCACCCGGCGATCCCGCGTGCCGGGAAATACCACTATCGACATAGTGCTAATACACTGGACGCCATGACGGCTCCCCGCACCGGTTCCGGCGGCCTCGTCCGCATCGCGGATCTGCACGCGCTCCAGGTGCTCGATCGCGACGACCTTCCCGTACCAGCCGACATCCGGCGCGGCGTCGATCTCGTCGAGACCGGCGGACCCGACCTGGCCCAGCGACTCGAGACCGAGGGATACGAGGCATGGCGATGAACCCCACCCGACCGGCGACCCCCGGCCACGACGACCTCGATGTGGCCACCATCAAGAAGGACTTCCCCCTCCTCGAGCGTGAGGTCCACGGCAAGCCCATCGTCTACCTCGACTCCGCTGCGACCTCCCAGAAGCCGACGGTCGTGCTCGATTCGCTCGACTCCTACTACCGCACCATCAACGCCAACGTGCACCGTGGCGTCTACTTCATCGCCGAGGAAGCCACCCAGGAGATGGAGCGGGCCCGAGAGAAGGTCCGCCGGTTCATCAACGCACCGAGCGTCGCGGAGATCGTGTTCACCAAGAACGCCACCGAGGCGTGCAACCTGGTGGCGACCTCGTGGGGACGCGCCAACCTGCAGGCCGGCGACGTCGTGCTGCTCACCCACCTCGAGCACCACGCCAACATCGTCCCGTGGCACATGCTCGCCGCCGAGAAGGGCATCGAGGTCCGATGGATCCCGATCACCGACGAAGGCCAGCTCGACCTCACGGACCTCGACCAGCTCCTCGACGGCGTGAAGCTGCTCGGCGTCACCGCCATGTCCAACGTGCTCGGCACGCTCACCCCGGTGCGTCGACTCACCGATGCCGCCCGCGCCGTTGGCGCGGTGTCGCTCGTCGACGCCTGCCAGTACGTGCCCCACCTCCCCACCGACGTCGTCGAGCTCGGCGCCGACTTCGTCGCCTTCTCCGGCCACAAGATGTGCGGACCCACCGGCGTGGGCGTGCTCTGGGGCCGCGAGGAGCTGCTCGAAGCCATGCCGCCGTTCCTCGGCGGCGGCGAGATGATCCGCGACGTGCGCCTCGACGGCTTCACCACGAACGACCTGCCCTGGAAGTTCGAGGCCGGCACACCGCCCATCGCCGAGATCATCGGTCTCGGCGCCGCGGTCGAGTACCTCGAAGGCCTCGGCATGGACCGGGTGCGCCGCCACGAGATCGATCTCACCGCCTACGCGCTGCGCACCCTCGACGAGCGCTTCGGCGACCGCATCAACGTCTTCGGCCCGCCCGACGCCGCCGAGCGCGGCGGCGTGTTGTCGTTCTCCTTCGCCGACCTGCACCCCCACGACATCTCCCAGGTGCTCGACGAGCACGCCGTGTGCGTGCGCGCCGGTCACCACTGCGCCAAGCCCCTCATGAAGGTGCTCGGTGTCGGAGCGACTGCCCGGGCCTCGGTGTACCTCTACAACGACGAAGCCGACGTCGACGCCCTCGCCGATGCGCTCCAGGCCACCGCCGACTTCTTCGCGGTGTGATCATCCACGCCACACGCTGCACGTCGTACGCATCCCCGATCCCGGCGTGCCCGTCCACCTGTCCGTCGCCGTCGGTTTGTCGGAAACCGACCCGAAACTGAGAGACTGCAACCATGCCAGGGCTCGAAGACCTGTACCGCGAGATCATCCTCGACCACTACCGCAATCCCCGAAACCGCGGCGAGCTGGCCACGCCACCCGCCCACACGGTGGAGGGCTTCAACCCCCTGTGCGGTGACGAGATCGTGGTCTACCTCGAGGTCGACGACGGCGTCGTCACCGACGTGCGCATCGGCGGCCAGGGCTGCTCGATCAGCCAATCCTCCGCGTCGATGATGTCGTCTGCGGTCAAGGGCAAGACGGTGGCGGAGGTCCGCGAGCTCACCAAGGCCTTCAAGGCGATGATGTCGATCCACGAGAGCACCCTCGAAGGTGCCGACGCCGACGCCGAGGCCGAGGTCCCCAGTTCGATCCTGGGCGATCTCGAAGCGCTCCGCGGGGTGGTGAAGTTCCCGGTGCGCATCAAGTGCGCCACGCTCAGTTGGAACACCTTCGGTCAGGGTCTCGAGGAGCTCGGCGTCTGACCCGCCGCGGGTGTCCGGCCGGAGCGGCTGTGGTCAGGCCTTCTTGCCGCGCAGCCGCCTGAACAGCCCCTTCACCCCGCGTGTCGAACGGCGCTCGGCCTCGATCCGCTCGGCCTCGACCTCGGCGAGGACGTCGGGCGCCACCGCGTTGATGATGTCCTCGGCGGAGTCGAGCAGCTCGGCGATGCCTTCGCCCGCCGGCTCGGTGGGTGTGGGCGGGGTGACCAGTGTTCCGTACTGCCAGTTGACGTCGGCCAGGCGCCGCTCGAACTTGGGGCAGTTGTCCGGGCAGCGCCACGGCGCCTCGGGCGCGAGGTCGAGATCGCACTTGCGGACGGTCTCACCGTTGGCGTAGGTCCGGCTCTCGAAGTACTTGCAGTCCTGCCTCATCGGCACGGGTTCAGTCTCCCACTCGTCACGGGCGCGATGGACGTCGCCCTCACCATCGATCGTGTGTACGTCGGCCAGCGACCAGCGGGACGTGGCCGGCGCTCAGAGGCCGGGCGGCCGGGCGACGCCTGGTCGGCTCTTGTTGGCGGCCCGCAGGTCGCGCTGGGCCTCCGACGGCCGCTCGGTCGGGTCGTGGAGCGGGGTGTCGGCGTCGGCCGGTGCGCTGCTGGTCTGATGGCCCTCGTGCACGACGAGCTCGGTCTCGCCCACCCGGATGACGCTGCCGGCGCGCAGCGCAACGGGTTGGGAGATGCGCTCGCCGTCGACGTAGGTGCCGTTGGCGCTGCCCATGTCGACGCACACCAGACCGTCCGACGCGGGTTCGAACCACAGGTGCCGGCGCGAGACCGTGGGGTCGAGGATCAGCAGGCCCTCGCAATCGCGGCCGGCCTCGAGTCGGTTGTCGACGGAGACCACGCGACTGGGATGACCGGGCTCGCTGACCTGCAACCAGTAGATCGCCATGGCGGCCATCGTACCCAGCGACGCCCTGGCCGACGATCCCCGGGCTCGCTGGGGCGGCTCGCCGGACGATCAGCCGAGACGGGAGAGCCGGAAGACCGGGACCGGTCGACCAGCGCGCCGTTCGTAGGTGTCGATCCGTGACCACACCCTCCGGAGCTCGCCCCAGACCTGCTCCCGTTCGGCGCCGACGAGCTCATCGGCGTGCACGGCGACGCGCCGCCGGCCGACCGTGACCGTGACCGCGGGGTCGGCGCGGAGGTTGGCCACCCAGTCGGGCACGCGCGCCTGCCCGCTCGCCCCGCCGACGAGGAGCAGCGTCGAGTCGGCGCCCTCGTGGAACGCCAGCGGCGTCGTGCGCTCGAGACCGCTGCGCCGTCCGGTGGTGTGGAGGAGCAGGACCGGTGTGCCCGCCACCGCCGAGATGACGCTGGCGCCGAACCACCGCACCTGTGCCGCCTCGATCGGCCGAGCCACGCGACGGAGCAGGCGGAACCGATCGAAGGCGTTCCGACGTGCCACGCTCAGTCCTCGGTCGTGACCGAACGCCCACCCGAGCTCGGCGGCAGGACCCCGCCGCCGAGCTGGGCGTTGTCGGCGGCGAACCGACCGCTCGCCCAGCCGGCGGCGTCGGTGCCACCTCGCAACCGATGGGTGGTGAGTGAGCCGAACAGGTCGTCGACGGTGCCGTCGATCACCGCGCCGCGCGACGCCAGCACGGGAAGGATCGATCGGCCGTGCTCGGCGGTCGATTCGGCGACGACGGCGTCGTTGACCTCCTGGAGGCGCTGGCCGATCCGCGATGCGTAGGACTGGAGGAACGCCGAGCGGAACCCGCGACTGCGGGTGCGCGATCCCGGTGGGGCCGAACGGGCGGCCGACGCCATCGCCGTCTGGGCCTGCACCAGCAGGGAGGTGAACAGCATCTCGACCGCGGCGAGATCGGACGCGAAACCGACGACGGTGGACATGGCCAACGACCCCAGGAACACGGAGCGGCATCGTCCGGCATCGGCGACGACCTGCAGCAGCAGCGACTTTGCATCGACGTACGGATCGTCGATGCACACCCGGATGGCGCTCGGCCCATCGCCATCGTCGTCGCCGACGGCCAGCAGCGCCGCGTCGATGGCGTGACGGGCGATGAGCTCCTGGGCCTTGGCCGTGAACGCCTCGGCCTCGGCCTCGAACGAGGTGGACTCGGCCTTGGCCAGCAAGGCCCGAACCTTCTCGAGGACCGGATCGGCCGCCGCGCCCGCCCTGGCCGCATCGGCACCTGCTGCGTCGCACCCCCCGACCTTCGCCCGCCAGTCGGCGGCGGCGCCGGGCGGGGCGATGAGCGCTTCGAGCGGCGGCATGGCCATCAGCCGCATGAGCACATCGAGGGCGGCGACGATCGCCTCGTCGGTCTCGGCCTCCTCACCGACCATCCATGCCCGGATCCACGCGTTGGCGTCCGTGCCGGTGTCGACCGCGCCCTCGGTTGCGGGCACCGGGAGATCGAGCGAGGCGACCTGCGCCGCCCACCGAGGGTCGAGGCTCGACGGCGGCCGCTGCCGGTGATCAACCGCGATCGCGACCAGCAACAGCCGTACGGCGACCTGCGGGCACCCGCGCCGGACGTGGCGCACGGCTTCCACCGGCTGCCACCCACGTTGCCAGATGCCTGCCACCGCCATCGCCAGACGTGGGCCGATGACGGCCCGGAACCCCGCCAGGTCCCCACCTATCGGTGGTGCCACCAACCGACGGACGAGGGTGTCGTCGCCGCGGTGAAGCAGGTTCAGGCCGGCGTCGACCAGTTCCTCGGCGCTCAGGTGATCGAACCCGACCCCGCCGGCGCCGACGGTCCCTCGTCGCGAGCGCGGCCACCCCGCGGTCCGGCCCCGCTCCGCTCGCTCCTCGGCGTTCGCCGTGGCCGTCGCTGCTCGCTTCTCTCGGCTCTTCCTGCTCATGCCGGCAACCTACTCAGACCCTCGGACACCACCTCGACCCGACGCCGGGCGGCACCGTGGGGCGAGGGACTAGCGGATCAGCCCGACGACGACGAGCAGCCCGACCACCGCCACGATCGACCCGACCGTCCACTGGGTCATGGTGCGGATCTCGGCGTGCATCGCCGACATCAACTCGCTGCGCACCTCGGCGAATCCGGCCGCCATCCGCGCATCGGACGCCGACGCCCGGGCGTCGACCGCCGAGAACCCGGCCTCCATCCGAGCTTCGAGCCCGGCGAAGCGGGCGTCGACCGCCGAGAACCCGGCGTCCATCCGAGCCTCGATCGCCGAGACCCGAGCATCGACCCCGGCGACCTTCGCCTCGACCGCGGTGATGCGCGCGTCCACGAAGTCGCGACTGGCCGGCTCGTCGACGTCGCGGCCCGGGAAGTAGCTCAGCAACTCACCCACCGCCTCCTCGTCATCGAGCACCTCGCTGAGCCCTCGGAACAGGGCGGAACGGCTGCGTTCGGTCAGGGCCATGGAACATCCTCCGGAGATCGTTCGGATCGACGGGGGAAGCCGACTCCCATGGTACCGATCGATCGAGACGCCGACCGGTGTCCCGTACCCGTCACGCACGCCCGTCGTCCGACGATCGCAGGCGGCCGACGCCGACCCGGCCCGAGCCCGAGATCGCCCCGAGCTCGTCCGCCACCGGACCGGCGCGGTCACCGCCGCCTTCCACCACCTGTCGGACCGAGCTGTGACATCCACCCGGTCGCTCGATGTGACCGGCGTCGGCGTCGGCGACGGACGCGGGCGGGACCGGCGACCCGCCGGTTCGCGTCGCCCGGCTCGTCAACGGCCGCTGCGGTCGGATCCGTCGTCGCGCTTGGGCTTGGGCCGCGTGATCGGCGACGTGAGCATCGGCGCGGTGGCGTAGCGGTACGTCTCCGGTGGCTTGCCCCCCTCGGGGCCCGGCGGGCGGGTGTTGCCGGTGGCCTCGACGAGGTCGGGCTCGCCGAGGATCTTGCGCCGGAAGTTGCCCGGGTCGAGTTCCGTCTCCCACGCGGACTCATAGACGCCGCGCAGCTCGCTGAGGGTGAACTCGGGGCCGACGAACGCCGTGGCCAGCGGGGTGTCCTCCAAGCGGGCCCGCACCGTCTCGAGCGCGTCGTCGAGGATCTGGTGGTGGTCGAACGCCAGGCGGTCGACGGGGCGGTGCACGATGTCGGACACGGCCACGAGCTCGGCCGCCGCTGCGTCCGATCCCGCCTGCACCGCGCCCACCTCGCCGATGACGGCCAGGTAGGCGACGGTCACCACCCGCATACGAGGGTCGCGGCCCGGGTCCCCGTAGGCACCCAGTTGCTCGAGGTGGGCGGCGGCGTCGACGCCGGTCTCCTCGCGGAGCTCGCGGCCGGCGGCCTCCTCCAGCGACTCGTCGGGCCGCACGAACCCGCCGGGCAGCGACCATCGGCCCTCGAACGGTGGCTCGCCCCGGCGGATGAGCAGCGTGGCCAACTGCCCCTCCACGAAGGTGAGCACCACGACATCGACGGTGACCGCGAACGGCGGGTAGGCCGACGGGTCATAGGCGGGCGGGGCGGAGCGATCGGACAACATCATCCCGGGCGGCGCCGCCATGCCGAGCGCCGTCGGTCCGGACGGGGCGGGTGGTGCGGCGGCGTCCGCCTTCCTTGTGTCGCCGCGGGATCGGGTGCTGCGGATCGACGGTCGGGCTCGCTTCGCCGGTGTCACACCGCCAGCCTACGTGTTCGAGTCGGCTTGACTCGTACTCCCCTGGAGTTCTAGTCTTTTCGACTTATAGTCAAAGGGACTCGAACCGCGAGTCATCCCGGAACACCAGGAGACGCCATGTCCGCACCCACCACCTCCCCCGTCGCTCCCGCCCCGACCGTCGGGGTCACCGCCGCCCACATCTGGTTCCTGCTCGACCGCTCGGGCTCCATGCAGCCGCTCGCCGCCGCCGTCGTGAACGGCTTCAACGAGCTCATCGCCGAGCAGCAGAACATGTTGACGCCTGACACGACCGCCACGACCCGGCTGACCCTGGCGCAGTTCGACGGCGCCGACCCCTACGAGGAACTGGTCGACAACCGGCGCCTCGACAAGGTCGCCCCCCTCGCCCACGCCGCGTTCGCACCCCGGGGTACGACCCCGCTCTACGACGCCGTCGGCCACCTGCTCGACCGCGCCGACGCCCGCCTGACCAAGCGGGCGGCCAAGGCCAAGCCGGCCGAGAGCCAGCTCGTCGTGATCTTCACCGACGGCCACGAGAACGCCAGCCAGACCTGGACCCAGCCCGAGATCTTCGCCCGCATCGACCAGCGCAAGGCCGATGGCTGGACGTTCGTGTTCCTGGGCGCCAACCAGGACTCCTACGCCACCGGCAGCGGCCTGGCCATGGACGCCGGCAACGTCAGCAACTACTCCCCGTCGGCCGCCGGCGTCGGCGAGGCGTTCCGGAGCGTGAGCCGCTCCGCGGCGGCCTACCTCCGCAAGGACGACAACCAGCGCCGCGGCGACGCCTCGGAGTTCTTCGACGGCACCAAGGAGGCCGAAGGCGGCGAGTGACGAGGGCGGCGCCCAGCGGCCGCCATGGGTCTCGGCTCAGGCCAACGTCGAGCCCGGATCATCGCCCGGCCCGACGACACGATCGGGGAGGTCGTCGGGATAGGTGACCTCGATCTCGGAGATCTCGCGGCGGAAGTCCCGGCGGTTGTTGGTGACGAAGCGGTCCGCGCCGCACGACACCGCCGTGGCCAGGTGGACCGCATCCGCCGCCCGCAAACCGTGTGTGGCGCCGAGCACGACGGCCAGCTCCGCGATCGACTCGTCCACCGCCAGCAGATCGAGCCGCCCGAGCAGCGCGGCCAGGACGTCCACCTCGCCGTCGGAGCCGTCACGGACCGGCTTGGTCAGCAGCTCGGGCAGCAGCAAGATGGAGCCGACGCCGGCTGCGGGCTCCGTGGCGCCGCGTGCCGCGTCGGGGAGGAGGGCGAGCACCCGCCGCCCGAGCTCGTGATCTCGGACCGCCGCGTAGATCAACACATCGGCATCGAAGGCATCCATCGGTCTCAGCGAGCCCGGCGGCCGGACCGAACCTCGGCGACGAGCTCGTCGGCGCGATCCGCGGCCATCGACCGGGTGGCGCTCAGCGGCGTCGCCCGCCCCGCCTCGAGACGATCCCGGAGCTCGCTCGCGGCGGCCAGGGCGTGATCGGCGCGGCGCACCCGCAGCGCGTCGGGGCGCACGACCACCGCGATCGGCCGGCCGTGACGGGTGATGGTCACCTCGCCGCCCCGTTCCACCCGGTCCAGCAGGTCGTGCAGCGCCGCCCGAGCCTCGGTCGTGGTCATCGATACGGACATGGACGTGACTGTACTCCCACGTACAGCGCTGTACCTTCCTGTCCTTGGCTCGAACGTTGACGCCGGTTCCGGGCGAGAGCATCACCCGACCCGGCGCGTCCGCTGCGCTGTCACCGCGCGGCGGGACAGGTGAGAGCAGCGCCGGCGCGACCGTTGGCACCGGGGGCTCGGGAACCAGTCGGTCCCCTGCGATCACGCCGACCACCAGATGATTAGCGAATGGCTAATGGCGATGCGCTCTGCTGTCATCGTCGCACCCTCGTGACTCGGCGCCACCGTTCGACCGGCCTGCGCACCCACCCCCCGCCGATCGCACTCCCTCAGGAGGACCACGTCCCGATGACCACCCGAGCCGTCACCGCGCCCCGACGACGCCGATCAGCCAGGTGGACGGGACCGCTCCTCGCCGTCGCGGTGGTGGCGGTCGTCGCGGCCGCCGTGGCGTGGGCGGCGCCCACGCCGGCCGGAGCCGACGAGGGGTGTGGACCGCTGCCCGATTCGATCGCCGTCACCGCGAGTCTGAACATCGCCGGCACCGAGGTGGAGGAGACGTTCTGGACGAACACGATCTCGCGGACCGTGACGGCCCAGGTTTCGGCCAACCTCGTCCGAGAGCACGGGGGGACCTACCGGGCGAGCACCCAGGGCTCGACGTCGCAATCCACCGGGAGCTTCCTCCACGAGACCGATCAGCAGTACCACAAGATCATCGAGCACTCGACGTACGTGGCCCGCAGCAGCACCCTGGCATCGCCGCCGAACCTCAGCCTGACCATCGACGACGTGGACGGGCCGTGCGAGTTCGCCCTGCGCTACGCCCCGGGCTTCGTCGACGTGCAGTGGGAGTCGGTCAGGACGACCGAGACCAAGACCGACCGGCAGTCCGGCACCACCAACGACGCGTGGGGCGCAGCAACGCTGAAGGGCCCGCTCACCGACTTCACCGGCCGGGCCGAGATCAGCGGCAGCGCCGAGGCCGGATCGAGCTCGTTGACCACCCCCGACGGCGAGTTGAGCGGGGTGCCTCCGCCCTACGCCGGCTCGGCCACGGCGGTCATCGGCGCCGCCGACCCGATCCTCGAGACCCGCCTGGACGTCGACCACCTCGACGTGCCGTCGATCACCGAGTGGACCGAGGTGCCCACCGACGGCACCTACGACGGCAACATCGTGCGGCTCACCGCGACGGTGGAGAACCCCGGCGGACCCGCCTCGGGCAGGATCGAGATCGTCGACCGCACGAGCGGCGAGGTCATCGTGGCCGAGTCGGGGGTGGCGCTCGATGCGGGGACCAACGAGTTCCTGGTCTCCTGGGACACCCTCGATCGGGCCTGGGCCGACGACGGCACACGCGCCGGTGACCCGGTGCTGGTGCTCACCGTCGAGGTCGACGGCGTCGTGGGCACTGACTCGCGGACCGTCCCGGTGCTCCCCAAACCGCTCGTGCTGGCGCACGGGTGGAACAGCGACGCCAACGCGTGGACCGAGTACCCGAGCTTCGTGCGCTCGGTCGCTCCCGACTGGAAGAGCTTCGCCATCGGCGACGGCACCTACCCCGGGGTGATGGACACCGGGTCGATCACCAAGCCCTGGTACGCCGGCAAGACGCCGTACCAGAACGCCCGGGAGATGGACACGTACGTGGCAGCGCTACGCGACGACCTGAACGCCCAGCAGGTCGACATCGTGGCCCACTCCATGGGCGGGCTCATCGGCCGTCGGTACCTCGCCTCGACCATGCCGGCGCCGGGCGGCGTCCCGGCCGTGGCCCGTCTCCTGCTGCTCGGCACCCCCAACCTCGGGTCGGTGTGCGCCGACCTGCTGCCGAGCCTGTCGGCGATCCCCCTCCGTCCCGACGTCACCAGGATCTTCAACAGCACCGCGACCGCCACCAACGGCACGCACCTGGCGATCATGGCCGGCAACCCGCTGGACTTCACGTGCGTCGGCGGCGGGCCAGGCGATTCGGTCGTCGAGGTCACCAGTGCGTTCGGCCTCCCCTCCATCACCGACCGGATGACCGTCGACACGCTCCACACCTCGATGACCGGCGATCGCGGCAACTTCGACGACTTCGTACGGCCCCGCCTCACCGGTTCGGCCGGCGCCGCCGACGACCGTGACGACGACGCCGATGCCGATGCCGCGCCGAGGTTCCGGTCGAGGGGCGCTGGCCAGGTGACGAGCGGCGCCGAGCAGCCCACGACCGGCGCCGACCCGCGGGCGGGTGAGACCGCGAGCGACCTCCACGCGCTCGCTGCCGGCCTGGTGACGGTGGCGCCCGGAGCGACCGTCGACGTCGACGTGCTCGTCGACGACCTCGACCGCATCGGCGCCACGCTCGTGACGGCGCCGGGCATCGCCGCGCAACTCCTGGCGCCGCGGCTCGGCGCCGATCTCGTCGCTCCAGTCGGCCCTGCGGATCCCGACCAACCGGCGGACCCCGTCGCACCGGGCGATCCTGCGGATCCGGGCCAATCGGCGCGGCCCGGCGCGCCGGGCGATCCTGCCAATCCCGTCCGACCACGCGATCCCGTCGCTCCGGCCGGCGCGGGTGATCCAGCCGCAGCGGGTGATCCAGGCGCTGCGGGTGATCCGGCCTCGCCCACCGTTCGGAACGACCCGGCCGTTCGGACCGATCGGGTCGGTCGTCGCCCGGCGGCGGCGCCGACACCTCGATCGTCGGCACCGGACGGTGGTCTGTGGTCGACCCCTCCGATCGACGACCCCGCTGCGGGTGCGTGGCGGCTGCGCCTCACCTCGACCTCACGTGATCCCGTGGAGGTGACCTACGCCGTGGGCGGCGTCGGCGGTGTCGTCACCCTCGATCTGGACATCCCCGATGGCCACCAGGACGGCGAGATCGTCGCCACGGCCCGGCTGGCGCGGGGCGGCGCCGCCGTCGGTGGCGTGGTGACCGGCCAGATCTTCGACGGTCGCTCGCGGCCCAAGGACATCACCTTCCGCGACGACGGTGACGGCGAGGACGAGGTGGCGGGCGACGGCACCTTCACCGCCACCTTCGAGGGCTCGCCCGACGGCCAGCGCATCATCGCCGTCGCCGCGACCGACGCCGATCGCACGACCGAGCGAGCCAGCCTCGCCGTCTACGGCTCGCCCGCCACGGAACCGGATCCGGCGCCCCGCGACGACGGCGACCTCCCCGCGTTCGAACCCATCGGCCAGAGCAGTTCGGGTGGTGAGCAGGCCGCCGCACCCGCCGACTCCTCGACGTCGCCGGCCCTCCCTCTCATCGCCATCTTCGTGGCCGTGGTCCTGGTGCTGGCGGCGGGCACCCTCGGCTCCTCGCTCCTCATCCGTCGACGCCGCCAGCGCCCCTGAGCCGCATCTCCGCCACTCCAACGAGCCGTTCGATGTCGTCGGCCGATGGGCGCGACGCTTCCGGTCAGTGGGCTTGGAGGAAGCCCATCGCCACGACGAGTCCGATGACGCTGATGAGCAGGCCGACGGTCCACTGGATCATCGTGCGGAGCTGAGCCGCTGAGCTGGCGATGATGCGGCCCTCCATCGCCGCCATCTCCGTGCGAAGGTCGGCGCCCAACGTCGCGACCTCGCCACGGAGCTCGGCGCCCATCGCCGCCGTCTCCCCACGGAGACCGGCGCCCAACGTCGCCATCTCCCCGCGGAGGTCGACGCCCAACGTCGCCATGTCCCCCCGGAGGTCGACGCCCAACGTCGCCATGTCGCCACGGATCTCCGCGAGCTCGCGGTGCACCCCGGCGATCTGGGCGGCGACGAACTTCTTGGTGGCCGGCTCCTCGACATCTCGAGCCGGGAAGTACGACAGCAGCTCACCCACGGCCACCTCGTCATCGATCACGTCGGCCAACCCCTGGTACAGAACCGACCGGCTGCGTTCCGTCAAAGCCACAACGTTCCCCCTCAGCATGCGATCACGAAAGGGGAAGCGCGCCTCGAAGGGTAGCGGCGGGCGTCGACGAGCTAATGGTTGAACATCGACGCACGCCGGTCGAGCAGCCCGTCGGCGGCCTCGTCGGCCGAAACGCCAAGTCCGAACCACCCGGCAGCGGCCAGAGGGACCACCGTCGCCTCGGGGTGAGAGCTCCCACCATTCGCGGCGCTTGAACGATCCGCTCGCGGAGACCTCGTCGTCCTGCCGACACGCAATGGCGACGTGGCCATCGGCGAGTTCGTCGGGCCATACCACTACGTGCAGGATGCCGAGCCACACGCCTGCCACCGGCGAGCGGTGTCCTGGGACAGAGTCCACGTCGATCGAGGAGTGTTCGACCCCAATCTTCTGGTGACGCTCAACGGACAGCACACCGTTCAGGAGTTCAAGGGCGAAGACGCTGACCAACGGATCCGAGCGCTTGCGAAAGTGTCTGAGCGATAGCACCTCGCTTGTTGGCGCCGACGAGGAATCGTCGTCTCACATCGACGCCATGAGGCATGATCCTGCGATGGCGGATCGGGTGGGGCTACACGAAGCGCTTCTCACCGAGGCGCTCGCCGCCTCGCTGCTAGACCTCGACGACCGCCTGCACCAAGACCGCCACACCTTGCGCGCCGCCGAGGCCGCCGATCGCATCGCCCTGCACCTGAGCCGAGTCATCGAACGGGCGATCGCCACGCTCGACGAGAAGGAACGGGCAACCGCCGGCGCCGAGGTGGCACGCCAGCTCATACGCCGCCTGGATGAGCTCGTGGTCAAGGCCGACGTCGCGGGCGACGCACCGGTCCCGGCCGCCGAGATCCTCGAAGCCATCCTCGGTCGCAATCCGGACGGGTCGACGAAGGCCATCGAGCGGCCGATGATTCCGTTGCTCGACACGACGTTGCTCACCAACGCTCCGGGCGAGCCGAGGGTGGGCAAGCAGATCGAGACGGAGATCCACTCGGCGGATCGGATCGATCTCTTGATGGCGTTCATCCGCCGCAGCGGGATCCAGCCAATGCTCGACGCCTTGCGCCGCCACTGCGACGAGCGAGGTCTCGACGACCTCCCGCCGTTGCGGGTGCTCACCACCACCTACACCGACTCCACCGAGCGCGCCGCGCTCGATCTGCTCGCAGGCCTCGGCGCCGACGTGCGGGTGTCGTATGACACCAGCACCACTCGCCTGCACGCCAAGGCGTGGCTGTTCCATCGCTGGTCGGGGTTTCCCACGGCGTACGTCGGATCGTCGAACCTCACCCATTCGGCCCAGATCACCGGGCTCGAGTGGAACGTGCGGGTATCAGGCGCCCGCAACCCCGACGTCATCGACAAGATCGCCGCCGTCTTCGACGCCTACTGGGAGAGCAGCGACTTCCGCCCGTACGACCCCGACGAGTTCGACGCCGAGACTCAGCGCGAAGCTGGCGGACCGACCTTCCTGCTGAGCCCCATCGAGATCCGCCCCGAACCGTTCCAGGAGCGCCTGCTCGAACAGATCGCCGTCGCCCGCCAGAAGGGCCATCACCGCAACTTGCTGGTGTCGGCCACCGGCACCGGCAAGACGGTGATGGCGGCGGTCGACTACGCCCGCCTCCGCACCACACTCCCCCGAGCCCGGCTGCTGTTCGTCGCCCACCGCAAGGAGCTGCTCGAGCAGAGCCGCAACACGTTCAAGCACGCCATGCGGGATCCCGCGTTCGGCGAGTTGTGGGTCGGGGGCACGAAGCCCACGACGTTCGAGCACGTCTTCGCCTCGATCCAGAGCCTGGCCCATGCCGATCTCGCCGACCTGACGCCCGATCACTTCGACGTCGTGATCATCGACGAGTTCCACCACGCCGCCGCGCCCACCTACCAACGCCTGCTCGACCACGTCCGTCCCCGTGAACTGCTCGGGCTCACGGCCACGCCCGAACGCGCCGACGGTCTCCCGCTGCTGCACCTCTTCGACGATCGCATCGCCGCCGAGCTGCGGCTGTGGGATGCCATCGACCAGCACCGGCTCACGCCGTTCGCCTACTACGGCATCCATGACGGGCTCGACCTCCGTGACGTGCCGTGGAAGCGGGGCCGGGGCTACGACGTCGAGGGCCTCACCAACGTCTACACGGCCGATGATGCCTGGGTCCGCCAGGTGATCCAGCAACTCGGCGCCCACGTGAACGACGTGAGCCAGATCCGTGCCCTCGGCTTCTGCGTGAGTGTCGAGCACGCCCGCTTCATGGCGCGTCGCTTCCGTGAGCACGGCATCGCTGCCGTCGCCGTCTGGGCCGATACGCCGGCCGACGAACGGCGCGCCGCACCGGCCGATCTCGCCGAGGGGCGGGTCAACGTCGTGTTCTCGGTCGACCTGTTCAATGAAGGCGTCGACATCCCGCTGGTCGACACGCTCCTGCTCCTACGTCCCACCGACAGCCCCACGTTGTTCCTCCAACAGCTCGGCCGCGGTCTGCGCCGAGCGCACGGCAAGACGGTGTGCACCGTGCTCGATTTCGTCGGCCACCACCGCCGCGAGTTCCGCCTCGACCGCCGCTTCCGGGCGCTGCTCGGCGGCACCCGCAGCGACCTACGCCAACAGGTCGAGGGCGGCTTCCCGTTCCTTCCAGCTGGCTGTCACCTCGAGCTCGATCCGGTGGCCCAAGCCGAGGTGTTGCGATCCATCCGCGAGTCGGTGCCGTCGCAGTGGGCGGCCAAGGTGGCCGAACTGCGAACGCTGGTCGACGCCGGCCACGAGGTGAGCCTGGCGTCCTACCTCGACGAGAGCGGGCTAGAGCTCGACGACGTCTACGCCGGCAACCACTCGTGGTCGGACCTCTGTCGCGATGCCGGGGTCGCAATCGAGCCGGCGGGACCGAACGAGACCGAACTGTCCCGCGCCGTCGGCCGACTCCTCCACATCGACGACACCGTGCGCATCGATGCCTACCAGGAGCTGCTGGCGTCCACGTCGCCGCCGACGATCGACCGACGGAGCGAGTGCGAACAGCGCCTGGCCCGAATGCTGGTCGCGTCCATCGCCGATCGCGCACTCACCAAGGGCACCGACATCCAGGCCGGGATCGACCTCGTGTGGCGTCATCCGCAGGTGCTCGCCGAGCTGCGCGAACTGCTGGCCATCCTTCGCGACGACGTCGACCATGTGCAGGTCGGGCTGGCCGACACGAACGTCCCGTTGCAGGTCCACGCCCGCTACACCCGCCGCGAGATCCTCGCCGGTTTCGGTGTCGGCGACGGGGCGAAGGTGGCGCCATGGCAGACCGGCGTCTACTGGTCGCCCGAGGCGCAGGCCGACCTGTTCGCGTTCACCCTCGACAAGACCGCCGGCAGCTTCTCCCCCACCACCCGCTATCGCGACTACGCCATCAGTCCCGAGCTCATCCACTGGGAGAGCCAATCCGTCACCCGCGCCGACAGCGACACCGGCCAGCGCTACCAGCGCCACGCCGAGCTCGGCACGTCGGTGATGCTGTTCGCCCGCCTCAACACCTCATCCAAGGCGTTCTGGTTCCTCGGCCCCGCCACCTACGTCCGCCACCGAGGCGAACGCCCCATGGCCATCACCTGGCAGCTCCGCCACCCCCTCCCCGGCGACCTCTTCGCCTCCTTCGCGGCGGCGGTGGCGTGACGGGTCGCCTGACCGACCAGGACGACCGCTCGGACCGATGCGAGTTCGGCCAGGTCGTGGGTCGCTGACCCTGGCCCGGCGCACCACCGTTCTCGGCCATCATCTCTGCCATGCGACCGGCGTATGAGACACCCGTCCCGTTGCTCTCCTCTCCCCGACCACGGGCCAGCGTGTGGGTGACGGTCCGTGACCGCTGACCGGCTCGATCCCGACCTGCTCCGCTTGCTCCGCCAGCTCGCGTCGACGACGCCGGTCGTCACCACGATCTCGAGCAGGAGGCCGAACCGGATCAGTGGGGTCGGCCCCGACGGCGTGTGGATCGAGACCGAACGGTCGGACGAGAAGGGCGCCGGGCCGCAGCACGTCCCTGCTTGGATGATCCAGATCGCGTGGGATCACCTCCGTCGCGAAGGTGAGCTCACGAACGCCTACCTCCTCGCCGCCGACGGGCTCAACGTCAAGCGGTCATCAGCCGTGTGCGCGCTTCTCGCAGGGTTGCCGGGCGTGTCGGTTGCGTCGTCGAGACCGATCCGTCTCCGGTTCAGCGATACCCACCTGCCGATAACTCCCGACCGGAGCGATTCCTGATGGCCGAGTCATCGCACCGCGTGATGGCCCTTGGCCGCCACGACCACTGCGTCAGGTGCACGGCGGCGCTGCCTGCCGGCACTCGAGCGCAGTGGGATTGCGTCGCCAAGACCGTCACATGCCTCGAGTGCGCGGATCCTCGCCAGTTGGACACGGCACCGGTCGAGTCCGGCGATCCCGTGCCGAGGCCAGTCGCCGCCGATGCGGTCACCACCGGCGGAGACGGCATCGCCGGCGAGTCGGCCCAACGCGAGTTCGAGCAACGTCGGGACAAGCGGCAGAAGCGCGTGCGCGATCGCCACCCACGCCTGGGAGGGTTGATCCTCGCGCTGAGCGACGAACCGCAATCGACCACGGCGTGGGCCAAGGGCGCCAAGGGCGAGCGCAAGCTGGGCGAGGCACTCGACAAGCTCCGTTCCGAGCAGATCGTCGTGTTGCACGATCGCCAGCTCCCCGGATCCCGGGCGAACATCGACCACATCGTCGTGGCCCCCTCGGGGATCTTCGTCATCGACGCCAAGCGCTACACCGGGAAGGTCGAGCTCCGAACCTCCGGGTCGATCTTTCGTCCCGGACCCAACCTCCTCTACGTGGGCGGCCGCAACCAGACCAAGCTCGTGGAGGCCATGGGTCGCCAGGTCGACGCCGTCGCCGGCGTTCTCGCTCCCGTCGTGATCACCCTCGATGCGCCAATCCGGCCGGCGCTCTGCTTCGTCGACGCCGAGTGGGGTTTGTTCGACAAACCGATGACGCTGCAGGGCGTCCGCATCAGCGGGCCGAAGTCGCTCGCCACCACCATCCGCAACCCTGGACCCCTCATGCCCGAGCAGGTGCACGAGATCGCCTCGCAGCTCCGCGCGGGTCTGCGCTCCGCAGGGAGCTGACCGGAGGACGAGAGTCGGCGATCGACTCCCATCGATGGGGCAGCGCCGACGGAGCATCCGAGCACGGAGGCAGCTACCAGACACCCTCTCGACTCTCGCAGTTCTCGGCCGCGATCCATCAGGACGATGTTCGACACGGCAGGCCTCCGAGCACCTCGAGCCCATCCGAGACGGCAAGCAACGAGGGCAGAACCACCGCCGCCAAGGGGCAGTTCTGACGGTCACCACCTGGCGGCTACGTCGCTGTCAACGGCTGCGATCTCATCGCCGCTGACGATCGGGGCGAGGCCATTGATCCGAAGCGGACCTTTGACTACGATCGAACACATGTTCGGAGCCGCCACATCGGAGACGCAGACCGGGGGCGACGCGATCATCGACCCGTCTTCGGTGTCCGACGACGAGCTCACCGCCCGAGCGGTCGAGCTCGAAGCCCGCCGCCGCGCCGTCGACACCGAACAAGCCGTCGTGCTCGGCGAGCTCGAAGCCCGCCGCACCTGCGACCGTCACCACGGCCTGACCACCGCCGCCTGGCTCGCCCGCGAAACCCACCTCCCCGCCGCGGTGTCTCGCACCCGGGTGAACGTCGCGTCCAAGCTCCGCCGCCGCCTCCCGCTTATCGCCGACGCCCTCGCCGCGGGCACCATCAGCTGGGACCACGCCCGCGCCATCACCGCACTCGCCAACCCCCGCATCATCGACACCGTCGCCGACAACCAACACCTCCTCGTCGACCTCGCCCAACGCTGCCGGTTCGAGAAGTGGCACAACGACATCCGCTCCCTCGCCCGCCTCTGGGACCAAGACGGCGGCTACGACCCCAACGACGATCCCGCCACCAACCGCCTGAGCTACGGCACCACCCTCGATGGGCTCACCACCCTCGCCGCCACCCTCACCGGCGAGAACGCCGAAGTCGTCACCCACGCCATCGAAACCCGCACCGACGAGCTCCACCGCCGCGCCGCCCACGACGCCAACGCCTCCAACGGCGAGCTCCCCATCCCGTCACGATCCACGCTGCGAGCCCTCGCCCTCACCGAGCTCATCCGCCACGCCCTCGGCATCGACCTCGACTCCACCAAAGGCCCCGTCGTCGAAGCGACCATGGTGATCGACGCCGATGAACCCTCCGTCGCCACCAACCCCGACGGGGTGCGCCTCGCGGATCACACGACCCGCACCCTCGCGTGCGACGCCGCCATCACCGCCCTCATCGTCGACAACCTGGGCGTCCCCCTCGACCTCGCCCGCCACGCCCGCTGGGCCACCGAAGGCCAACGCAAAGCCGTGCGCCAACGCGACGGCGGCTGCACCTTCCCCGGATGCGACGCCAAGGTCACCTGGTGCGACATCCACCACTGCACCCACTGGGAACACGGCGGCGTCAGCGACCTCGCCAACCTCACCAGCCTGTGCCGCCACCACCACGGCGTCACCCACCGCACCGGCTGGTCCGCACACCTCGACGCCGACGGCTGGACGGTCTTCACCACCGCATCAGGACAACAGCTCTGGGGCCAACGCCACCAACGACAGCGCGAGGGCCCACCACCCCGACCCGCCGTCCACGCTCCTCCAACGCACTCGGCGGCCAGACCCGGCAGGCTGTTCGTCGCCCCCGGCCGCTACCACCGACCCGAAGACCCACTCGCCGCCGCCCACGCCCGCCAAGCCGTACTGCGTCGCCTCACCGAGGCCACCACCCACGCCGCCTGACGTTCGGGGCGACGCTCAGATCAGCTGGCGACCACCATGACGACGGCGATGATGATGGCGATGAGCGCGATCACCCCGACGATGCCGGCGATGAGCGCCACCGACGGGCCGTTCGAGGCGACCACGGGCGCGACCGACGCCGCCGGCGCCGCTGGCGGTGTCGGCTGAGGCGGGACGGCTGCATCCTGGCGGGCGTTGGCGACGAGGTTCTCCAAGTCGTCGGCGCTGACCATGACGGTCTCGTCCTTGCGCTTGTCCGCAGCCGAGCCGCGGAAGTCGCCGCCGCCGGCCGGGTTCGTCTGATCGCTCACGTGCACTCCGTTTCGGTCGTCAGGCGCAACGCCCACCTTATCGACGGAAGACGGCGCGACCGGGTGACCGTCCGGCTCAGACGGCAGCGGACGAGGCCTGGGACCACGTGGCGAACAACGCCGCGTAGTGACCCTCGTCGGCCATGAGGTCGTCGTGGGTGCCGATCTCCGCCAGCCGGCCGCCGGCGACCACGCCCACCCGGTCGGCCCGTTCGGCGGTGGAGAGGCGGTGGGCGATCACCACCACCGTGCGTCCCTCCATGAGGGCGTTCATCGCCTGCTCGACGAGCACCTCGGTGCCCGGGTCGAGCGACGACGTCGCCTCGTCGAGCACGAGCAGCGCTGGATCGACGAGCGCCGCCCGGGCCATCGACACCAACTGCTTCTCGCCGGCGCTCAGGCGCGAGCCCCGCTCTCGGACCTCCGTGTCGAGGCCCTGGGGCAGCGCAGCGAAGCGGTCGTAGATGCCGAGCACCCGCAACGCCTCGTCGATCTCCGCGTCGGTGGCATCGCCACGGGCGACGCGCACGTTGTCGCGGATCGTGCCGTTGAACAGGAACCCCTCCTGGGGCACCACCACGACCCGTTGGCGGAGCGATGCGAGCGTGGCGTCACGCAGGTCGACCCCGCCGAAGGTGACCCGGCCGCCGATGGGGTCGTACATCCGGGCGATGAGCTTGGCCAGCGTCGACTTGCCCGCGCCGGTCGGCCCCACGAGGGCGAGGCGCTCACCGGCGGCGATGGTGAGCGACACGTCGGTGAGCACCGGGGCGCCGCCGGCGTAGGCGAACGTGGCGCCGTCCACCACGATGTCGCCCTGGTGCGGCAGGTCGATGGCGTCGGCGCGCTCGTCCACCTCGATCGGCGTATCGAGCAGCTCGTAGATCTTCTTGAGCCCGGCCCCGGCCGACTGCACGGTGTTGAACAGCTGGCTGAGTTGCTGGATGGGATCGAACAGGTTGTTGAGGGTGAGGACGAAGAAGGCGATGGTGCCGATGGTGAGGGCGCCATCGATCACCATGGTGCCGCCAATGCCCACCACCAGTGCGGTGGTGCCGAGCCCGGCGAACTCGATCACCGGCAGGTACCAGGCCTGCACGAACACCGACTGCATGTGGGCGCGGTAGAGCGCACGGCTGCCGACGACGAAACGACCGGTCTCGGTCTCCTCCCGGCCGTAGGCCTGGATGACCCGCACCCCGGCGATGCCCTCCTGCAGCGTGGACAACGTCGAGCCGATCCGATCGCGCACCTGCAGGTAGGCCCGGTTCGAATCGCGTTGGAACTTAATGCTGGCGATCACCACCATCGGCAGGGCGACGAGGCACAGCAGCAGCAGCTGCCACGACACCAGCGCGAGCACCACGACCGACAGGACCAGCAGCAGCGTGTTCATCAGGAACATGAGCAGCCCGGTCTGCACGAGCTCGGAGATGGAGTCGATGTCGGAGGTCATGCGCGACACGAGCACGCCGGCCTTGGTGCGGTCGTAGAACGGCATCGACAGCGCCTGCAGGTGGTCGAAGACCTTCACCCGCAGGTCGCGCAGGTAGCCCTCGCCTGCCTTGGCCAACACCGAGATGAGCAGGCGGTACACCACATAGGACAGCGCGGCGACGATCACGTACCCGGCCACGGCGACGTCGAGCGCGGCACCGTTGCCCTCGGAGATCCCGTGGTCGATGCCGTACTTCACGAGGTACGGACCGGCCAGCGTGGTGAGGGTCCACGCCACGATGAGGACCATCGAGATGATGACCTCCCGGCGGTACGGCGCCAGCATCGACGCCGCCCGGCGCATCACCCAACGAGCCTGCTCGGCGTCGAGGGCGTCGTCGGGATCGACCCCGCTCTGGGGCATCACCGCTCGACCTCGGCGGCGGCGAGCACGCGGCGGTAGTCGGCGCTCGACGCGAGCAGCGACTCGTGGGTGCCCTCGGCGATCACCCGACCGGCGTCGATCAGCACCACCCGGTCGGCCAGTGCGACCGTCGCCGGCCGGTGCGCGATCACGATCGTGGTGCGGTCGCGCATGACCTCGGTGAGCGCATCGCGGATCTCGTGCTCCTTGGTGGGATCGACCGATGAGGTGGCGTCGTCGAGGATCAGCACCCGCGGGTCGGCGAGGATGGCCCGGGCGATGGCGATGCGTTGGCGCTGGCCGCCCGACAGCGAGAACCCCCGCTCGCCGATCTCGGTGGCGTAGCCGTCGGGGAGCTCGACGATGAAGTCGTGCGCGCCCGACAGCCGAGCGGCGGCGTGGATGCGCTCGTCGGTGGCCTCGGCGTCGGCGAAGGCGATGTTGTCGGCGATGGTGGAGCTGAAGAGGAAGGTGTCCTCGAACACCAGCCCCACCGCACGCCGCAGCGCTAGCACGTCGAGCTGGCGGACGTCGACCCCGTCGAGGGTGAGCGAGCCGTCGTCGATGTCGTAGAACCGCGGGATCAGTCGGGCGATGGTGGACTTGCCGCTGCCCGTGGCCCCGACCAGCGCCAACGACTCCCCCGGCGCGATGTCGAGCGAGAGCGAGTCGAGGACGGGGGTCGGCGCGCCGGGTTCGTAGCCGAAGGTGACATCGGTGAAGCGCACCGCGCCGAGACCGCGGTGGCCGGCGGTGGAACCGACCGGCAGGGAGGTCGGGCGAGCGGGCGAGACGATGGCGGGTTGGGTGGCCAGGACGGCGTCGACCCGCCGCGCCGACGCCGCCGCCCGCTGGCCCTGGGCGATGATCATGCCGAGCATCCGCAGCGGCCAGATGAGCAGGTAGATGTAGACGTTGAACTCGATGAGCTGGCCGAGCGACAGGTTGCCGGCCAGCACCTGGTGGCCGCCGTAGCCCAGCACCAGGATCAACCCGATGTTGGGCAGCAGCTCCATGGCGGGCAGGTAGCGCGCCCGCACCCGGGCGGCGCCCATCGAGGTCTCGTAGAGATCCGACGCCTCGGTGCGCAACCGACCGGCCTGCACCTCCTGGGCGCCGAACCCTTTGACCACCCGGACCCCGCTGACCGTCTCCTCCACCACCGACGCCAACTCGGCGGACTCGGTCTGGATGCCCATGACGTACGGGTGGAGCCGGGTCGAGAACCGCTTGCCCAGGTAGTTCAGCAGCGGGAGCGACGCGAGCGACAGGAGGGCCAACTTGGCGTCGATGGTGAACAGGATCACCGTGACCGCGGCGACGGTGACGAAGTTGGAGATGGTGAGCGGGATGAGCACCACGAGCGCCTGGATCTGCTGCAGGTCGGTGTTGGCCCGGCTCATCAGGTCGCCGGCCTGCACCCGGTCGTGGAACGCGAAGTGGAGCCGCTGGATCTGGGTGTAGATGGCGTCGCGGAGCCGAGCCTCGACCATCCGAGACTCTCGGAAGGCCCAGTACCGCCGCAGCCCGGTGAACAGCGCGGCGATCACCGCCACGACGGCGATGGCCGACGCCCACTCGACGAGCGCGCTGCGGTCCTCGGCGACGATGCCCTGGTCGATGGCCCGTTGGACCAGCGCCGGCGCGCTGACCTTCGCCGCGGTCCAGCACAGGCCGACGACGACACCGAAGGTGATGCCTGCCCACTGCGACCGCAGCGTGCGCCGGATCAGCGACCAGCCGGCTCGGCGCGTCGCGGGGCCGAGCATCGTCGACCCCGTCGGGGTCGCGGGATCTGAGGGCGGCGTGGACTCGGACTCGACGGCACTCGGCGTGGCGATGGCGATCTCTCTTCTCTCGGTGCGCCCGACGCGGCACCCCTGACGATCCGCCCCCCACGATCCGGATCGTCGATCAGACTACCGGTGTCCGCCGCGGTTCCGAACTGGGTTCGGCCGCTATGCTCGGCCCGTGGCCTTCCAACTCCGCGACACGCTCGACGCCGACGAGACGACCGGAACCGACGCCCGCCCCGACCCCGGTCCCGCCTTCGCCGGTCCGGGAACGATGCTCGGGCCCGGCGTGGAGAGCTTCACCGCCCGCAGCAGCTCCCGCACGCGCCACCTCATCGCCATCGGCGCCACTGCTGCGCTCGCCGGTGCGTGCCTGTACACGTTCATGGTCGATCCCAACACGAGCAGCGCGTACCCGCAGTGCCCGCTCAAGTTGCTCACCAACATCGACTGCCCCGGCTGCGGCGGCCTCCGAGCCACCAACGCGCTCCTGCACGGCGACCTGGTCGGCGCCGCCGATCACAACCTGCTGGCCCTCGTCCTGCTCCCGATCATGGCGTACATGTTCGGCCGCTGGGTCCTGGCCCAGTTCGACATCACCGTCCCGACCATCCGATGGCCACGGGTCTTCGCCTGGCTGGCGCCGGCGGTCCTCATCGTGTTCACGGTGGCGCGCAACATCCCCGTCGAGGGGCTGCACTGGTTCAACTCCGGGTTGAACTAGATGCGCCGCATGGTCTCGCGGTAGCGCCGACTGCGCTCCACGTAGGAGCGCATCGCCATCTGGATCATCATCGGGTTCGAGGCGTTCTCGCGGATCTTGGCCGGGACCCCGAGCGCCATGGCGTTCTCGGGCACCACCATGTTGTTGGGAACCACGGCGTTGGATCCGACGATGGCGCCGCTGCGGACGATCGCGTTGTGCAGCACCACCGAACCGTTGCCGATGAGGGCGCCGTCCTCGATGGTGCACCCCTCGAGGTGCACGATGTGGCCGATCACGCACTCGGCGCCGACCGTGGTGGGCACGATCATGGTGGTGTGCAGCACCGATCCGTCCTGGATCGAGGTGCGCGCGCCGATGGTGATCGCCCCGTCGTCGCCGCGGAGCACGGCGCCGGGCCAGATCGACGCCTCGGCGCCGATGGTGACCGAACCGATGATCACCGCATCGGGATGGACGAACGCGGTGGGATCGATGTCGGGGACCTGGTCGCCGAGGGCGTAGACCGGCATCGCCGCTACACCGAGAAGCGGCCGTAGCCGCCCCGGAAGAAGATGAGCGGGCCGCCCTCGTGGCGGACCTCGAGGTCGGTGACGCCGCCGATGACCACGTGGTGATCGCCGGACGGGATGACGTCGGCCACCGTGCAGTCGATGTGGGCGAGCACGCCGTCGAGGAGCGGACTCCCGTTGCCCGATCGCTTCCACCCGATCTCGGCGAACTTGTCGGTCGCCTTGCTGGCGAAGACGCGGCAGACGTCCTCCTGGTCCTCGGCGAGGATGTTCACGCAGAACGAGCCCACGGCCTCGATCTTCGGCCACGACGACGAGTGGCGGCCGACGCAGAACAGGACCTGCGGTGGCTCGAGCGAGAGCGAGGCGAACGATCCGATCGCCATGCCCACCGGCACGCCGTCGGCCATGGCGGTGATGGCGGTGACGCCGGTCGGGAAGTGGCCGAGCACCTGGCGGTACTTGGCCGAGTCGAACGTCGACCCGGCGCCGGGATCGTCCTCGATGTCGCTCACGCCTGCAGACCCTAGTGCGGCGTCAGTGGACCGATGCCGCCGCCGGGGACAGCGCGAGGGTGAGGCCCTCGGACGCCGCGATGATCTCCATGGAGGCGTTCGCGCACGAGGCGCGCGCCCCTGCGAGCAACCGATCGACCATGTCGTCGTCGTGGTCGGGGTCGTGGTGGAACAGCGCCAGACGAGCGACGCCGGCCTCCCGAGCGACGTGCACGGCGTAGTCGGCCGTGCAGTGCCCCCAGTGCGCCTTGAGCATGAACTCCTCGGACGTGTACTGGGCATCGTGGATGAGCAGGTCGGCACCGTCGCACAGCTCGAGCACGCCGGGCGCGATGTCGAGGCTGCCGTCGAGGGGCATCTGGTGGTCGCTGACGTACGCGATCGACACACCGTTCTGCTCGACCCGGTAGCCGTTGGTCGGTCCGCAGTGCGGTACCAGCTGCGCGGTCACCTTGGCGTCGCCCACGGCGTGCGGCCCGCGGTCGAGGGTGTGGAAGCGGAAGGAACCCTCGAGGTCCTCGACCCGCACCGGGAAGTACGGCGGCGCCATGAAGTCGCCGAAGGCTTCTTCGAGCGACCGGCCATCGGCCTGGGGCGGTCCGTAGATGTCGAGCACGGCGCCGGGGCGGTTGGCCGGGGCGAAGAACGGCAGCCCCTGCACGTGATCCCAGTGCAGGTGCGACACCAGGGCATGGCCGCGGAACGAGCCATCGGTGTGCTGGGTGGCGCCGAAGAACCGCAGGCCGGTTCCGAGATCGAGGATCAGCGGTTCGTGACCGGGGTCGGTGATCGCCACGCACGACGTGTTGCCCCCGTAGCGCTGATTGGCGTCGCTCGAGCACGGTGTCGAGCCACGGACCCCGTAGAACGTCACGTTCACGTCGTTCACCCCCCGAGCGTCGTGTCCCCAACGACCCCACGCAACCTTACCCACCGACCACGGTGTGAAGCCCGAGCTGTGACGTTTGTCTCCGCCGAGGGTCACGTCGGTGTGCCAGGCTCCTCGAACCGCCCGTCCCGACAGGAGCACCATGGCCGCTGCGCCCACCCGCACGAGCGTCACCGTCAACGACATCGAGGTCACCTGCCTCGTGACCGGTCCGCCGGCCGGACCGTTGGCCCTGTGCATCCACGGCTTCCCCGATACTGCGCACGGGTGGGAGCCGCTGCTGGCCGACCTCGCCGACGCCGGCTTCCACGCGGGGGCGCCGTTCATGCGCGGCTACGCCCCCACCGCGGT